>NZ_JAGS01000001.1:2846351-3162612 GCF_000526775.1 Ruminococcus albus AD2013
GTGAATGCTCCTTATACACAAAAGAAAGGCTTTTTAGTAATTCATCTTTGAAATCCGATGTGAGCTGATCGGAAAGCCATATTCTTTCAAATTCATTTCTAAAATTAGTTATCTGCGACTGATCCATACTACTATCTATCGTCGTGTTGAAGTTGACACTTCTTTCAGAGTGTTCTTCACTCAGTTCAAGAGAAGTAGTACCAGTGATCATAAAATCCTCGTCAACAATAAGTACATTGATACCTATCTTTGCACGGGGATTAAGTTTTCTTATTTCAACATGATTCTTGATAAAATCATGCATAGCTTTAGCCTTAGCAAAATGAGTCAGTTCGTTTTTCTCAATTATATCATATTCGTTGTAGAGTGTATCATTGGGATTCATCTCAAACTCACGAGATACCTCATCTTTAGGAAGATGAGGATTATCACGAATAATAAGATAAATCCTGCGAACATTTCTCAGGCTCTTTTCGAGCACAGAAAATACAGATAATGTGAGTTTATCGTTGATAATATAAACATCAGCATTACTTTTATTTGAAAGAACCTGATTCAGTTTATCAATATACTCGCTAGACGATCTCATATATTTCACCTTACTTTATGAAGTATACTATAGATTTTATTATACCACAAAAAGGAAGAAATAGCAAGATAATATGAAGATGTTTTTGGGCAAAATAACCGATTTGTAACTCTTGACAGTTTTGCCTATAAATATGATATATTAAGTTTATCTTTATTCGCATAAGGTGATATAAGGCAAGAATAACATAACATCAGACGCTCAAAATTTGTTCTGAACAGATAAACCGAAAAACAACCTTTTCAGATAGCATATTTGACGAATATACGAAAATATGGTATAATCATAAAAAGAACTTTGACTGTAGACAAAATTAAAAAAAGAGGACTTCTGCGTTGCAAAAGTCCTCTTGTCATATAATATTATTTTCTTAATACAATTCCCAGCTTCAAGTTTGGATATTTAATTATTATAGTAATATTATAGTAAGTATAAGTGAAGGACTAATCAATATAACTGCGAGAGGAGGAAATTTCATGAAGAATAAACTGTTGATCGCAGCTATGATGTTCGTAATAACATTAACATCGTGTGTTTCCTATAATACTAGAAACAAAGCTTCTGATACAGATAAACCTACTTCCTCGGCTCAGACAGAAATTATAACGTCTGAAGCAGATAAAGAAACACGTTCTGCAACTACTACTACTGCTGCCACTACATCTATAACTGAAACAACAATGGTTTCAGAGACCACAACATCAGCAACAACTAGCGTAGAACCTGAAAAGCAATCTACGCAGTTTTCCATAAATGATATTCCTTCTTTCAGTAATGCACCTTACTGTGAGGTAAACGACAATAAGCCGTTTTTTAATAACGATGAGATCACAACACAGTCCTATGAATACTATCCTGAACTTGATAATCTAGGTCGTTGTGGCACGTGTATCGCTTGCATTTCCATTGATATGATGCCGACAACTGAGCGTGAGGGCATTGGAATGATTAAGCCTTCAGGCTGGCAACTAAGCAAGTATGACTTTGTTGACGGCAAATACCTGTTTAACATATGTTAAGAACAGTATATGTTCAAATTATTCAAGTACAAGGAAGATATAATCATGAAGAGAACGATACTTTATTGTAAGTTATGGTATTGATGTTATCCATTCTCATAGGATTTAGCTCTTTAGAATCTGTCTTTGAGAAGGGTTAATACGTTCTTTGCGATCGGGTTGGCAGACAACACGCCTAATACATTGTATCATATCTGAACTCTTCGGGTAACTCTCTCCGTTCTGAATAGTAACAATAAACCTGTAGCAGTATCTACCGGAATTAATTATGAATATGATAAACTAATATTTGCATATCCAATTATAGCAGATATCGGTGGGTATGTATGCTATAATAAAACAGAGCCAGTTAGCCCCCAAGGCACGGTGGGGTAAGTGCTGAGGATTTGACGGTATCTAATATACTCCAATGAACTCCATGATACTTCTTTGAGTTTATTATACTCCATTAGACTTCGGTGGTGTGTATGCCGCTCAGACTGCCACAGCTGCACGGGCATTTTGCCCACCCTCGCCGGTGACTGCCCAGTAAAAATCGAAAACAATATAAATCTCACTCGCATTCCGGCAGTGCAGGGATACGTCGCAGTTATTACGCTGTTTAGGCGGCAATTTGATGAAAGCGGAGGTTGTTTTTTCATGGGAGTTGTGGTATAATAAATCGTGAATAAAACACCTCTGATCAGGATTCAATTTCAGGAGGCATTATGAATAAAGCAAAAAAATACTTTGGAGGAAATGTATTCTCGATCTGTTTCATACTTTTTCTCCTGCTCAGGCGGTTACCCAATAATGGGGATTGGTATTATTACTGTAATGTTATATTGTGTTCCGTTGTGATTGTATCCGGGGTTGCTCTTGTGGTATATAGTTTGAAATCATCAAGACATATAAAATACGATTATTGTATTAGTATTCTGATAGCAGCTCTGTTATCGTTCAACCTGTATATCGATCTTTTTACAGGTAAAAAAGAAACCGTTAACGATCAATTCCATATTGTTACCAAAGAGTTTTCCATAAATCATCCAGATTCAAAAAATACCATAAAGATTCCGTATAATGGTGCTTACATTGAATTATATATCACTGATCAGCAGTGGGAATACCTCATCAATAACAATCCGATGAATAAAAGCAAAATGGTTGTTGATCCTATAACCGGTGATACGCATCAACCACACATGTATCCTGTCAAAGTCATTTTTTATGAAAAGTCTAAAATCATCAGCACCATTGAAATCATTGAATAATCAATGCTCTGCTATGAATGCAAATTTGATTATTGCATAGTAATTAATGATTTCCAAAGGAAACCGAATACGCCCTAAAAGCTGTGAAGCGCCATCCGCTCCGCAGCTTTTTTAATTTGCAGTATAAACCTCTGCGAAAACAGAATTCTCTAAAGTTCATGCATTATGTTCCAAGACAAGCGTTTTATAGTAACCGTCAAACCATCCGCGCCTAGACCTCCGGTGTCCGAAATGGTATAATAAACTTCAAGCAATATCGACATTTGTGACATCATCATCTATCGGCCATCCTATCTGATGCTTTGCAACAAGATCCAGAACATTCTTGACCGTGTGATGTGAAACTTGCAGCAATCTGTCTCAGACTGTAGCCTTTATTGCTGAGCCTGAGAATTCCTTTGTAGTCTACCATGTGATAGACCTCCTTGGTGTATAGTCACGTCATAGACGTGCCATACAAAGTATATCACTTATTGCCGGGCAGTGCCCGTGGGCAGTCACCGGCGAGGGTGGGCAAAATGCCCGTGCAGCTGTGGCAGTCTGAGCGGCATACACAGGTGGGGAGTTCGACGGGTTTGACATGTACGAATTAATAAAAAATAGTTAGTAACCGTCAAACTTGATGCTTATGTTTTTTCACCCGTTAGAATTTTACCCATGTCGGGAAAAAAAGTGCAGCAGATGTTGGTCTGCTGCACTTTCTGGTGAATTACGGATTCCTTGTAATTTAACATGTTCAAAAGTTATATTGTCAATTGTGAAAGTTGCATTTTATAGCGCATATGAATCAAATTCTTTTGGATCATAATATATTTCGATTGAAGCATCTTTTAAAACAGCTAGTTCTTTTTCTGACATTTGTCCTTCACGAATTAAAATCCTTTTCAATGAACGCATATCGGCAAGTCGGTATACATCTATATCTTGAAAATCAATTATATCCAGATTGACTATTTGATCGAGCTCGTAAAGACCTGATGGATCTTTAAGATAAGCTTTGTATAAATCTAAAGTTTTAAGATTTTCGATTGCTTTCAGTGCTGATAAATCTTCTATTGTAGATTCAGCAAGATCTAATTTCTCTAAGGAATTAATTCGGCTGATATCATATATCGCATCCGATGACAGATAAGAAAATGAAATTTCTAAGAATGTAAGCTTTTTGAATTTCTCTATTTCATTCATATCCCAGTTTACCAAACGATTTATATCGACAATTCTTAAGCACTTCAAATCAGAAATATGGCGAAGGGCGGATCCATCGATTTTTTCTGATGATGATAAAGATATATATCCAAATTGTAATTCTTCTAGTTCATCCATATCACTTAAAAAAGATAAGCTGTTTATCTTTGAAGTACGAATATTAAGGACTTTTAGCTTTTTGAAATTATTTAGCTTACCTTCATGAAGTGTTGATGCTTTTTCCTTTGAAAGATCCAAGTTTGTAGTTTTATAAGAATAAATATGTCCATTTATTATAGTATAGTGAGAGAAAAACACGATAACAGAAATAATGATTGCAAATAAAAGCGCTATAAAAGAAAACCTTTTAATCATTTGGTATCCATTCTCCAGTTTCATTTTCCACTACAGAAATAATCCACTCTCCATTTTCGTCTTTATGTGGAGCATATATATTTAATGGAACGATATTTTTTATGCGATAGGATGTATATCCAAATAATGAACCTAGTAGTGTTGGATCAGCGTAACGATTTATATAACCATTATTTTCCCATCCTGCCCAGTCTATATCACATTCATATATTTTCTGATATGAAGGATAATCTGTTCGGTAATAACTTGTAATTGCCATCTTTATATTATACTTACCTTCATATAGAGCTTTTTTTATTTTAGATTTGTCAAATTCTTCTATTAAATCTACAGCTGTTAAATATGCACCGAATATCGTAATTCCTACGCCACATTTTCCTGCTAACTGTTCTCCAAGCCTAGCAGTTACACTGGGAATTACAACGACTACTCCTGCCGCTGTATTTGTAGGGCCTATTATTGATAAAATTTTTGACAATTTATCATTTGACAAGCCTGCAAAGGCATCATGGAAAATTTGAGCATAATGTTCACAAGCTTTATTATTTTGTTCTTCAGTTTTACTATCAAAATCATCAACTTTTAGCTCATCGCCTTCACCATATAGGGCATAATTTTCAATTATACCTTTAACAGTACTATCACTGAGGTAATAGACCACATTAGTGTAAATTGAATCTTCATCTGTATAATCAAGAAAAGCTCCATTTGGCGCATAAACCCAGTTATCCTGTGCTATAGTAACTTCACAAGTATCAGCAATTTTAGAGTTGTTGATAATCTCAATCTCGTATTCATGACCGTTTTTCAATGGTAAAGTATAACTAACAGAATTAGTACCATTAATTCGCTCAAATTTACATCCATCCTTATGGACTGTAAGTTTAACATTCTCAAGTTCTGTGTTGGTTATTGTTATTTTATAGTCTGTATCCTTCGTAGGAGCTAATATAAACCGAAAACTCTTATTGCCAGTTTTTCTTGTAAATTTATAACAATTTTTAAATTCATCACCACCATCTACACTTATCCTGCGTAATTCACCATCAGTCAAATCACTTACTGAATCTAAGGGTGGATTCATACCATATATACTGTTTGAATCATCAAGATTTACATCAGTGATCTTTATCGGATCTTCCGTTAACGGGGAAACATCTATCTTATCGTTCAGATAATCCCCATCCGTATCCGGTGTACTGGGATCAGAATACATTTTATAATAATACTTATCAGGAATGTTAGGATCATTCGATGCCTCATAAATCAGAGTGGGATTCATTTCAACATTATCATCCAGTCCATCACCATCGGAATCTTTCTTTTCGGGATTAGTACGAGCATGTGTAGTAGTTCCGTTTGATTTATACATCCAGCCGTTTATCTCTTCAACATCAAAAAAACCATCTTCGTCAGTATCTTTATAATATTGTGTTGTTGATGTATGTTCTATAGGAGTTGAAAGGATCTTTTTTAGTTTTTCAATATTTTCCGGTGAATAATTAAAATATTCACCATTTGATCCTTTTGCAATACTATCAAGCAGTGAATCATGTTCACCTCGAAAATCAACAAAATAGAATACAGTATTATGTGCTAAAATTTGTTGTATCGTTTCTGTAGGATGATGATTAGATACGTAATAATCATCAAGTACTAACACTATAGTTATTTCCCTAGCTTTTCTAGAACCATCTTTTAAGCTTGAAGGAATGTACAAATCCGATGTCGATGTTCTTATCTGCTCCAAAAGATTAGTGACCTCCCAAAACCAGACCGATGGATCGCTCAAATCATCAATGATATCATCTAATGAGGGAGTAAACTTACCAGAAGTGCTTAAACCATCATAATTTGTAAGTATTCTATTAGTATAAAAACCTCGACGAAAGGGCGATGACGATTCTGATAAATCCTTTAAAACTTCTAAATATAAGCTGTCAGATAATAAATTTTTATTGCGGGTGTTTATTACTTCAAAAAAAACTGATGGTGAGCGAAAAGTTATTTTTGAACTTAAAGACGTCCTGTAAAGGCTCTCAATTCCTCTCCACCTAGCTACCCATTTATTAGCATCGACCAGCATATAATCGCTAAAATGTGTAGTTTCCACACTGACAGTCGAATTACCCGCATTGTGTTCGGTTTCAAGTTCAACAAATTTATCATTATCCCTGTCATACCACAAAAACATCAAATCTTCAAAGTTTGTATCTTCAAGCTTGCTTTGATCTACTTTAAATGTAATAGTGGCATTATTGAAATCCGAAGTGGTCTCGATTGAGAATGGTTCACCTACAAGTCCGACTACTTCGGAACACATAGCATCCTCGTCCATTATGCTCTCGACCTGCATAGTCTTGCTGAGATCACCTGTACATTCCATTGCGACCTGCACTTCAGTAACAGCGCAGTCTTCATTTTCTACTTCGTATGTGAAAGTCTGATCATGCTTTTCAAGTCTGCTCAGTTCGACAAGATCTATAACATCAACCTCACCGTCAAAGTTAACATCAGCCTTTACCAAATCCAACTCATTGTCACCAACTAAACAAGCAAGCCAGCGATGTAAAAGATTTGTATCATCAGAATTAATTTCACCGTCGTTGTTGACATCGCCTTGAATTATTTTGTAGGTGTCTTCTTCGTCTGTTACTACATCATCAGATACGATATCCGCATTGCTTGTGTAGCTGTTACTGTTATCAGTCAAACTATACAGATCCTGCGAACTTTCTTCCTCAGCATTTGCAGGTAAAACTGCTGACATACTTGTTATCATAGCCAATGATAACATTCCAGAAACGATACGTTTCAGCTTTTTTGATCTTTTTAGATCCATATTAACCCTCCTTATTTTTGTGGATCTTAAATACCCACATAAAAAAATTATATCATGCATCAACCATATAGTCAATATTTTACAAATTTATTCAGAAGTATTTACTTTAAAGTTTAATTTTTTTAAGCAGAACTCAAAGTTATGTATAAATCAAAAAATAAATAAGATCTTTACTATAAAAATAATGTGAATAGAAAGAACTTTTTTAACCTTGCTTTATCGTGTTTCAGGGAATATAGCGGTTGAATTTTACTTTAGCTTGTGTTATAATATAGCAAGATATTAACTGTTTTAAATGGGATGATCTTATCTATGTATTAAAGATATTTATGCTGAAATTGAAAGTCGTAGAATATTCCGATGATATAATTATTTATGGTGTATTAAGAAAAAAACTTGCAGAATTATAAGAGGTGACACGAATGTAGCCTAAGATGTACTATCATACGTAGAAAAAACTGATTTTTGTGTTCAGATTTTGATAACGGTAAAAATGTGGAATGTGATCGCGTTTTTCCTTAAAATAAAGGGCTTTGGGCGGGTTGGACCGAAGTTGAACATATACATTTCTTAAGATAATACAACCGCTGTCATCTGATCGGCTATCAGCTTACGGGTGAAAACGCTAACATCAGCAATTTGATTACAGGCACTCGTTATATGAATATCCAAGGAATGTTGCCTTATGAAAATAAGACTGCGAATTATATTAAATCAACCGGAAATCATGTAATGTACCGTGTAACACCTGTTTTTGAGGGAGACAACTTAGTTGCAACAGGTGTTTTGATGGAAGCATATTCGGTGGAGGATAAAGGTCAAGGTTTATGTTTTAACGTATTCTGCTGGAATTCACTACCGGGTGTTATAATTGACTATGCAACCGGCGACAATCGTCATGACGAGAACTATGATGTTAATATCCTCGATTCTATTGTAGAGGATATTGATGAACCGCTTGTTGTAGATAGTGAAAAAACTGATAATAGTGATGAACAATCGCAAACATATATTCTAAATACAAATACTAAAAAGATTCACTATCCGTGGTGTTCATCAGTCGATGATATGGCTGAACATAATAAGCAGGAGTTTGCCGGAGATATAAACGAACTCATAGGACAAGGTTACTCTCCGTGTAAACGCTGCAATCCAACGTGATAATCTTTGGGGGTGATTTTGATGTGTACTTGGTTCTATGCCAATCGTGATTATAAGCCTTTGGCAGATATCATTGATACGGCGGGGCAACTACCGCTTGCTGATCGTATTATGATCGCTATGGCAAAATCAAAGGCAATGTCAGGAGATATACGTCCAACTGATATGGCAACCGTTCTTGCACCTAATAGGCTAGGTAATGTGGCTGTATTTCCTATGATATGGGGATTTACACATGAGTCAACTTCTAAACCATTAATCAATTGTCGTATTGAAACGGCTGATCAAAAGTCCTTATGGAAAGATTCGTGGTTCAGACGAAGATGCGTGATCCCAGCGTCATGGTACTACGAATGGGGTATACCGCCATCAGAAGTTGGCTTCACTAACGAAAATGAACAGCGCAGAATTAAAAAAGAAAAGTACGCTATACAGCCCGAAGGAGCTGAAATCACATACCTCGCAGGATTATACCGCTTTGAAGAGCATAGGGGTATACAGATACCCATGTTCACTGTGATAACAAGAGAATCGGTTGACCCAGTAAGCAGGATCCATGATCGAATGCCCCTTATTCTAGAAAAGAATAATCTGACCGAATGGATACATCCAAACGGCGATCCATACAAGGTATCTAAAATGGCTCTTACAAAAATGGTTATGGAAAAGGCTATGGACTATGGACTATCCTGAAACAGAATATGAGATGAAATAACAGTAAAAAGGCGATTGAGTAAATCGCCTTTTTACTTACTCTAATAAAACATAAGAAATAAAAAACAGGGCGATTTACTCAACCACCCTGTTTTTTATCTTACTATCTTACTTAGATATCTTACATGAATCACCAACCCTTTTTAATTAAATAGCAAAGGGTTTCATGGAACGTATATTTAACACCGTTTATCTTAACTTTTCCTTTTGCAAGATGACCATCATCACCAGGATATGCGTAATACTGGTGACCGTTTTTAAAGCCAATAAAAAACCAACCGGTTTTCATTGCTGCATAATTAGGATCGTAAAGATTATCAGTTACTTCAAAATAATAATTTTTTCCATTTATTGTAGCAAATTGTGTCTTTGCAGCACCATTGGATTCAAAAAAATACCAACGATTATTGTACTTTCTCCAACCTGTCACCATATAACCATTATCAGGATCAAGTAAATACTTTTTACCGTCATCTCTTATAATTCCAGTTTGCATCCAACCTGCACTATCAAAATGATACCATTTACCGTTTATATATTCCCAGTCATTCTTAGTATAAGTGCCATCATTGTGTTTGTACCACCATTTACCGTTTCCTGCCTTAATCCATTTACCTGGTTTGGATTTAGCAGCCTCAGCTGTAATCTGAACACTAGGCATTGTCTTTGTTAAAGTATTAGACAAGCCAAGCATTGGAGCAGCAGAAATTGTAAGTGCCATAATTGCACCTATGATTCTTGTTTTTATCATAATATTTCTCCTTTTTGATAAAATTGTTATTCAAATAACAATTTTATTATACATCCATGGTTCTGAAAAGTCAAGAAATCTTTATATAAAAAGCAATAATTGAAAGATTTTGAAAAAAATGGATACTTCGACCGCAAAAATTGTTAAAGAACATTACTGTTTGCTAGAATGAATATGTAGTTCTATTATGGAATAAATTTTGCATTCATTACTATTAACTAGAGATGCAATCGTTTTTCATAGTTTTACAATAAATATAGTAAAGATTATGTTTTTGCATATACAAATTGTACACTTTGCAGCAGTAATAACTTTTTGTATCTCAATACAAATAATATATAAATTTTGTTGATTTTCACAGGAACTGTGGTTGACTTTTGGCGTATTTTTGTGGTATAATATATAAAAAAGACAAATTACTGCTTTTTTCTATCGAGATATGGAGGTGAAGTTCGTATGAAAAATAGCTACACTGTATTAGCTTTGATTGGCTGTTTATTGCTATCAAGCTGCTCGGCAGAGAAAGTAAAAGAGAAGCCTGACGAGCTGATGAAACGGTATCTTCTTCATGACAACGACCAGTATAAAGCATACATTAACATGAAAAATGCTAATGAGGATAAAATAGATGCTGACGGCTACTACATTGATGATGAAGTCGCTCAGATGGAACTCGATAATCATCCGGGTATGGTTCATGTTTCTTTTGCTTCTAACAGTCTGCTCAACGTCACATACTACACTGATCCGGAGCATAAAGAAGTCATTGACAAGAAGAACTGCTTTGTGTATCCGGGAGATACAATATACGCTAAGGTTGATGCTACAAGCCTTGTTCAGTCAAATACATACGAGTTTAAGGGCTTCACAATGGCTGTATTTGACGGAGATCAGGCGAATTTCAACTACGCTTCTTCCACTGAGGATAATATTACTATCCCTTCTGACTTGCAGTATAGAGAAATAAGCATTATCCCTGACGGCGCATATAAAAGCAGAAACCTGTCATTTCAGGCTGAATATAGGGATATTGACGGAAATACTATCTCGCTATCACCCGTATGGACTGTCAATGTAGGTGAACAATCCTACTCTACAAAATCGGATAGCTATTCTGTTGAAGCTAATGCCGTTTTTCGTGTAAAAGCTCAATTTAATCCCAATGAATATTATCTTATGAAGGACGAGTGCGAGCCACAATGCGAGTCATATAGCGATGAAACAGGAATAGTAACATTCACACAATATGATGCTCAAAGTGCTGTCGATGACTATAAATTGGTCTTTGGCAAAAAATTTGATATTAGGATAGACAGCGTTTCAGCTACGGCTCCGGTAACAATATGGATTGATGGAAAGAAATATGAGCCTGATTATCCTTTGATTGCATCTGCAAAACTCGATGCAAAAGTCCGTATTGAATCTACTGGAACAATTACAGGCGTAGGTACTACAAAAAATCTTATCAGATCATCAGAGAATGGCTATGTATACTCTGTATACAACGAGTCAGAAGCCTTTGAATTTGATCCTGCTGCTTACACCTATACCAATGGAAAAGTCATTTTCTATGATAGTGAGCATAATGAGATAACAAAAGCAACAAGCTTGAATATAGGCGATGTTATCTACTATGTGGGCAAGCCAAATGACGGCTATACGTTCAATATGGGCGATAAAGAGAAGAAAATCAATGTTGATTCCAATATTGATTATATGCTGAAGAATGAGCTGAAATTCACCCAAAAACAGAAGATTGACCTTCCTCAGCCTGATAAGGGTGGTACGATCACCTATTATCTCAATGGCAAGGAAGTCAAAGATGATAAATCATTCTTCGCAGCGGGTACGGATAAGCTGACCGCAAGTTTCAAGCCTGCGGAAAGATATAAGGTAAATAATCTGTCCGATCAGGCAGAGTGTATCGTCAACACAACGGATCATCGCATAAAATTCAAGAATAATGATGGAGAAACCGTATCAATAGACGATGTTTTCGCACTGAGTTCTACTCAGAAGGCAAATCTTACGGTTGAGCTTGAAGATACGGTTGGAACTGAAATCAAGTTCAATATCTATAACGGAACAAATGAACCTATAAACAAGAAGAAGTCCTATATTTCAAAGGATTTGTTTTATAGTTTTAGAAATCCTCTCGGTATTGACGATAATCAGATTCTGAATGATAAGAAGGTTGAAACCGTATCCGGACTAAAAATATCCGTATCAGACTGGAGTCCTCTTAAAAATGAAGCAATAAGGATCGATGTTACCAAGAAGAATGCTTCAAAGAAAAAGACTATTGAAGTTTATTACATATTAACAGGCAGCGGTTCTCAATCAATAAGCACTGATTCAGGTGATAGCACCTATTACACTGACATTGATATTGAGATCAGCAAGGTCAAAGGTTCAAAATTTAATGCTCAGGATTATACTTATGATAACGGACAGGTTGTTTTTGCTTTTGATGATACAACAGGTAAGGAAACGCTTAGAAACGGAGATTTTGTCGATAATTCAAGAAAACTGAAAATCACATTGACCGCTAATGCGAATTATCAATTGTACGAAAAGAGCATGAAACCATTCAGTAAGAGCTATAATGCTGTTGACAAATACGTCACTACTTGTAAGTATAACAAGTTAGATAAAGAATTCTCCAATATGAAATCCAAAACAAAAATTGATAATTAAGCGAGTGAGGTGAGGTTAATGCCTACTACAACAACTACTAAGAATAAGCCCAAGAAAAGCAAAATGCCCATTGGCAAGCTCATAAAGAAGGTATCAGCCGATATTTTGCTTGCTGCGATAACAGCCGCATCAGTATGTGTCTTGGTATATTTTATCTCGGCTTATATACGAGCAGAAGAAATAGGCGGAGGAATTGGCACGACAGCAGGACGGGCCGCAGGACGACTCACCGGTTCCTATGAAGGCATCACTCAAGGTTTAGCTGAGGGTGCTGAGGAGGGCAAAGAAGAAGGTCTTTCAGCCAAAGATACCGAGGTCGATGTTGGTAATAAAGTTCAGACTATGGGTAAATTAGAGGTTTTATCTGCTTCAGTTGTAATGCACGATCTGTTAGAAATCAGCGATAAATACAAAACCCTATTAGCCTTTTATGGTGATATTACTTTTACCGTAGACCTGTATAATGCTGAAATCACTCCCAATGGCAATATATATGAAGTTATACTACCAATGCCCGAAGCAACACTGAGAATTGATGATAAAAAGAGTGAACAACTCGATTCCTACATGAAGCATAGTTGGTCGGGTAGCAACGAGGACGGATATACCGCTGTGATGAACAGTATTAAGGAATTAACTCTCAATGCCGAGGAGACGGTTACAAATTACGATCTTCTCAAAGATTCGGCAATGAGTTCTGCGGAAAAACAAGTAACTTTTCTGATACAATCTGCAACAAAGGAGGAGGTCGTGATTCATGTCAGCTTCAAGGACAGCAACACGGAAGAATAACGGCAAGGTTCTAAAAATCCTCGCTGTCATAATCATCTGCCTTGTGGGTAGTGGGCTGCTTTTCTACTTGTTTGGCACTAACGCAAAGAATTCATGCAAGGAGAGCTTTGCAACAGCTTATGATGAAACAAAGCAAAAGACTTACGATCAATTCAAGCAAAAGGCTTTCGATTACTTTGAAGCAAAGAACCATGTTAGTAATCAGGCAACACTTACTATCGGTAACATCAAGGAAGAAAACTCTTTAGAGGTTTTAAGCGTAAGTGATAGCTGGGTTAAAATCTCTGAGCCTGATAAGGATGCTGATAAAACTACTCGTTGGGTAGAATTCAATGCTACGGGCGTATATACTGTAGATATGAGCGTCAGTGAATTCATCATTGATGATTATAACAACTATATCCTCGTCAAGCTAAAAACGCCCCAGCTTAGTCATATAGCACTCGATACCAATACAAAAGCCTATCTGTATAAATACGAAAAAGGTTTCTTTGAGCTTAATGGCGATTATGATTCAGGAGTAAAGATGATGCTTAATGACCGAGCAGAAGCATTGGACAAGCTCACTGAACAACTCGAAAATAATGATTCCAATCTCGCAAAAGCTAAGACGTCCACCGAAAACCTTATTAGAACATTCATAAAGAATGTTAATCCCGGAATGAATTTGAAGGATAGTGATATTCAGATCGTATTCACATAAGAGATAAGATGTTGGTGATGATATGAGTTTGAATTACTTTGATTATTATATTATCGGCATCAATATTTTAGGGTTTATACTGTTTGCTATCAATACTTGGCTATATAACAACACTTCTGATAAAGAGATTGATAAGGTCATTACCGTAGTATCATTCCTCGGTGGTTCGTTAGGTATAGTCATTTCTATCTTAGTATTTGACAGAAAAGGACTGAAGGGCGGACAGAAGAAAGAAATTATGATGTCGAGAGTTTTCATAGCCTCTCTTTTCATAATACAGCTAATACTGTTCCTGATAATCAAAGGCTACATAAAAAATGATATAAGCCTTGCCTTTTGGAATTTCTTTGATAATCACAAGCTATTACTGATCTATATCGTTGTCATAAATCTAATCACATTTATCGTATTCGGCATAGATAAGCATAAAGCTGAACAGAGAAAATCAAGAATTCGCATCGTGACGCTGCTGATATTATCATTTATTGGCGGTTCAATAGGTGGTTTAATAGCGATGTATCTATTTCATCACAAAACTAAAAAGGATTATTTAACTGTTGGATTGCCATTGATGATAATAATGCAGGTGTTTGTTGTGTTCTATCTAATGAATGGTAGTTTAAATTAAACTTTGAGAGTCCAGTAATGACTTCAAAGTTCCCCATACCATAACGAAACAGCGGTCAACCATTTTCGGCTGACCGCTTCTGTTATTTATAAAATTCTAATCACGAAAACTCCCTCAAAGCTCACCTTAGGCCACAAGTTATTGACATACTTGTTTTATGTTTTATAGTAAAAAAGCACCCCTTGTTACCGCTCCATTTATTTGTCATCCAGAAGTGAACGTATCTTGTCACACAGATACTCGTTCTGTCGAGGTGCAGACACTCTATTTTGTCAAGATGACCACTCTATTTGTCAGGGCAGAATGCTCCTGAGAAAACAACATCGATAAACCAAAAACAAAACGGTATCTTCCCGACCTTGTGTCCGGGAGGATACCGTCTTTTATTCTTGATCGACATGAACTGCACAACAATGACGGCTATATCTGCTCGTCATGTCCTTATGAACCTTTCCCATTCTGAACCAAGTTTTTTGGCAGGGAGAATCTGTTTCTTATGCATTAAAAAAGAAAATTCCGGATTTGAATAATTATTTCTCCCGGCTTCTCCAAAAAATACGCCCACACCGTAATAAACGATGTGGGCGTATTTATTAGAAATAACAGGTGAATTTATTATAATAATTTTTTACCTTTGACGTGAGCTGCGATCATGATGATGTCGGTTACATTGATTATGCTGTCACCGTTAACATCAGCGGCTCTTGCTGCGGTTTTATCAAGTAATTTTTTACCCTTAACATGAGCTGCTACCTTAACTATGTCGGTAGTATTTATTTTGCCGTCAAAGTTTACGTCACCGAGTAGTGTAACTGTAACTGTAACTGTCAGATCCCGCCTGAGGGTATTGTAGTTGTCTGTATCTTCGGGAGTGTAGGTAGCTGCAAAAGAATTATTCCCAACATCGCCTACGCTGAGTGTATCATCGTTCCAAGCCCAGCCTACGGGGAGTTTAACATCTGCAAGTGTCTTGCCGGTAACGGCTGTCAGACCTGTTACTGCATCAGGTGTGGGGTCAGCCTTTGCAACATTAACAGTAACGTTCTGTTCTGAAGTATTATAGTTAGTATTTGAAGGTGTGAATACAGCCTTGAATGTATGCATGCCTGCATTGCCTACAGAAGTTGTAGTATCATCCTCCCAAGCCCATGTACCGTCATTGGCTGTAGGGAGTGTAACATTTGCGAGAGTCTGTCCGTAGATAGCATCCAGGTCTGTTACTTCATCGGGTGTCAGGTCAGCCTTTGCTATTGTGAAATCCACTGCTGCGGTCTTTTCTTCCACTGTGATGCTTGCGGTATAGTTGCCGGCGTCGGTGGGAGCAGTCGTGCTTTCCTCATAGACAGTGTTATCTCTGCCGACATACTTAATATCTGACTCCGCAACGGTCTTGCCGGTAACGTCGTTGAAATCAGTCAGCCCGGTCAGGGTCGCCGATGCGCTGCCTGTGCCGTCATAGGTGGTCAGAGTAGGTGCAGTGATAGTCAATGTGACCTTGTTTTCTGTCAAATCACATTTTCCTGCATCGCAGGTCGCCGTGATGACCGCATCGCTTGCGGTGTAGGTGAAATTGTGGGTGTGTGCTTTTACCGTGTAGTAAATTGTGTTGATATCGGGCGTGCCTGTAAAGGTTCCGCCGGTTTTATTGAACATATCGGTAAGAGCATAGGAAGATGCTGTTCCTTCTCCGGAAGAAGGAATTCTGTATTCGGTATTACACTCTTCTGTCTGCGTTGTTGACAGCATGATGCCGGTGCAGCCGTAAAACATACCAAAGTAACAATAATTTGCCAGAGTTGTTGCAGGCAGTTCAGGCGCTGTTGTCAGTCCGGTGCAGCCGTAAAACATAAAAGAGTAACAATAATTTGCCAGAGTGGTTGCAGGCAGTTTCGGTGCTATTGTCAGTCCGGTGCAGCCGGAAAACATACCAAAGTAACAAGAATTTGCCAGAGTTGTTGCAGGCAGTTCAGGCGCTGTTGTCAGTCCGGTGCAGCCGTAAAACATATAATAGTAACAAAAATCTACCAGATTTGTTGCAGGCAGTTCAGGCGCTGTTGTCAGTCCGGTGCAGCCGTAAAACATTCCTTCGTAACAAGATTCTGCCAGAGTGGTTGCAGGCAGGTTCGGTGCTATTGTCAGTCCGGTGCAGCCGTTAAACATATAATAGTAACAACAATCTGCCAGAGTGGTTGCAGGCAGTTCAGGCGCTGTTGTCAGTCCGGTGCAGCCGTTAAACATATAATAGTAACAAAAATCTACCAGATTTGTTGCAGGCAGTTCAGGCGCTGTTGTCAGACTGGTGCAGCCGTAAAACATAGCATAGTAACAAGATTCTGCCAGAGTGGTTGCAGGCAGTTCAGGCGCTGTTGTCAGTCCGGTGCAGCCGTCAAACATATTGAGATAACAGTCATGTGCCAGATTTGTTGCAGGCAGTTCAGGCGCTGTTGTCAGACTGGTGCAACCGTTAAACATATGACAGTAACAATAATCTGCCAGAGTTGTTGCAGGGAGTTCAGGTGCTGTTGTCAGACCGGTGCAGCGAAAAAACATATAACTAAAGCAATGAGAACCAATTGCAGCGTTATCGGGAGCCTGCCAATCCACCAGCGTCATGATATTACCGCTGCACGCTACTTTTCCGGTGATCGATACTTTGTGGGAGTTATCAAATATTTGTTTATTTTTATTAGTTCCGCGAAAATAAACGGTGTCACCGCTATTACCGAGCTGTATTGTCGTTCCGGTTGTATAATCGTTCCACTTTTCACCATTTGTTGAATACTGCAATACTGCACCTTCATGCAGCTTTATCGTAACTGAAGAGTTATCCTCTTGAGCCGTGAATGTCAGGGGCGTGTTCGACCCCGTGTCGGCATACGCCTTAAAGCTTGCCGCGGGCAGCATTGTCAGCACCATCAGGAGCGACAGTACGATCGACAAGAACCGTGTTTCGATACTTCGTGTTTTCATAATCATACCTCCTAAGTCAGTATTTTAATATACAACAGCGCACCCAATAGAAAAAACTTATCCCACAGAGTATGCTATTATTACCATATTTGTCTGTCCGATTATAACGATCCAGCATGGCTTTGTCAGCTTTCTTTTTGTATAATTAACATTTCATTAATGTAATTATTTTATCATCATTTAACTAATCTGTCAAGCTAATGTGAAATTAAATTTGAATTTATAACTTAAACCTTAGAAATGGTGACAAACGTTCAGGTGTGGAGTTGTGCAGAATGAAAGGAAAAAAGGAAAAATCAGGCATCCGTGCTTTGCAGATGCCTGATCAGTCAGTTTGTTTTCGATGTTTTTCATGGACAAAATACGGTATCTGTTCTTGACAAGATACGTTCACTTTTGGATGACATTTTGGAGGAGCGGTGACACCCCTGAAGATATGGTAATTGATCCTCTGTTTCGTCTGTATTAATTATTTTGGTATGGGTATGGATCAATTACACTATAAATGCTATCCAACTGAAACGGTGTTTTTATTATAAATAATACAATAATAAAGAGAGTATTGTATTCTTTGCTCATAGATAAAAAGACAGTGTCTATAGACACACTTTAGTAAATCTCATCAAGTTTTGTCATAGCAGTTTTCTTTTGTTCCTCGATGACGTGATAATAAAACTTCATCGTTATCGAAACATCGGAATGACCGAGAATCTCAGATACAACTTTAATATCTGTTCCCTGTCTAAGTAGCAGCGTTGCGAATGTATGGCGTAGAGCGTGAACAATGTCTTTCTTCCCGTTAATTCCGCAGTTTTTAAGGATTCGCGACATAGTGCGATGAATAGCACTTGGATCAACTAAAAGACCATTCTCCGTGGCAACTATCCTATCATTATCACCCATTATAGCGTGTATCTTTACTAAAGCATCAAGTGCTGTTTTATTGAGAGGAACATAACGAACTGAATTACGTGATTTGGGAGAATTTACAATCTTTTCATACTTCATGCTGCTGTCCCCTCTCGTTTTTACCGAAGAAACGCTGTTATGTACGTAAACTATTTTATTTGTAAAATCAACATCAGACCAACTAAGTGCAAGAGCCTCCCCAACACGCAGACCAGTGTTAAGCATAAAAACAATAAAATAACCGTACCTATACTTAAAACTGCCATTATTATAAGTTGAAATGGCTTCGGCAGCAATCGCCCTCGCCTGTTCGGGAGAGTAATATACTACCGTTTCATCAGATTTATTGTTTTTTGGAAGAACAACCGAAAGTATAGGATTCTTCTTTATATCACCTTTAATAACAGCAAGATCAAGACAACTTTTCAAATTAACATATGCTTTTTTCGTAGTACTATAAGAAGAACGTTCTGCTAAATCGTTAAGCATTATCTGTATATCATCACTAGTGAGTTTCCTCATCTTTATTCTACCAATAGCCGGAAAAATCTGATAATTAAGGCTTTGCTCGACCCGATCATATGACGAACGTTTCAAAATTGGTCGCTTGGTATTAACTAACCATTTAGTCATGTACTCTTCTACCGTATTGTTGCTCTGTTTCTCGAATAACATTAAATAATTCCTCCAAAAGTATATAATCCTGTATGCAAAAGCACAAGAAATATAATACCAAAAAGAGGAAAATTCGTCAATCTATAATACCAAAATTACATATGATATATCGAAAAATACATCTACGAGAAAAAAGAACAAACAAATTAAAATTTATTCAAAATTATTTTTTTTAAAGGCTTGACAAATAAAAAACGATGTGCTATAATACATACAGTGGGTAAGAACAACAAAACACCCACCTGTGGCTTAATTGAACTGCAATTCAAATAAGCCCATCAGCACAAATGCTTTCCGACAGCAGATGTGAGACTTTTACAGATGGATGCATCAATGTCCATGTTATGTATTATAGCATGGTTTTGATATATTTGTCAAGGAGTTTTCAGTATGCTTTTACGGGCAAGTGCTGAGAACTCTTTTCTTTTTCCCGTAAGACTTACGGATCCTACGGCTGACTCCAGTTGAACTGAATAGCCAGAGAGAGAAAGCAACCTCGACGAGACCTCAATAATTGCTGAACCATTCAGCTGCATTGAAACAGTTTGCATTTGCAAGCCTGCCTAATGGCAGCTACCTCAATGTGCGCCGTGACCACTTATTGACAGTAAGTGCAGCGAGTATAAACACTGTGGTGTGAGCTACCGGGGAGGTAATCGGGAAGTCATGGTCTGTATCGACTATGCAAAGGGCGTAGCCGACAGCAAGGTGTATTTGCTAAAAGAGTTTGTCACTCCTCAGAATACACTGATGACTAGGCGATCTAATTGATCTGCGTCAAAAGGAAAACTTTCAAGGCAATCAAAACAATTATTTCCGCTATGGAACAGCGGTTATAAATAAACCAACAGGCTGGTATAGCAAGTACCGCTTGTTGGCACAAATTCACTGAGATCAATGGACTTGTGCCAGCAAGTGAATTGCATACACTGTGTCTATAGACACACTTTAGATATGAAAAGCCCCCGCAAGGGAATTTCTTCCCTCACGGAGATAGCAGGGGCACCAAGGATCGAACTCGGGACACGCGGTTTTGGAGACCGCTGCTCTACCAGCTGAGCTATACCCCTAGATATAAAATTGAGAGTGGACCATCAGGGACTCGAACCCCGGACCCACCGGTTATGAGCCGGTTGCTCTGACCAACTGAGCTAATGGTCCATGTACAAAAAAACGCAAACTGAAGAAGTCAGCTTGCGGTCTTGGGAAATATGACCCGTGGGAGAATCGAACTCCCGTCGCCGGCGTGAGAGGCCGGAGTCTTAACCGCTTGACCAACGGGCCTTGACGCTGGTTTTCAGCGTTATGAAGTGCACCATCGGGGACTCGAACCCAGGACCCACTGATTAAGAGTCAGTTGCTCTACCATCTGAGCTAATGGTGCATATGCCAAAACACTCCGAAGAGTGTTTTGGGAGAGCCGGCGACAACTTATTTTCCCGGGCGGTCGCCCGCCGAGTATTTTCAGCGAAGATGAGCTTAACTTCTGTGTTCGGCATGGGAACAGGTGTGACCTCATCTCAATGATCACCGACTATTAATTGAGGACAATAACCTCAAAATTGAATAATGAAGGGTAATTTAAGGATTAACATAATTTAGGATAAGCCCTCGACCAATTAGTACACGCTAGCTTAATGCATCACTGCACTTACACTTTGTGCCTATCAACCTTGTAGTCTTCAAGGGGTCTTACTCATAAAGATGGGATATCTTATCTTAAGGGCGGCTTCACGCTTAGATGCCTTCAGCGTTTATCCGTTCCGCACATAGCTGCCCAGCTGTGCCACTGGCGTGACAACTGGTGCACCAGAGGTGCGTCCATCCCGGTCCTCTCGTACTAGGGACAGCTCCTTGCAAATATCCTACGCCCACGACAGATAGGGACCGAACTGTCTCACGACGTTCTGAACCCAGCTCGCGTACCGCTTTAATTGGCGAACAGCCAAACCCTTGGGACCGAATTCAGCCCCAGGATGCGATGAGCCGACATCGAGGTGCCAAACCTCCCCGTCGATGTGGACTCTTGGGGGAGATCAGCCTGTTATCCCCAGGGTAGCTTTTATCCGTTGAGCGACGGCATTTCCATTCACATACCGCCGGATCACTAACTCCAACTTTCGTTACTGCTCGAACCGTCATTCTCGCAGTTAGGCTCGCTTTTGCGTTTACACTCTGACGCATGGTTTCCATCCATGCAGAGCGAACCTTTGAGCGCCTCCGTTACTCTTTAGGAGGCGACCGCCCCAGTCAAACTGCCCACCTAACAATGTCCCCCGACTTGATTCAAAGCCGCAGGTTAGAACTCCAGCACTTCAAGAGTGGTATCCCAACAGTGACTCCACATCAGCTGACGCCAATGCTTCCCAGTCTCCCACCTATCCTGTACATGAAATACCGAAATCCAATATTAGGCTACAGTAAAGCTCCATGGGGTCTTTCCGTCTAGTCGCGGGTAACCGGCATCTTCACCGGTACTACAATTTCGCCGGGCGGGTTGTTGAGACAGTGCCCAGATCGTTACACCATTCGTGCGGGTCAGAACTTACCTGACAAGGAATTTCGCTACCTTAGGACCGTTATAGTTACGGCCGCCGTTTACCGGGGCTTCAATTCGATGCTCTCACATCTCCTCTTAACCTTCCGGCACCGGGCAGGTGTCAGCCCCTATACGTCATCTTTCGATTTAGCAGAGACCTGTGTTTTTGCTAAACAGTCGCCTGGGCCTATTCTCTGCGGCTTGATCACTCAAGCACCCCTTATCCCTAAGTTACGGGGTCAACTTGCCGAGTTCCTTAACAACCCTTCTCCCGTTGGCCTTAGAATCTTCTTCCTATCTACCTGTGTCGGTTTGCGGTACGGGCACCTTAGATATACATATAGCTTTTCTTGTCTCCGTCTATGATGACTTCTCTACTTATTTTCGATCCCTTACGACCGGGTCAACCATCGCCCGGCTTCATCACTTTCGAAGCGTCCCTATACTTAAATCTTTCGGTGGCTACGGAATTTCAACCGTATGTGCATCGGCTACGCCTTTCGGCCTGACCTTAGCCCCCGGCTTACCCTGAGCGGACGAACCTTCCTCAGGAAACCTTAGATTTTCGGCCATTATGATTCTCACATAATTCTCGCTACTCATTCCGGCATTCTCACTCGAATAAAGTCCACCAGCGCTTCCGCTCTGACTTCACCCCTTATTCGACGCTCTCCTACCACTGTCATTACTGACAATCCCAAGCTTCGGTGTACATTTTAGCCCCGTTGAATTTTCGGCGCAGGGTCACTCGACCAGTGAGCTATTACGCACTCTTTTAATGAGTGGCTGCTTCTAAGCCAACATCCTGGTTGTTTATGCAACCCCACATCCTTTTCCACTTAAATGTACTTTGGGACCTTAGCTGTGGGTCTGGGCTGTTTCCCTTTTGACTGTGAGACTTATCTCACACAGTCTGACTCCCATGAATCGATTATCCGGCATTCTTAGTTTGATAAGGTTCAGTAATCTTTCGACCCCTAGCCCATTCAGTGCTTTACCTCCGGTAATCTGTCATGAGGCTAGCCCTAAAGCTATTTCGGAGAGAACCAGCTATATCCGAGTTCGATTGGAATTTCACCGCTAACCACACCTCATCCCCGGCCTTTTCAACGGACGTGGGTTCGGCCCTCCATGGAGTTTTACCTCCACTTCAGCCTGGACATGGTTAGGTCACTCGGTTTCGGGTCTATTGCATACGACTTATTCGCCCTATTCAGACTCGCTCTCGCTTCGGCTCCGTGCCTTAAGCACTTAACCTTGCCGCATACAATAACTCGCCGGACCATTCTACAAAAGGTACCCGATCACCCATTGACGGGCTCTCGGTGCTTGTAAGCATAGGGTTTCAGGTTCTTTTTCACTCCCCTCCCGGGGTTCTTTTCACCGTTCCTTCACAGTACTATTCGCTATCGGTCATTAGGTAGTATTTAGGCTTGGAGGATGGTCCCCCCATCTTCCCACGGGGTTTCACGTGTCCCGCGGTACTCCGGATACAGCTCGCTGCTCTGACTTTTCGCTTACGTGACTCTCACACTCTTTGGTTCGTTTTCCCACACGATTCAACTAAATCATTACAATGCTAAATGCTGTCCAAAACCCCAAAGGTATTGCTACCTCTGGTTTAGCCTCTTCCGCTTTCGCTCGCCACTACTCACAGAATCTCGGTTGATTTCTCTTCCTCGCCCTACTTAGATGTTTCAGTTCAGGCGGTTCCCCCCATACAGCTATTTTATTCACTGTACAGTGCATGAGCATACTCATGCGGATTGCTCCATTCGGAAATCTGCGGATCACTAGATACTTGCTCTTCCCCGCAGCTTATCGCAGCTTATCACGTCCTTCATCGGCTCCTAATGCCAAGGCATTCTCCCTACGCTCTTATTAGCTTAACCTTAGAATTATGTTATCCTTAATGTTATGCTGATTGTAGTTTTCCCGACTAATTTCTTTTAGTCGTTTTCCTCATTTGCATTACTTTTAATATTGCTTCATTATTCAATTTTCAAGTTACTGTCAGAGGACTTTCGTCCTCAGTGGGCACAAGTGGACTCGAACCACCGACCTCACGCTTATCAGGCGTGCGCTCTAACCACCTGAGCTATGCGCCCAAACGAGTTATGTTCTTGCCTGTAGCTTGTCAGCTTTTCTCTCTGTCCTCGTCCCATGGTGGAGATGAGGAGGATCGAACTCCTGACCCCCTGCTTGCAAAGCAGGTGCTCTCCCAGCTGAGCTACACCCCCGTTTAAGGGACTCTTATGCTCTTTTAAAGATGCTTTAGACATCTTCAAAATTGAACAACCGACTGTTTCCACCACTTGCTGACCGGAGATTTGTTTATGAGAATTTTACTTCTCGCTTCTCCATAGAAAGGAGGTGATCCAGCCGCACCTTCCGATACGGCTACCTTGTTACGACTTCACCCCAGTCATCAATCCCACCTTCGACTGCTTCCTCCTTGCGGTTAGAACACAGGCTTCGGGTGTTACCGACTCCCATGGCGTGACGGGCGGTGTGTACAAGGCCCGGGAACGTATTCACCGCGGCATGCTGATCCGCGATTACTAGCAATTCCGACTTCATGTAGGCGGGTTGCAGCCTACAATCCGAACTAAGACTGCTTTTAGGGTTTTGCTCCACATCACTGTTTTGCTTCCCTCTGTTAACAGCCATTGTAGTACGTGTGTAGCCCAGGTCATAAGGGGCATGATGATTTGACGTCATCCCCACCTTCCTCCGTTTTGTCAACGGCAGTCCTGCTAGAGTGCTCTTGCGTAGCAACTAACAGTAAGGGTCGCGCTCGTTGCGGGACTTAACCCAACATCTCACGACACGAGCTGACGACAACCATGCACCACCTGTCTATACGTCCCCGAAGGGATTTCACATATCTCTATGCTATGCGTACGATGTCAAGACCTGGTAAGGTTCTTCGCGTTGCTTCGAATTAAACCACATACTCCACTGCTTGTGCGGGCCCCCGTCAATTCCTTTGAGTTTCAGCCTTGCGGCCGTACTCCCCAGGTGGATTACTTATTGTGTTAACTGCGGCACGGAAGGGGTCAGTCCCCCCACACCTAGTAATCATCGTTTACGGCGTGGACTACCAGGGTATCTAATCCTGTTTGCTCCCCACGCTTTCGAGCCTCAGCGTCAGTTAAAGCCCAGTAAGCCGCCTTCGCCACTGATGTTCCTCCTA
This sequence comes from Ruminococcus albus AD2013, assembly GCF_000526775.1. Lineage (NCBI taxonomy): Bacteria > Bacillati > Bacillota > Clostridia > Eubacteriales > Oscillospiraceae > Hominimerdicola > Hominimerdicola alba. The sequence continues at coordinate 2,871,350 of NZ_JAGS01000001.1, forward strand.
ATATCTACGCATTTCACCGCTACACTAGGAATTCCGCTTACCTCTACTTCACTCAAGAACTACAGTTTCAAGTGCAGTTCAGGGGTTAAGCCCCTAAATTTCACACCTGACTTGCAATCCCGCCTACGCTCCCTTTACACCCAGTAATTCCGGACAACGCTCGCTCCCTACGTATTACCGCGGCTGCTGGCACGTAGTTAGCCGGAGCTTCCTCCTTGGGTACCGTCATTATCGTCCCCAAAGACAGAGGTTTACAATCCTAAAACCTTCTTCCCTCACGCGGCATCGCTGCATCAGGCTTTCGCCCATTGTGCAATATTCCCCACTGCTGCCTCCCGTAGGAGTCTGGGCCGTGTCTCAGTCCCAATGTGGCCGTTCAACCTCTCAGTCCGGCTACTGATCGTCGGCTTGGTGGGCCGTTACCTCACCAACTACCTAATCAGACGCGAGCTCATCTTCCGGCAATAAATCTTTGATAGATAGGTCATGCGGCTTATCTATGTTATGGGGTATTAACAATCGTTTCCAATTGGTATCCCCCACCGAAAGGCAGATTGCTCACGTGTTACTCACCCGTCCGCCACTAGCTTGAAAGTGCAAGCACTCTTTCGCTCGTTCGACTTGCATGTGTTAAGCGTGCCGCCAGCGTTCGTCCTGAGCCAGGATCAAACTCTTAATTAAGTTGTATCCTAATACTCTCTTCAGAGTAATTATGATCTCAGTTTCGTTTCACTGAACGTTTGCATTTTATAGTCTTTGCTTGACTCTTACTTCGATTACCTCAAAGTATTTTCAAGGGTTTTCGTATTCTTGGTTGTTCAATTTTCAAGATGCCTTTTCGTCGTCTGTCTTTGTCAGACAACTCATTTATTATACCACACTTTTCTTCGTTTGTCAACCCCTTTTCAGAAGTTTTTTGAAGATTTTTTTGAACTCTTTTCAGAGTTCTTTGTGCGTTATAAGCTGTTTTATTATACCACATTTTTCTTCGTTTGTCAAGCCCTTTTCAGAACTTTTTTGAAGTTTTATTTCCGAGCTTAGTTCTTTTTTATTGAACTTCTCTCTTGTGCGGTACTTTTTATTATATCACTTTTTTGCTCTTTTGTCAAGTGCTTTTCGTGATAATTTTTTGCTGCTTCTGAGTTTCGCTCTTCTGAACTAGTTCCGCGCTCGTTCTCTTATCCCTAAGTTTCCCGCGCTTTATTCGTTCTTTCGTGCTCTCTCGTTGACAGCTTAATTATTATAGCGCATTTAGGCGCAAAAGTCAACCCCTTTTTCGACTTTTATTTTAAACAAAAGATTAACTTTCAAAGAAAATTCTCCCTTAAATTATCCAGTTTTAATTTAGATTTTCTGTACTTAATTATTCTTTGGGCATTACTTATAATTCGCATTTTTGTGCATAATATTAATTTATGCAATAAGCTATTGAATTCACTTCTCTTAGATGTTATAATATTTCTATATACATTATATAAGAAAGGGGACAGCTTCGTGAAACATCAGATAACCTCTGGCGATGGCTTCGCCATCAACTCAAGGAAGCCGCGATCCAAATACGCAAAGCGACGCAAAAAGCCTAAAAAACTTATAAATATCATTTTTTCTCAGAAAACTACCATAATTCTTCTACTTTTGCTTCAGTTCGTTCAAATATTCATCATGTTCACAATTCTGAATGAAAACTACAATTACCTATCCGTACTTTTCACCACCCTGGGCATCATCGTTGCTATATATATAGTTAATACCGACCGTCAGCCCGCCTATAAGATAGCATGGATCGTTCCCCTGCTGATCTTCCCGGTATTCACGACTATACTCTACCTTATCCTTACTAATCAGCCCTACAAGCGCAAGGTTTCTAATGCGTATGTTCAAAAAAATCTCGACACCCGCTGCTACTTGCCCGAGGATATCGAGCTTTCAAAAAAGATAAAAGAAGAAGATCCCGAACTTTACCGTCTTGTCCGTTATCTTGATGACAGCGCAGGCTTTCCTGCCTATGGCTGTGAGGATGTTACCTATTTCCCTCTTGGCGAGGACAAATTTGCCGCTATGCTTACCGAACTCCGCAAAGCTGAAAAATTCATCTTCATGGAATACTTCATCGTTGATGACGGTGAAATGTGGGGCGAGATCGTTGATATCCTCATCGAAAAAGCTTTCGCAGGTGTCGAAGTCCGTCTTATCGTTGATGGCATGGGGTCACAGTTCACCATGCCTATGAAAGATAAAAAAGCTATCGAAAAAGCTGGCGGCAAAGTCCTGATATTCAACAAATTCCGTCCCATGATGTCCACTATCCAGAATAACCGCGACCACCGCAAGATACTTGTAGTTGACGGAAATGTCGGTTTCACCGGCGGCGTAAATATCGCAGATGAATATATCAACCGCCTTATCCGTTTCGGTCATTGGAAAGATACTGCCATCATGATACGCGGTCAGGCTGTCTGGAATCTCACCATGATGATCCTCCAGATGTGGGAAGTCATATCTCACGAAACTACCGATTATGAAAAATACCGTCCCACTCCCTCTGATGAAAATACCACATCTCAGGGCATCATCGTACCTTACAGCGATACTCCTCTCGATTCGGAAAAAATAGGCAGAATGGTCTATATGACTATGATAAACACTGCCAAAAATTACCTTTATATAACCACACCATATTTTATCCCCGATAACGAGATACTCACATCTCTTGAACTTGCGGCAAAATCAGGGGTCGATGTCCGCATCATTACCCCACATATCCCCGATAAATGGTACATTCAGTGTCTGACCCGTTCCTATTATATGGAACTTCTGAATATGGGTGTCAGGGTATATGAGTACGTCCCGGGTTTTATTCACGCGAAAAACTGCCTTTCTGATGATAAACGCGCCGTTGTCGGCACTATCAATTTCGATTACCGCTCACTCTATCTCCATTTTGAAGACGCGGCTTTTATGCAGGATACCGCTTGTATCCCCGATATCAAGGCGGATTTTGAAGACCTTTTCAAAAACAAATGTCACCGCATAACACATGAAGATGTTCGTCAGCTTAGTTTTGCCAGCCGATTTATGTCTGTCATTCTCAGGATTTTCGCACCAATGCTTTAAGGAGATACCATGCAGTTATTCAGAAAACATAAACTAAGCAAAAAGAAGATAATTATTCTGTCTGTTGTCATCGTCCTGCTGACGATATTCTGTATTTTCCAGAATAAATATCTTACCGTGGACGAATACACTTTCACCTCTGCAAAAGTTTCCAAATCGGCAGTCGATTTCCGCATCGTACAGGTGTCCGACCTTCACAATGCAAAATTCGGCAGAAACAACTCGCGACTTATCAGCAAGATAAAGGATCAATCTCCCGATATAATTGTAATCACTGGCGATATCGTTGACAGCAATCACACTAATATCGATACCGCCACCGACTTCTGTAAAGAAGCCGCAAAGATCGCCCCATGCTTCTATATCACAGGCAACCACGAAATGTGGTTAGATAAATCTGAAACTGATACCTTATATAGTGGCATGACCTCCGCAGGTGTAACTATTCTCGATAGTACCACCATTACCCTTGAAAACGGCATATACCTCACGGGTCTGGGCGATGACCACCTTTATGACGGCACACTCGCTAAACTTTCGGACAATGTCCCCGATGATGCACTGCATATCGTACTTGCCCACGAACCCCAGTATTTAGAGGAGGAATACACACTCTCCTCCCCCGACCTGATAATAACAGGTCATGCCCACGGCGGACTAGTCAGACTTCCTTTCATCGGCGGCATAGTCGCCCCCGACCAGGGATTTTTCCCGAAATATACCGCAGGCGAATACAAAAGCGGAGATACCACCATGTACGTCAGCAGAGGTCTCGGCAACAGCGTTATACCCCTCCGAATTTTCAACACTCCCGAGATCAATCTGTTGAAAATCAAGGCAAACTGACAATAGGATCATTTTACCACTTTCAAAAAGGTACATCATTCGGTCGATACATTTACCGCTGCAACAAATCGAGCGTGGACAATACAAAATGTCCACGCTCTTTCTATATGCTTTGTCCACGGTAAAAATTCAGCCTTCAAACAAAATTATGTTCATTTTGTTTCCGAGGATATCCCTGACATTGATAAAAGCAAGTAAAAGCGACGTATTGCACAAACGTCATGTGTTAAATTTGTTTAACAACATCTTTACAATTGTGAAAAAATATGTTATAATATATATTACAGAAACGAATAGTTTCGCATTATAATGATCTTTACAGGGCAGAATATAAGATATCAGCCCTGTTATCAAAAAGGAGGAATATTCACAATGGAAGAGCGTTTACAGACTATACAGTCGATCAAGAATAAGAAGGTGCAGATAGGAATTATCCCGGGGCATTTTGCTACCAACCACTCCCACGTTAATTATTATGTTGATATGACATCTATAAAGACCAGCCTTAAAATGGCAAAGGAAGCTGCACATGAACTCGGCAGCACATATGCCAACACAAATATCGAAACGATAATATGTCTTGAAGGCACAGAGATACTCGGCGGTTTTCTTGCTGAATATCTTTCTCAGGCAGGTATAAACAAGGGCGAGGATATCAACCTCATCACCCCCGAACTCAACGCGGTAAATCAGATGATATTCCGTGACAATACCCAGAAAAAGGTATGGGGCAAGCAGATACTTCTGCTGATATCCAGTGCTTCAACAGGTAAAAGTATCAGACGTGCTGTTGATTGTTTACAGTACTACAACGGCAAGCTTGCGGCTGTTGGCGCGATATTCTCAGCTATCGACAAGTTTGACGATATCCCAATCCACGCTTTGTTCACTGACAAAGATCTGCCCAACTATCAGAATTATCCCGCCAATGTTTGCCCTATGTGCAAAAACAGCCAGAAGGTCGATGCTCTGATAAACAGTTTCGGTTATTCAAAACTTTGATATTTTAAGCCGAGTGCTTTTTCAACAGCACTCGGCTTTTTTTGTTGAAAAATTGTTTGGCTTTTTGTGGACTGCGGAGGACTTGTCGCCCCTTGCGGGTCATAATTTTACGGACGCAGAAAGAGCGTGGACGTTATTTTGTCCACGCTCTAAGTTTCCATATTGCCCGCGCTTATTGGTTGGAAGATAGTCTGCTATTGATTTTATTGTGGTCACGTCGCTTTTGCGCCTTGACCGAGAGGCTCTGCCCCTAACAGTCAGCTTTGCTGATTGTGGCTCCCAGCAAGCCTTTCGCGAAAGGCTTGAGCCAAAGCTCTTCTCCTTGGCATTCTATCCAAAGTACAGCTACGTTATTGCCCTGCCAATAATTATGAATTATGAATTAGGACTCCAGGCTCTGCACTATTTCCTCGTCCGGTTTCACGGTTATTGTATAGTTATGTGTGAATATCACCATGCCCGGTTTTGAACCCGCAGGTTTCTTCACAAACTTTACAAAGGTATAATCCACATCACATCTTGATGAATTTTTTGCCTTGGAATAGTACGCTGCTATCATTGCAGCTTCTTCGATGGTACGGTCGGGAGGGAGTTCATCGGGGGTGAATTTTGCAGCTTCCCCTCTGTCGGGACAGCTGATTATTACATGACAGCCTGTGATATCCTTTGCATGGAGCCATACATCGGTCTTTTTGGATTCTTTACAGGTCAGTCTGTCGTTCTGGGCATTATTTCTGCCTACGCGGATATCATACCCCTCACTGGACTTGAACTTCATCGGCGGAAGTGCCTTTGGCGGTTTGCCTTTCTGTCTGCCCCTGCTGATATATCCCTGTTCGCTGAGTTCCTGTCTGAGTGCGGCGATATCGCCCTCTGTTCTGGCACGGGTCAGGGCATCAAGGACAGTATCTAAGTATTTTGCTTCCTCCTCGCCCTGGGCTATCAGCTTTTCAAGAACTTTTTCTGCGGTATCAAGCTTGCGGTATTCCTTGAAATACTTCTGGGCATTCTGGACAGGGGTCAGGCGTTTATCAAGCTTGACCGTGACCTCGGTCTGTTCGGGGTCGTAGAAGTTTATAAGCTTAGCTTCTGTCATGCCCTTTTCGAGGGCATAGAGGTTTGCGGTGATGAGGTCGCCGTACTGTTTCAGCTGTTCTCGTTTTGCACAGTCTTTCAGTTCAAGCTGTTGATTTTTCACCCTTGATTCTGTTCTGTCGATGGTATTGGCAAGCAGACGGAAAAGGTCCTGTGCTTTCTGTCTTGTACGGGAAAGGCTGTCTCTTTCTGAATAGAAATAGTCCAGCAGGGCGGATGGGCTTTCAAACTGCTTTGTCACCATAAGTCCGCCGTACTGGTCTATATTGCAGAAGCAGAAATCTTTCAGTTCGCCGCTTGTGGTCTTTATGACGGTATACTTATTTTCACGTTTATCGAGCTGTTCGCGTATTTTTTTGATATAGAACCACAGTCTGTCCTTATGGTCGGGAGTCATTTCTCCGATTATTACTTCGGTGGAATGTGAGGTAAAGAATGCGCACTCTCTTGCAAAGACGGGGGATATACCCTGAATAGTTTTCATTATGCCTTTTGAGAGTTCCTGTTTTGAAAATTCTGCCAGTTTTTCTTCAAACTCTTCTCTTGAACATTCGGTCAGGGAAAGTCTGCCGTCGCTTTCGGGTAGGGTATATACTACACCCGGAAGCACGGGAGTTTCGGAAACTTCTGTCGAAACTCTTTTTATACTGTCGATGACTTTTCCGTTCTCGTCCGTCAGCAGGAGATTTGCTCTTCTGCCCATAAGTTCTACGGTGACGGTAAGTCTTACCATATCGCCAAGTTCGTTAGTGGCATCAAAATCAAGCATGATAACACGTTCTGCCCCGGGCTGTCTTATATCGATAAGCTTAGCGCCCGAAAGGTGCTTTCTCATCAACATACAGAACATTGGGGGCTGTTTGGGATTTTCGATATCAGCATTGGTCAGGTGCAGTCTTGCTGTGCCTGCCACTGTGTTTATCAGCAGTTTTTTAAGCCCGTCATAGGTACGGATCGCAAAAAGCAATTCACCTTTTGAGGGCTGATGTATCTTATCAACTCTGCCGCCTATAAGGGGCATGAGTTCCTTTTTTATCTCACCGAGAAAAACTCCGTCAAGAGCCATTGTTAATCGTCCTTTCCGATGCGGGGGTCACTTTTTTCCGAAATACTCACCCATGAATTTCTTATAGATAGCAAAAGCCGCATTGCCGGGTGAATCGGGGAAAATAGTTTCTATAACTTTTTCAGCGGGCACCCAGTCAGCCCAGTCAACTTCCGAGGACAGCACCAGCGGCTGTTTCTTCACCCTTGCGATAAAGCCGTGCATAAGAAGTCCCTGTTTCTCGAACCAGTAAGTTCCTGCGTAATCGAGTTTTTCGACTTTGATGCCTATCTCTTCAGCGACTTCCCTGACGGCTGTCTGTTCGGCGTTTTCACCCGGGGTGATATAGCCCGAAACGAAGGTGGTATACTTATCCGACATATAATCCTGCCGCAGAAGTGCTATCTCATCATATTCATTAGCTGCCAGAACTATCGAACAGCTGGGGAAAGTATCGAACCACAGTTTTTCACAGCCCTCGCAATAGGGCACAAGACCCTCATCGCCCGCAGGTCTTTCTGTCAGCTTTCTTCCGCACTGCGGACAGTATATGTATCTCATGTTGTTTCCTCCGCAAAAAGGTCGGAACAGTCTGCAAGCAAAGGGTATCTGCGGATACCCTTTGCTGTACCGCCGTCCCGACCGTAATGATCGTGGTATCTAAGCCTTACTGCTCTTCGGAAGAAGATACAGTGATATCAGGCTTTTCGCCCTCAGCAGCCTCCTGAGCAGCAGCCATTGCAGCGTCCTTGCTCTTCTTGAAGTTTATAAGGGTCTGCTTGATGGATTCCAGCATAGGCTTGGTGAAAGGCAGATTGTGCTCCTGGGTGAAGGGGTTTATAACGAAGCCTTCAACATTTGGAGTGCTCTCTGTCAGGTAAGCGATATCGCTGAACTTCATAGCGAAAGGTCTGTACAGCTGGTCTGTGTTCAGCTTCTTCAGCTCATCGGGATCGGTAAATACAGGGAAGAAAGATACAGAACCTGTCTGGTTGCCCTGCTCATCGCGGATAGGCTTGTTTACCAGCATGAACTTAGCTTCCTGCTTGTCCTTGAACTGAACGTGATTGTTCTGGTCAGCTACCAGCTCCTGACCCTTTTCAATGATAGCGGGTACAAGGAATGTTGATCTCAGTGCGGTATTGATGACCTTGTTCTGAGAGTCTGCATTGAATTCCTTTCTCATAGCATTGATAGCCTCTACCAGTGCGGTATTGTCTATCTTCTCCTGATTTACTGTTCCGGATATGTGTAAATTTTCAGCCATTTTCTTTTACTCCTTTTAAATAAATTTAAGTTTGTTATTATGCCTGTGTTTCCTCTAAGTTTATATCAACTATAAACTTAGGTCTTGCCTTTGTTTCAAGATATATCTTGCCGATATATTCACCGATAACTCCTATCGCCAGCATCTGCAGTCCACCAAGCGCCCACACAGATGTTATCGTTGAAGCCCAGCCCTTTACAGTCGAGCCGAATGCCTTTGTGAACAGGAAGTATATCAGCATTATCACCGAGATAACGAATATGAACACGCCCAGGGCGGTTATGAATCTGATAGGCTTTACCGAAAGGGAAGTTATGCCCTCAACTGCGAAAGCCAGCATCTTTTTCAGCGGATACTTTGATTCGCCCGCTACACGCTCGTTTCTCTCGTACTTAACGATGTCGCTCTTGTAGCCAACCATAGGCACCATTCCTCTCAGGAACAGGTTTACCTCCTTGAACTCTGCCAGCGCATCGACAGCTCTCTTGCTCATCAGTCTGTAATCAGCATGGTCGTAGGTTATCTCCACGCCCATGAATTCCAGCATTTTATAATAGCTTCTGGCTGTGTTCCTCTTGAATGCGGTATCGGTCTCTCTTGAAGACCTTACGCCGTAAACTATCTCACAGCCCTCGGCACGCTTTTCAAGCATACCGTCTATCGCATTGATATCGTCCTGTAAGTCTGCGTCCATAGATATCAGTATGTCCGCATATTTTCTGGCTGTCATAAGACCTGCCAGAAGTGCATTCTGGTGACCCTTGTTTCTTGAAAGCTTTATTCCTGTGAACAGGTTTGTCTGGGGCATATCGTGAAGTTTCTGTATAACTTCCCAGGTATTGTCCTTTGAACCGTCGTCCACGAACATTACTTTACTGTCACTGCTTACCTTGCCCTCAGCAATAAGCCCGTCCATCTTTTTCATAAGAGCTTTTGCAGTTATGGGCAGCATCTCCTCCTCGTTGTAACATGGTATCACCAAATACAGTGTCTCCGCCAATTCATTCATCTCCAAAACTATAATATCGCTTCGGTCAGCTTATCCCGAAAAGTCTGCACGCATTCTCGTTAGTTGCCCGAAGTACTTCTTCTGCGGAAACTCCCTTTATCTCCGCCATGACTTTTGCAGTCTCGGCTATCATTGAACTGTCACTGCGCTCGCCCCTGTAAGGCGGTGGTGCCATATACGGACAGTCCGTTTCAAGCAGCAGCCGTTCAAGCGGCACTGCTTCGCAGGCACGTTTAGCTTTCTTGTTGTTTTTGAAAGCCAGAGCCCCTGTGAATCCTATATACATACCCAGCCCCACGACTTCCTCAGCCGTTTCAGCCGAACCCGAAAAACAGTGCATAACACCCGCGGGTCTCAGTTCACTGAGAACGCCCATACATTCCTCCGTCGCGTCGCGGCAGTGGATTATAACGGGGAGTCCTTTTTCATTTGCGAACTTTACCTGATCTATAAAAAGGGTCTTCTGCTTATCGGCATTATAGCCCTCATAGTGGTGGTCGAGACCAATCTCGCCAACTGCCCTGAGTTTGCCTGTTGCTGATGCTTTTTCATACAGCGTTTTCAGTATCTCCATATAATTATCGGGGACATCGTCCGCATACTCTGGGTGGAAGCCTATGGAGGTATAGTAATTCCCGTACCTTTCAGCCGTTTTGATACCAAACAGCGAGGACTTCTCATCTACTGCCGCGTGGAGCATCTTGTCTACAACATGACCCTCATCTACCAGCAGTTTGTTTAACAGTTCGTATCTGTCCTCATCAAAAGCATTGTCATCATAATGACAATGTGAGTCAAATATCAGCCCTGCCATAGATATCTCCTTTCTGTTCGATATATACAAAAAATATTATAACACATTTATCTACATTTGTAAAGAACTTTTTTTGTCTTTTTAGTAAAAATCACAGCAAAAAATGCGCCCGTTGGATCGAGCGCATTTTGCTGTTGATCATCTTTGCTTTAATTCTGGGAAGAAATAGCAAGCAAACCGTCTTTGTCATAATCAGTGATAGCTTTTAATTCACCTGTTCTGAAATCTGCTTCTACTTTATAGTATTCCACAGATTTACCTGTATCAAGATTATTTAAGGTGATCGTGAATACATCAGTATCTTTGTTGCTTGAAAGATATATCGGAATAGCGTTGCTTTCATCATCTTCGCCGTTAAAATCGTAAATCTCGCCCCAATAACGATAATCATCCGAATCAACACAGACAGCGAAACTGCCGCGCAGACCTTTCGGGATCGACAGGTTGAATGTCAGATCATTCTTATATTCGGCATATTTATATACGTAGATCATGACGGTACTGCCAAGAGGTGCTTCGGTACCCGCAGCAGGCTCGATACGTACTACCTGACCTTCGGAAGCATCATCATACGCAGACCTGAGAACAGGTTTGAAACCTGCTTCTGTCAGTTTTCTTTCGGCATCTTCTGCTTCATTTCCGATAACATCGGGGATAGTTGCATTGCTGCTTGTATCATTTTCGTTTGCTTCGGTGGTATCCTTGACGTTTGTCTTCAGGTTGAAGTTTGAATACTCATTGCCGAAAAGATTGAAACATTTATTATGAGCGTTGTCCAGGCATACATCACCTGTATTCTCATCGTAAAGTACATTCATGCCGTCTCTGCGAATAGCGCGGTTATCGATCTTTGTTTCGTATACTTTCTTAAATTCGTTTTCGATATCATAAACGTTAAGTACTGAACCGGAATCGCCATCGCTGCTTAAAAACAGATATTTGCCATCTTTTGTCAAATAAATATTATACTGATCTCCATTACTATCACCCACTATATCATCAAATACCAGTTCATCTTTTGGTTTACCGTCTACGGGTTCTTCTTCGCCTGTCATGTCTATGCGTCCAAATTGCTGCTTACCGTCTTTACCACTGTAAACGATGTACAGATATTTTCCGCTGTCAAAATATAACGGAATGTCAAAATCTTTGTTTGTTTCGTAGGTATATTCGTTATAAGCATATCCGTCATCAAGTGAAACAGTGTGCAAAGTTACTGAATTTTCATTAGATGAAGCGTAATAAATGCATTTGCCATTATTAGATATTTTTTTGTCAGGGAAAACAAAACCGGAATTTTTGGATTTGTGGATAACGTTACCCTTGCTGTCGTAAATAGAGAAATCTTGACCAACTATATATGATTCATTATCGGGCGTTATTAAAACTTTTGGTTCAGTAAGTCCGGCATCGAAGCTGAATGTACTGTTTTCGATGGGCACAAGATCTAGATCATAAAATTCGTAGGTATATTCAGTATCCGTCTTGGCATTTTCTTTGAATTTGACATTTAATATGCAATTTTCCTCGACCTGAACTGATCTCAATTTCTTTGTATCATTTATCAATACGCTCTTTACCGAGTTTGTATCAGGCTCATAAACATAAAGATAAGAATTTAAATATTCCGTGATGCCAAATTCATCGGCTTGTTTGTTAAAAGCCTTTCCTACCAGAAAATTGCCGTTGGATAATTTCCATAAAGCCGATTCAGATCCGAACTTGTCTTCTATCTTTTCAGCCTCAGGGTCAAATCCGAGTTCCTCATTCGATACAGGCAATTCATCGACAGCTTCGCCGTTGTAATAATGTGTATCGGAAGTATCTGCCGTGTCATTCTGTACACTCTTTGGCATACCGAAGTTGGAATACTCTTTTCCTGTGAGGTTGAGGCAGACAGGACCGCCGTCTTCTGCAAAAGGCTTACAAAGACATACATCGCCTGTGGCTTCATCATAAAGTATACCTATGCCGTCTCTGTCAATGCGGATAGTGCCTATTTTTGTTTCGTATACTTTCTTCATTTCATTCTCTATGTCATAAACACAAAGTATGTTGTCATTTTCGTCGTTGTGGGAGTTAAACAGATATTTGCCGTCTCTTGTTATATAGGTACTATCCGCAAATGTATAATCATAGATCATATCATCTTCGGGTTTGCCGAATACAAGTTCCTCTTTGCCTGTCATATCTATACGTCTGTATCTCTGCTCGCCTTTATCATTAAGGAAAACGGTGTAAAGATATCTTCCGCTGTCAAAATAGTACGGATATTTTGTATTGTTGTATATACTGTCAGTATGTTCGGCATCAACATATCCGTCTGCAAGCGCGACAGCGTGCAGAGTCATCGAATCACCGTTTGATGTACCGTAATAGAAATACTTGCCATTAGTCGATATAGATATGGTGTTTGGAGTTATACTGTCACATTGTTCAGACTTGTAGACAACATTGCTCTTACTGTCATAAAGATAAAGCTCGGTACCATAGTCAGTATATTTGTACGCAACTAAATATGCTTTATTATCGGACGTTACCATGATCTTGGAAGCAGTATATTCGGTATCAAATTCAAATGAACATTCTTCGACCGGTGCAAGGTTAAGATCATATACTTTGCAGGTCATGTCAGTTCGTTGTTCTCTCTGTGTAAATACTATACGGTTCCAATTTGCGCCGTACTGAACAAATGACTTAGTGTAAGAATAAGGATCGTCAAGATCCGTTAGTACGCTTTTTACCGAGTTTGTTTCCGGATCGTATATATAGAAGCAGCAGCGGCAGTAATCTCCGCTTTCATATTCATTGCCGTTTTCATCAAATGAAACTCCTACCAGAAAATTGCCGTTAGCTAACGTCCAGATATAAGGATTATATCCGAACTTGTCATATATCTGCTCAGCCTCCGGGTGAAATCCGAGTTCCTCATTGGTCATGGGCAGTTTGTCAACTTTCTCTCCGTTGTAATAATATGCACCGTCATCTGTGGTTTGTTCGGTATGTGAATCGGTGCCGGGAGCAACTCTGGCAAAGCCGTTTTTCAGCAGGTATGAACCTCCGCCCACTGCTAAAACGCCCGCGATAACTGCCGCAGCTATCCTGCCGCGCCTGTTGACTTTTATTTTTCCTGTTCTTTCATTCTGGTCAGCTGTTTTGCTGACTGTTATAGTTTTATTGTTATCCATAATGTCACCTGTTAAGCCTTTCCGAATGCGAGCCTTGACAGCACTGTCTGCCCGCACATTATCGAAAGCAGCTGCAAGCTTTTCATCAAGCTCTTTGTCTGTCATAGTCTCACCCTCCCAGTTCTTTTTTCAGCTTTTTTCTTGCACGGTGTATGTATGAATATACTGTATTTTCACGGCATTTCATCAGCTTCGCGGTCTCGGCGGCTGTATAACCTTCGTAGAGGTTCAGGTAGACAGCCATGCGCTCTTTTTCGGGCAGACGCATAACTGCGTCCATGACCTCATTGTACTCAAAAGCCGTACCCTTATCCGCCGCCAAATCAAGTTCGGTATCTTTTCTGTGATGTCTCCTCAGCATAGTTTTGCAGACGTTCTGCGCCGTGACGATAAGCCACGCTTTGGTATGCTCATTCGTTTCGGGTATAACTCCCGCTTCAAGATAATGCATGAATACGGTCTGCGCCGCGTCTTCTGCATCGGCGGTATGACCGTGGAAATACACGTAGCATATCCTGTACACCATATCAAAATATTCATCATATACGGCATCAAATCCGTTCAGCTCGAAACAAGCTGTTTCCATAGTCAAACCACCCCCTTACAGTCCGCCGCCGAGGGGGTCGGCAGCGGGTGTTTTTGGTTTTCTGTATATAATACGTTTGTAAATAGCATATCCTTGCAGGTGAAAAAAATTTTTTCAGAAAAAAAGAATAATGAATAACAAAGCCGCATCAAAACCACCGCCAAAGGCGATACCTTGATTTTTCATTATTCATTATTCACTATCCGTTATTCATTGTGCGGCAGCAGACAAAATTGCCCCGCCGCGTTTCTTATTTTCCTACGCAGAATTTTGAGAACACTTCTGCCACCACTGCTTCGGTGGCTTTTTCGCCTGTCAGTTCAAGCAGAGAATCTGCGGCGAAATCTATCATTACTGTTACCGCGTCAAGAGTTTCGCCCATATCGAGGGCTTCAAGTGCGGCTTTAAGATTTGCATGGGCTTTATCAAGACAGCATTTCTGTCTTTCGTTGGCGAATATGGTGCTGTTGGCATCATAATTCTCGGGTGTGAATATCTTTTCCACAGCCGCCTGTATCTGTGACCTGTCATCGATGTTCTTGGCGGATATACAAACTATATTATCGCTATAATCCCTGAAAAAGTTTTCATCAACTGCGCTTTCGAGGTCGGATTTGTTCAGCACGATAAGGCTTCTTTTTCCTGATGCCTTAACCTTTTCAAGCAGGGCGATATCGTCATCATCGGGTTTGACGGAAGTATCGAAGACTTCGATAACGAACATACACTCATCAAGGCGTTTTTCAGCCATTTCAACGCCTATCTTTTCGACTTTATCTTCGGTGTCGCGTATGCCCGCTGTGTCCGAAAGCCTGAATACCAGTTCGCCAAGCTTTGCGCTTTCTTCAATGACATCTCGTGTCGTGCCGGCGATCTCTGTTACTATTGAACGGTCATAACCCAGCAGAAGATTCATCAGTGTCGATTTGCCGACATTCGGCTTGCCTGCTATGACGGTATCGATGCCCTGCTTTATCAGCATACCGTTATCGTGGTCGGCGATAAGCTTGCCAGTGACGGACAGCGCTTTCCCGATACTTTCACGGAGGGCTGTTTCCTCAACTGCGGGGAGATCTTCCTCGGGATAATCCACCCATGCCGCAAGTTCGCCCAGAAGCTTTACAAGGTCGCCTGTGACTTCGTGAATCTGCCCGAAAAGACTGCCCTGCCTTGTAAGATTAGCCGAAGCCAGGGCATATTCGCCCTGTGCCGCAATGGTATCCATAACAGCCTCAGCCTGAGTAAGTGAAAGCTTGCCGTTCAGCATAGCCCTTTTTGTGAATTCGCCTGCCTGTGCAAGTCCACAGCCGTTTTCAAGACAAAGTCTCAGCACTTTTTTAGTGACATATATACCGCCGTGGCAGGATATCTCGCATACGTCCTCCCCCGTATAGGAATGGGGCGCACGGAAAACCGTCAGCACGCCGTCATCAACGGTCTTGTCGCCGTCATGTATCTGACCGTAGGCGCAGGTATAGCCCTGCATTTTTTCAACACTTTCACAGGTGAAAGGTTTAAAAACTTCAGCCGCGCAGCTTACTGCATTTTCGCCGCTTATCCTTATTACAGATATACCGCCCTCTGCAAGGGGGGTCGATATTGCACATACTGTTGACATTCTGTCACTCCTCAAGTTTTCTTCTGAGTTTGCTGTACTCAGCGCACATATTCTTATACCATTTTTCTTCGCGGTAATGATTGATATCGTATTCAAGATTGTCTCGCGCATCACGCACTTCGTCGGAATCGGGCGCGGACATAAGATATTCCTTGTATGATCTTTCATTGCAAAACAGAAGTATTTCCAGAGTCATATCGGGATATTCGTCACGCTTCATCAGATGTCCGCTCTTTATTATCAGCTTATCAAAACGCTCGGGGGCATTGTCATATATCAGTTTAAGATAGCATATCCCCGTTACGTTCAGCTCGAAACTGCTTGCATATATATACCCGAGAAAATGATCTGCCAGCCGAAGATATTCTTCGTCACTAAGCTTTGCAGGATCAGCCATTTCAAGATATTTCTCCATAGACCTGTCCCTAATCAAAGACTGCATCCCTCGACCTCGCCCTTACTATTGAGCGAAACGCTTATGCAGTGGTCAGTGTACAAGCTATTTCCGTTGTAGCTCCCGTCCAGTACCAGACAGATATTGTCATCGGCATATATATGTATCGATACCACATGAAGCAGTTTCTTGAACTCCTCGGGCGGAAGTTCCACCTCTGTGCCGTTTTCGTCCTCTACCCATGTCAGCACTGTACCGTCCTCGGTGAGAAAATATTCTGCCGCACCCTGCCTTGCCCTTTCAAGCCAGAATTCCTGTTCGCTCATGAGCTTTTTCAGCGTGGCAAGACCCTTCTTCATCTCGAAAGTTTCCTCGCTGTCACAGTCTATCTCTACGTTGTAGATATCATAGGTCCCGCTCTCATCTGTCCATTCCGCAAAGCCGAGATACGCATAGCAGGGCTTTGTTTTTTCCTTGTCCCAATACTCCATAGTGAACTTCCCGAACTCGGTATCCACTGTGTAAGGCTCGGGCTTGGGTTTGCGTTCTTTCCCAAAAAGCTTATCTAAAAATGACATAAAGATCTTCCTTTCGGTCGGTCACTATCAGGGCTACTTTATAGTTTCCAGATATACCAGCAGTACATTTATATCCGCAGGGTTCACACCGCTGATACGGCTTGCCTGTCCCACGGAGAGCGGACGTATCTTCGCCAGCTTTTCAGCCGCTTCAAGACGCAGTGAGCCTACCTTTGAATAGTCGATATTCTCGGGTATCTTCTTGTTTTCCAGCTTTCGCATAGCCGCAACCTGTTCCAGCTGTATCTTGATGTAGCCCTCATACTTTATCATAAGTTCCACCTGCTCGCAAACATCATCAGGCAGGTCGGGTCTTTCCGGGTCGATGAATGCAAGACCTTTGTAAGTCAACTGAGGGCGGCGTATCAGCTGTGTCAGCTTTATGCCGTTGTTTATACCGTCAGTACCCTGTGATACAAGGTACTCGTTCAGCTTTTCTGAGGGTGCTATATTTATGGCGGAAATACGCTTTATCTCCGCATCTATCTGCTCTTTCTTTTTCAGAAAAGCCGCATATCTCTCATCATCGATAAGCCCTACCCTGTGACCTGTTTCGGTAAGTCTCAGGTCGGCGTTATCCTGTCTCAGCAGAAGTCTGTACTCGCTTCGGCTGGTAAGCATACGGTAGGGGTCGGAAACGCCCTTGGTGCAGAGGTCGTCCACCAGTGTGCCTATGTAGCTGCTTGCACGGTCGAGAACCATAGGCTCTTCGCCTTTCAGTTTCAGTGCGGCGTTTATGCCCGCCACAAGACCCTGCGCGGCGGCTTCTTCATAGCCAGAGGTGCCGTTGAACTGCCCCGCGCCGTAAATGCCGTGGAATTCCTTGAATTCAAGGGTGGGCAGAAGGTCGTTTGGGTCACAGCAATCGTATTCGATAGCATAGGCATTACGCATTATCTCCACATTTTCAAGACCCTCGATAGTACGCAGGAATTGCAGCTGAACATCAACAGGCAGAGATGAACTCATGCCCTGAAGATAGTATTCATCGGTATCAAGACCCATGGGCTCGATAAAAAGCTGATGTCTTGGCTTATCGGAGAAACGCATTATCTTGTCCTCGATGGAAGGACAGTATCTTGGGCCGATAGCGTGTATCCTGCCCGAATATATTGGCGAAAGATGGATATTATCCATTATTACCTTGTGGGTCTCGGCGTTTGTGTAGCTGACGTAGCAATCCACCTTGTTTTCGATATTTCCGCTGTCGGTAAACGAGAAAGGTGTAATATCGTCATCGCCGTGCTGAACTTCAAGCTTTGAAAAATCAATTGAACGCTTGTGTACTCTTGCAGGAGTGCCTGTCTTGAAACGGCGCAATGTCATTCCTGCGGCTTTCAGACTGTCGGAAAGTTTTCTTGCAGGCAGTACCGAATCGGGGCCGCTGGGGTAGGTAGTAGTACCTACGTGTATCTCACCATTAAGGTAAGTTCCGCTGGCAATTATCACCGCCTTGCAGCCGTATTCAACACCGAGATGTGTACGCACACCGCGAACAGTCTTGCCGTCATCTTCAAACAGCACATCGGTTATCTCAGCCTGTTTCAGATACAGACCCTCGGTGTCCTCGATTGTCTTTTTCATAAGGTTGTGGTATGCCATACGGTCTATCTGCGCACGCAGACTATGTACCGCAGGGCCTTTTCCGCGGTTCAGCATACGGCTTTGGATAAGGGTCTTATCCGCTGCCTTGCCCATTTCACCGCCGAGTGCGTCTATCTCGCGCACAAGATGTCCCTTGGCGGTACCGCCTATCGAGGGATTGCAGGGCATATTCGCCACTGCATCAAGGGTTATGGTGAACAGTGCTGTTTTAAGACCAAGCCTTGCCCCTGCCAGCGCAGCCTCACAGCCCGCATGACCTGCGCCTATTACTATGATATCAAAATTTTCCATACGGTCTGCTCCTAACGATAATATATCAAACTCTCTTATCCCAAAAAACGCCGCACCACTTACAGGCGCGGCAGTTATTTCATATACTTGAAGTCATAAAGATATACAGAACGTCTTTATCACAAATTCCCCGCCCTTGCGGACGGGGGATATGTACTGTAATGTTTTATATCTCTTACTTTGTAGGCACCAGCTTGTCCTTGCCGCCCATGTACATTCTGAGAGGTTCAGGGATAGATACTGTGCCGTCGCCGTTGAGGTTGTTCTCCAGGAATGCGATGAGCATTCTGGGAGGTGCAACAACGGTGTTGTTGAGGGTGTGTGCAAAATACTTGCTGCCGTCTTCACCCTTAACTCTTATCTGGAGTCTTCTTGCCTGAGCATCGCCCAGATTCGAGCAGGAACCTACCTCGAAGTACTTCTTCTGTCTGGGGCTCCATGCCTCAACGTCGCAGCTCTTTACCTTCAGGTCAGCCAGGTCGCCCGAACAGCACTCAAGAGTACGTACAGGGATATCCAGCGAACGGAAGAAGTCAACAGAGTTCTGCCAAAGCTTGTCATACCATGTCTTGCTGTCTTCAGGCTTGCAGACTACGATCATTTCCTGCTTCTCGAACTGGTGTATACGGTATACACCTCTCTCCTCGATGCCGTGAGCACCTACTTCCTTACGGAAACAAGGAGAATAGCTGGTCAGTGTCTGGGGCAGCTTAGCTTCCGGCAGAGTTGTCTTGATGAACTTGCCTATCATGGAATGCTCGGAAGTACCTATAAGATACAGATCCTCGCCCTCGATCTTGTACATCATGTTCTCCATCTCAGCGAAGCTCATAACGCCTGTAACAACGCTGGATCTTATCATGAAAGGAGGTACATAGTAAGTAAATCCCCTGTCGATCATGAAATCTCTTGCATAGGAGAGTATAGCAGAGTGAAGTCTTGCGATATCGCCCTTGAGATAATAGAAACCGTTACCCGAAGTCTCGCGCGCAGCATCGAGGTCGATGCCGTCGAAAGTCTCCATGATATCAACATGGTAGGGTACTTCAAAATCAGGAACAACAGGCTCACCGAACTTCTCTATCTCAACATTCTCGCTGTCGTCCTTGCCTATGGGCACGCTGTCGTCGATGATGTTGGGGATCACCAGCATTCTCTCGCGGATCTTAGCTTCCAGCTCTTCTTCCTTGACTTCAAGGTCAGCCAGTTCCTTAGCCATAGCATTGACCTCAGCCTTTACAGCCTCAGCCTCTTCTTTCTGACCCTTGCCCATCAGAGCACCTATCTGCTTGGACTTAACGTTTCTCTGATTTCTCAGTTCATCTGCCTTTGTACGTGCAGCTCTGTATTCCTTATCGAATTCAGCTACTTCGTCAACCAGTACGAGCTTTTCGTCCTGGAACTTCTTTTTGATATTTTCTTTGACCAGCTCGGGGTTGGTTCTTATAAGCTTGATATCTATCATATTTATTACTCCTCACCTTAGGCTTTCGCCCGAAATTTATCAACTTATAGTGTAACATTTATTATAGGTTTTGTCAAGACCCGATGAAGTTTGCGCACGGAAATCAATTTTCAAAAATCACCCTCGAAATCATCAGCGGCTCCATAAGACATTCAAACATAAGTTTGGATATGGCGGCTTTAGAATTGTTCCGATTTTTAAAGTTCTTGATTAAATTTATCGCAGCTTTTCTGAACATATTCAGGCATTGCTGAACGTCTTTGTTTTCGACTCTGCACCAATCTTCTTCAAAATGAACATCAAGCAGCCAGTGCATTGACTCAACTGACCATTCCATTCTTGCATGATGAAGGAGCTGTTCCGCTGTCATTTCGCGGCTTGAAAGGTAATAGTGCCATTCGCTCGAAGTGCCTTTTTTCGTTGCAAATTCAGTATGAATGGCTCCTATGCACTTCAGATTTTTCCACTCTTTTTTCTGTTCCAGCCAGTTGATATCTGTTGTTACATACGCTGTCCTTGTTTCAACTCTGCCACGGTTTTTCTCCGTTCTTGAAACTGTTTGCATAGTGTCTCTGAGAGAACTGTCCTGCACATAATCCTCGATATCTTTCTTCAAATTTGGGTGATTATCCTTAACGCAAAGCAGATAATCTGCCTTTTGTTTTACGATAATCTCAGCAGTTTCTTTCTGACAGTTCAGTGCATCCGCAACAACTATATTACCCTTTATTTTCAGTTCTTTCAGAAGCTCCTGCACCGCAGGTATCTCGTTGCTTTTATCGTCCGTGCTGCGTTGTGCCAGGGTCAATCCAAGTTCGCATACCTGTGCGCTGATGATGTGCAGAGGACTTTCGATCTTACTCATTTTAAGTGTCGAACAAACAGTTTTCCCGTCAAGAGAGATCGTCATACTTTTGGACTTTTCGGGCATAAATGAATAGACCCAATCCGCAAAACAGCGGTTGAGCGATTCGGGCTTGACATATTTCAGCAGGCTCAATATCCAATAATAGCAAGGGACATGATCGATTCCGAATTTCTCCTTTAAGAATTCGCTTACTCTGTCATTTGTCGCCCATTGATGAATCTGATGAATATTTCTAAGTCCACAGATACTTCCAAGAATTGCTATTGTAATGATATCGGGGATACTGCAAAAATAGCCGTCATATTCCTCATATAATTCAATATCTTCAAAATACTCGGTTATTCCATTATTCATGCCTATATTATATCATTTTCCAGGTGCTCTGTCCAGTAATTTGTACAATCTGAAATATAAATGTAACTTTTGAAACCTGATTTTTTGAAAATTGATTTCCGTGAAGTTTGCGCGATGTAAATTCTGGAAATAATTATTTTAGTGGGGTGAGAAGCAGAAATGAGGATAAGAATGCCAAGGAGGAGAGCTTTTGGTCAAGCTTTTCGCGAAAAGCTTGTGGGGAGTTTGAGGGGCGGAGTCCCTCAATCACCAAGGCGCAAAGCCAAAATGCACAGCGAACAATAAGAGCGAAACAGACTTTCGACCAATAGGGCGCGGCAATAATCAAAAAATCGAGCGTGGACAAAACTAATGCCCCCGCACAAACTATCAGCGTAAATTATTGCCGCGCCCGCCGTCAAACAGCGAAGCGTTTTTGACGGCTCGACCCGACGGCGCTGCCGACGCAGTCGCAGCTGAGGGGCGAAAACTCGCAAAGCAATGTCCCAAAACAAACCATCGACCAGCCAAGTAAACCTCGATCTATATTTTCAGACAAGTATCTGTTTACTAAAACCCAGAGCGCGGCAATATCTCCACACATAGTTTGTGCGTGGTATAAGCTTTGCACACGCTCGATTTTTTGATTATTGCCGCGCCTTTTTTGACATGACGGTTAGTTCACTGTTCGATTTATAGCTTTGTTGCCACATCGCTTTTGTGCCTTGACCGAGAGGCTCTGCCTCTCGAGCTCTCCGCAAGCTTTTCGCGAAAAGCTTGACCAAAAGCTCTCTTCCTTGGCATTCTAACAAAAAATGCACTAAGAATTATCTCACAAAAATCGATTTGCGACATCGGATGTTATTGTTAAAAACGCCTAAATTTGTCCTAAAATAGAAAAAGTTGTGAAAAGCCCTTGAAACTTTGGGCGAAAATGTTGTATAATACATTGGAGTAGACTTCTGTTTTTATAATAATGTATGCGAAGTCGGAAAGGAGCAGACAATGAAACGGGACGATGAGCTTGATATCCATGACGAAAATGCAGAAAATGACAATGATCTCGGCGATGCTGCGGAGCTTTTGATGGCGGCTGAACTTAATTCTGCCGATGAAACAGAAGATGATGATAACGAGTATACCGAATCGGCTGATGAGTACGCCGAGGATGAATATACCGAAGATGTCTATATCGAAAATATTCCCGAAACAGCTGACGATGAACCTCTGCCCGATGATGAAGAAAATATCGGTGAAAATGTCGGATCCAAGCGTAAACGCAGTGTGTTCAGACCTGTTCTGTTTGCTATCATTGTGTGCTTCTGTGTAATTGCAGCAGTGGATATGATGTCTCAGCAGAATGAGATAGAACAGCTGAGGCAGGAAACTGTAATGATGACAGGCAAGATAGAAGAAACAAAGCAGAAGAACGACGAATATACCGCTCTGCTCGAAGCAGACGAAGACGAGTTCATGGAGAGAGTGGCTGTTGAACAGCTGGGCTATTCTTACCCGAATGAAAGACGCTACTACATAGTGAACAAGTCGGAATAAAATAAACGATATAAAATATTGCAAACGGCTTGGTACGGTATCCTGTGGGTACGATAATATGCCGTTTGTACAAATAAATAAAATAATAAAGTGAGGAAGTAAAATCCAGATGCAGCTTGAAGTAGGAAAGATCTATGAAGGAAAAGTAACCGGTATCACAAAGTTCGGCGCTTTTGTTGAACTTGACAAGGACACCACCGGCATGGTACATATCTCCGAGGTGGCTAACACCTTTGTCAGCGAGATTAAGGATCATTTGCAGGAGGGTCAGACTGTCAAGGTAAAGGTTCTAAGCATGGGTGAGGATGGTAAGATATCTCTGTCCATAAAGAAGGCACAGCCCGCTCCCCCGAAGAAAATGGGCGATAAGGGCGGCAGACCTATGGGCGGAAACAATAACCGCGGCGGTCAGGGCAGACCTCAGGGCGGTTTCAGACCCCGCCGTGATGACAGACCTCCTCAGGATTTCAGCAAGAACCCTCCCCCGATATACGATCCCAACCAGAAGTCGGGAAATGCGGATTTTGAAGATATGCTGAGCAAGTTCAAAGCGTCGAGCGATGAGAAGTTCTCCGATCTCAAAAAGATAACCGATAACAAGAGACGCTCACCTTCTCGCAGAAAGTAAGTACGGAGTAAGGCTATGGATAAATTCAAAAAGACCTTTGCATTTTTGTTCTTTGTGATATCAGGCATAATCCTTGGTGGTTTTCTCGCTGAGGTATGTCAGAATATACCCTATTTCAACTGGATGTCATGGGGCAGGGATATCGGTATAGAGAATTGGAATGTTGATCTGTATGTTATCAGGTTCCATATCGGATTTATGATACGCGCTACCCTTTCACAGATGGTAACTATATCCCTTGCGCTCATACTCTTCGCTAAGATCGGCAAGAACTTATGAGAAAATTTGTCAGAGTCCTGCTTGCAGGTATTTCAGCCGCTGTCATGCTGGGCAGCTGCGGCGAAGCCGAAGACAAGGCAGGGAGTATGCTGATAAAGCAGGCGCGTGAGGATTATACTTCTCTTGACAGCGCAAAGGTGATAATGACAGATATTTCCTCGGGAGAGGAAGAACAGTGCTTCACCTTTAAATACGATGAAAAGGATACGCTGATATTTTCCTATTACGGCAAAAGCGATAACAACGAGTACGCACAGTATAATAACGGGCTGGAATGTTTCACCTACGAGAACGGTGAGGTGAAACATTCAGTAAAAAGTGATGCGGATTTTGTGAGGTATACAAGAAAAATGCCCCACCCACAGGCGGATAAGGGGCTGCTGATATATACCCCAAAGAATATAACCTCGGCTAAAGAGGAAACTATCGATGGCGGTATAAAAGTTACCCACGTTTACGATCCTCAGAAGATTGGCGCAAAAGTCGAAAACGGCGAAGTCACGGGTTTTACGGCAGAGTATTACTTTGATGAGGACGGCGGACTAGAATACTTCACCGAGACCACAACAGCCGAGACCGACGGCAAGGAACAGACCTATGCGTACAGGGTCGATATAACCGAAAAAAACAGTGTTGGTACTGTTGAAAACACTGTAAAACAATTTATGAACGATAAGGCGGGCTGATAAATTCCCGCCTGTTTTTTTAAGGAGATAACGATGGTAGTAAATTATACAGAAGAAATACACGGAATAAAATTCAGATTTTCAGCAGAAATAGCCCTGCGCCCTTTTGTTGAACCTCTGCTTGAAGCGATAGAACATATCCCCGCAGAGAGGATAAAGGACGGTTTCAGGATAAGGGCAGGGTTTTCTACATTCCTGCTTAGTGAACATAACGGCGGTTTCGATATAGCCGCCCCCGATTTCACCGATGACCCTCTCACCGCCCTTAACACAGACCTTACCACCGCCCTTGAGATACAGTACAGGCAGGTGCTTCTGCTGAAAAAGCTTGGCGTTATGGGAGATGCTGTGCATTTCTACGATAAGATGGCTGTGGCAAAAGGCGCACTTGAAAAAGATAACCTCGTGATGACCCGTTTCAAGGAGATGGGTTCATCAGGGTGGCAGGTGAACAGCTATTCTTATGACGAAAAAGGCAAAGCCGAGATAGATGATGCGGCGGTATTTGAGCCTGTGTTCGTATATAAGCTGATGGTAAAAAGACCGGAATTGCTGGACTTTATGTGCCTGCCCTATGGTTATACAGCTGTGTTCAGGGGAGAAGACCTTGCAGAATTGTTCGATGATGAAGGGGAAAGTCTGATATATAATTCGTAGCAACAGCGTTATACCCCTCCAAATTTTCAACACTACCGAGATAAATCTGTTGAAAATTAAGGAAGAATAACCCACAACTAACTTTATGATATAAACAGATGTGTACCGGAGGATAAACAACAGTCGATAAAAGAAGAATTTGAAGACAGCGGAATAGAAGTTGATTTTGAATAGTATACTGTAAACAATAAAAAGAGCGGAAATCCAACTTTCCGCTCTTTTTATATTTGATATTATCAGATATCTATCTTGGAATAAAGTCCCGAACCCAGCATTGAATCTTCGGGCTTAGGCTTCTTGTATTCCTTCTCGAAGCTTGTGGTGAAATCAAAGCCTGTGCTCTGAGGACGTCTGCCGCCCTTTCTTCCGCCATTGCCGTTTCTTCTGTTGCCGCCCTTGCCGCCGCGCTTGAAATCTCTTCCGCCGCGTCTGGGGTTGGTGGAGCTGATTATTACCTTTCTGTAAGGATCTTCACCCTTGGACTGTGAGGTAACACCCTCTATCTCGGATACAGCCGCATGGATAATGCGTCTCTCGTAAGGGTTCATAGGCTCCAGCGCAGAAGATCTGCCGCTCTTCTTGACATTGTTAGCGATCTTTGCAGCCAGCTCTTCAAGCTGCTTCTTTCTTCTCTCACGGAAACCGTTGGAGTCGGTAGTGATCCTGAAGTATTCTCTGTCGACCTTGTTGCATACCAGCGAAGCCAGATACTGCAGTGAATCCAGCAGTTCGCCCTTGCCACCTATCATCTCGCTAAATCCGTCGCCGTTTATCTCCAGTGAGATACCGTTCTCGATCTCAGTTACATCAATGGTGATATTCTCGACGCCCATACCTGTCAGTACTTTTCTGATGTACTTAACAGTGATATCGGTCTTTGTCTCGGTGTATTCCGCTTCAACTTTCGCATCGCCCTTCACTTTACCAAAAAGGGACTTCTTAGGCTCTTCAATAACAGTAAAGTTTATCTTGTCCTCGCTCACACCGAATTCCTGTGCAGCCAGGGCCTTTGCCTCCTCAACTGTGGGGGCAGAAAATTCCTGCTTCATAAGTCAAGCTCTCCTCTCGTTGTAAATATATCTCATCAGGATATCCTGTGAAATTCAGTTTCCGTATTTTCTCGCCATCTTTTCACGCGCCTTGCGGAGCTTCTCTCTCTGCTCGTCGGTGAGATTTTTTTCTTCCTCATCCATCTCCTCAGCAGCCTTAGCCCTCGCTTCGTTGATCTTCTTGCGCTGTTCCTGCTTTATCTCGTTCTTGCTCTTCTTCTTGGGCTCTTCATAATCACTGCCGCCTGCCTGCTTTCTTATCTCCGCAGGATCCTTGCCCGCAGCTACCAGCTGAGCCTCAGCCATCTTCTGCATAAGGTTCTGCCTGCCGCTTGTCTTCTTCTTAGCCATATCCTTTTCAACAAGCTCTGCAACGTGCTCGGGAGTATAGATCTTTTTGAGTATGATTATCTGCAGTATACCGAACAATGACGAGAAGCACCAGTATATACCCAGTCCGATAGGATACTTGAATGTGATCCACAGTGAGAACAGGGGCATTATATACAGTATCGCATTGTTTGAACCTGTCATCTTTGCAGCCGCAGGATTGTTCTTCTTGGTATAGTGCTGATTGATGATAGTAGTCAGCAGGTTCAGCAAAAAGCTGAGTATAGGCACAAGACAGCTTACCTTTTTGTCCTTCCAGCTGGGTGTAGTACCCAGATAGATACCCATGAATTCATAGTTGAAATCTTTCGAGAATTTTTCAACATCATTTGATGCAACACTCAGTACATCCGAATATTTGCCGCTGTTATCCTGTGCAAACACGAATGTCATAAGCTCGGGTCTGCCTTCTATAAGGTTCTGTGCGAAATATTTTTCATCAAGTATGAAAGTGTCGATATCATTGTGGAGCTTTATAGCATCTATTACATTATCGATGCCGCTCTCCTTCTTGAAGCTCTTTGCAGACTTGGGATATTCCTCCTCGTCCTTGAAAAGATCTTCCAGCTCCTCATAAGGATCCTTGCCGTCAGCCTCATATCCTGCGATAAGCTCTTCAAGAGTAGTATCGTGATCCTTGACCTCCGCACTTACTATGTGCAGCTGCTTTATCATCTGGTTTGAAGCCTTGACATCGTCCTTGTCCAGATTTGATACATACGTCAACGGACCGTAGATAACAGGTATCATCGCAAACAGTATCAGCATCATTACCAGCATTGGCAGACAGCTCGCCATAGGGTTAACACCCGTTTCGGAATAAAGCGCCATCTGCTCCTCCTGGAGCTTCTGCTTGTTTTTGCCGTATTTCTTTTCCAGCTCGTCCAGCTTAGGCTTCAGCATAGCTATACTTGCCATGCTCTTTTCCTGCTTTACACTCAGCGGGAATACGATCAACTTGGTTATCAGCGTGAATACCAGCAGGGCTATACCATAATTCTTGAATACATAGTAACAGCCCTTCATTATCCATCCCAGAGGGATAGCAATAAGGTCGAACAATTTAACTCCTCTTTTCCTAATTCATTTACCGCGAGCCCATAAGCCCGCAATATGTGCGAAAACACATTACTTTCCTTTAAATATCTGCTGCAAAATAACTTGCATATCTATCCGATATATTCATGCGATACATAAGCATCGTGCAGATGAACATACAACTTATTTCAAAACAGTTCCCTACTTGTCCATGCCTTTTTTTATCCTGAAATAATCTATCCTCACCTTGTCGGGGACTTCATCTATCCCTCCCAGCGACCACGGATTGCACCGCAGCAGCCTCCATACCGTAAGCACCGTACCTTTGATAAACCCATGTTTCTCATAAGCCGTCAGCGCATAGGAAGAACAAGTCGGATAATATTTACACTGCGCAGGCAGCATCGGACTGATAAATTTCCTGTAAACTTTTATAGGCAGTCTTGCCAGCCATGCAAAGGGCGACATGATATTTCCCTTACCTTTTTTTCTTATTCCTGACTTTGTCAAAAGCCCCGTTCTGCGCAGCTTTTTCCATCTCGCAGAAAAGCTTTTCCCTGATAAAACTCTCCATCTCCGCAGAAGTCCTCTCAGCAGCGTCGTTCCTGCCGACAAATACTATGTCGTAACCCATGTGAAAATCAGTCTCGCAAAGCCTGTAAGCAGCCCTGACTATCCGCTTCACCCTGTTTCTGCATACCGCATTTCCCAGTTTTTTTCCCGCGGTTATGCCCAGCCTGTTGAACGGCGTACCATTAGGATAAAAATACGCGCACACATATCCGCATACAGCATACCGACCGCTGCGGTAACACCTCTGGAATGACTTGTTATCCTTTATGACCTGTGTGAACAGCATATCTTTCCTCTCCGAATGTATACTATATCAAACAACAGATATCCCTGCTGTTTACTATTAAAATTTTAATTTATCAACAAAATTAATTTACTCATAAAAAGATAAAGACCTTATACCAAACAAACACATACGATCAGAACGCCGAGCAGAAAATGCACGAATAAGACCCGCAGTTACACCTGCGGATCACGGTCAGCAAAAATACTGCGACCTTTCTGTGCATAACCTGCAAAGCGTCTGTATGACACTGTTTGCTGGTATACGGTCATTGCTCTTTATCAGTGAGTCAGTCTTGCTCTGCCTCTTGCTCTTCTGCGAGCCAGCACCTTTCTGCCGTTAGCAGTTGCCATTCTCTTTCTGAAGCCGTGGACCTTTTTCCTCTGGAGCTTCTTAGGCTGATATGTTCTCTTCATGTCTGTTTCACTCTCCTTTATGAGTCCCGAGCTTTTCACAACTGTACCCTTATCAGGACACACCCGCAAAAAATGTCGGAAAAAATTATCCATAGCCTGTCTTGTAGACATAGCCCTTGTAATTTAACATTATACCTTACTTACATATAGTTTGTCAAGTCAGTTCATAATTTATTTAATAATTATTTATATATTTATTATTTTTATTATTATGATAACCCCTATCATCGGAACACTTCTTCAAAGATCACTTTCCCCTCTCTGACCTGCCGCCCCCTGAGATTAAAGTAAAATTTTTATTAAATTTGTATTTTGATTTGCATATATCCCTGTATATACACGGAAATCAACGCAAATATAGCAAACAAAAACCAGTACTATTATATATATAGGGGGTCTTGAAATTTAATTTGGAATGTGATATAATAAATTATATATTTGTGCCCTTTTTTATTTTTGGCAAAATCTGTAAATTTTTATTATATAAGATCTTCCTGCTTTCCATATCGCGGGAGGGTCTGATAAATGTGCCTCAGCTGAGAATAAACATCGGGTGCATACGGGTAAGATTTAAGGAGGTCGTAAGAGTTGATAAACTCATTCAATGATGTATTTGAAGAGGTATTAAAATATTGCTATCGTCTGACAGGAAGCGACGTACCCAATGATAAACGTATAAGCGAATCGGGATATCGTATGTGGATACAGGTGCTCAAGCCCTATAAGATGGAAAACAATGTGGCGTACCTGCTTGCGAAAAGCGATTTTGTAAAGCAGCAGACCATGACCGCATACGGTGACGTTCTCAACAAAGCTTTTGAGGAAGTAATGGGATTCCCCATCAAGGTGGATATCATGGTATCCGGTGATGACGAACCCGAGGAGAAGAAAGAGATCAGGATAGAGGATACCGAGCTTTCAGACGAAGCAGATGTTTATACCTTCGATAATTTCATAAGAGGCAGCTCAAACAGCCTTGCTTATGCATTCTGTAACGCCGTTGCCGAAAAGTACGATGATAAGAACGCTGAGCAGATCGACCCCGATAAGGTATTCAACCCCCTTATCATATACGGCGATTCGGGTCTTGGTAAAACACACCTTATGAAAGCTATCGAGTATAAGGTAAGCAAGAACCACCCCGAACTCAAGATAATATATACCACGGGCGAAGCGTTCATAAACGAACTGGTCAAAGCCCTCGAATTCAAAGATACTGTAAATTTCCATGAAAAATACCGTAATGCCGACCTCCTGCTGATAGACGATATCCAGATAATCGCAGGCAAGGAGAGAATGCAGGACGAATTTTTCCATACATTCAACGAGCTGTATAATGCCCGTAAGCAGATAGTGCTCACCTCCGATATCCTTCCCTCCAAGATGACAAAACTTCAGGACAGGATATCCACCAGACTTAGTCTCGGCGTGCAGGCTGACGTTCAGGCACCTGATTTTGAGACCAGAATGGCTATCATCAACCGCAAGGCTGAACTTCTGCAGCTCAAACTCTCAGATAATGTAGTAAGACTTATCGCTGAAAAGCTGAAGACCAATATCCGTCAGCTTGAAGGCACAGTCAAGAAGATCAAAGCTCTTACAGTGTATACCAACGAATCTCCGTCAATATCAATGGCACAGAGGGTCATAAAGGAGATAATCATATCCAATCAGCCCTCCGAGATAACCGTGGACAGGATAATATCCGAAGTTGCAAACGCATTCGATGTTACTGCCGATGATATCAAGTCAAATCACAGACATTCAAAGATATCCATCGCCAGAAAGATAACTATATATATATTGAAAGAGGTCAAGGGCATGACATATACCCAGATAGGCGATGCCCTAAATAAGAACCACTCTACCATGACCATACATTACCGCGACGTATCAAATCTCCTCAAATCAAATAAGGAAATGAAGGATACCGTTGACGATATAATCAAAAATCTCAAAGAGAAATAATCAACAATGTCAGTTGCTTATTCTTGATAAACAAATTAAAATTTGTATTAGTTCTCAACATTTTCAACAGGTTTTTCAACATTTCGCTTATCGGAGCGATCCGATATATCTCGGGATATCCCGACAACATCCGACAGATTTTCAAAATTTTCATCATACCCAAAAATTTGTTTTAAAAGCCAAAAAGTTGAAAGTTTTTATACCAACATTTTTTCAACCAAGTTTTAGCTTTTAAACCAACAATTTCTAAACAATTCAACACCCGAAAATTAAGTCAACATCTTCCCAACATTCATCCAACAAAAACTCCCCCCACCGAAACCCGAAGTTCAAAGGGCTTTCACCTACTTTCCAACATTTTCAACACACACTACTACTAATACTACAAATATATCTTAACTTTTGTTTTTCTTATCACGCAAACTCCACTTATCTTCTCACCCCAGCGTTGAATATTCAACAAGACGGAAAACCGTCCTGAAAAAAATACATCAGCACCTAATGAAAGGATTGATAATATGAAATTCATCTGTTCCAAGCAGACGCTTTACGATGCAATAGTCAACGTTTCAAAAGCAGTCTCCGAAAGGTCAACTCTCCCGTCACTGGAAGGCATAAAATTCTCACTGGCGGATTCTCTGCTTGAACTCACAGGCTATAACCTTGAAATGGGTATAAGAACAGTCATCTCCGTAAGAAGCGAAGATAAAGGCTCATGCATAATCAATGCCAGACTTTTCTCCGAGATGATAAAGAAAATGTCAGCTGATGAAGTTCTGATAGATATATCCGAAAGCTATCAGGTAACTATATCGGGCGGTGTTACCAAGTTCAATATGTTCGCAGCTTCTGCCGAGGACTATCCCGAGCTTCCCGAAAAGGACAGCGAGACTCAGATACCTATCGCTCAGCCAGTGCTGAAGAATATGATATCACAGACAAAATTTGCAGTAGCCCTCACCGAGGATAAGCCTATCCTCAAGGGCGAACTCTTCGATATCGAAAACAATACCCTGACTATGGTTGCTATCGACGGCTACAGAATGGCTGTAAGATACGAACCCGTAAAGTTCAGCGAACCCATCAAGTTCGTAGTTCCCTCAAAATCTCTCTCCGAGATACAGGGACTTCTCAGCGATAACGAAGAAGATACAGTGTTCATACACCCGTCAAGAAAGCATATAATCTTTGATATCGGCGGATATGTGGTATATTCCAGACTTCTCGAGGGCGATTTCCACCCATATAAGTCCGCTATACCGAATTCTTCCAATACCGATGTAGTGGTAGACAGAAAAGAGCTCATTTCTACCCTGGAAAGAGCTATGCTGCTTATCAATGACAGATCACCCTCTCCCGTAAGATGCTACTTCGAGAACGATCATGTCAAGATAAACTGTACCACAGCACTGGGTAAGATATCCGATGAGATAAATGCCGAAATCTCAGGTCCCGTTATCGAGATAGGCTTCAAGTGCAAGTACCTTCTCGATCCCCTGAAAGTTATCGATGATGAAAAAGTCAAGCTCAAAATGGGCGGAAGTCTTCTGGCAATGAAGATAGTTCCCTGTGAGGGCGAAAAGTATACATACCTCGTTCTCCCCGTCCGCCTGCCCAGAGAGTAATAATATACCGAAAGGAAAAATATGGAATACAAACAGAAAGAAGTCAGTATAACTTCCGAATTCATAAAACTGGATTCCCTGCTGAAATTCGCAGGCATAGTGGAAACAGGCGGAATCGGCAAGGAGATAATCCTTGAAGAGCGCATAAAGGTCAACGGAGAAGTCTGCACCATGCGCGGAAAAAAGATACGCCCCGGCGATAAAGTCCAGATAGACGAGATAAAGACTGAACTCGTGATAAAGTAATGTTCATTACGGATCTATCGGTGAACGGCTTCAAGAATCTCAAAAATATCGAGATAAAGCCCCATGAGAAAATAAATATCTTCTGCGGAAAAAATGCCCAGGGCAAGACCAATCTCATTGAAGCCATATGGCTGTGCAGCGGCGCAAGAAGCTTCCGCAGCACCAAGGACAGACGCATGATAGGCGACGATGAACAGGTCATGGAGATATGCCTTTCGTTCAAAAACAATTTCCGCGAACAGGATATAAGATACGCTATGGCAAAGCCGAATATCAAGGAAAAAAGCGTTTCTTTGAACGGTGTTAAGCTGAAAGCCCCGTCGAAACTCTTCGGCGGACTGAACTGCGTCATCTTTACCCCCGAAGATCTTGAACTTTCCAAAGGTTCACCCGATAACAGACGTCAGTTCGCCGACCTCTCTGTTTCCCAGATAAAGAATTCATACAGCGCAGTTACCGAAAAGTATGAAAAGCTTATCGAACAGAGAAATACCCTGCTGAAAAATATCTCCTACGGCAGAAGCAGAAGAGAAGAACTGGAAATGTGGGATATCCAGCTTGCCCAGATGGGCGCTTATATATCCCTGCTGAGGTTCAATTATACCAGAAAGCTCTGTGCTATCGCCAAAAATCTCTATTCCGAGATATCGGGCGGCAGCGAGGAACTTGATATAGATTATTATTCCACGGTATATGATACCGCATCTCTTGGCGCAGCTTCGGTCTATACAGGCGAACTCACCGAGCGGTACCTAAATGTGCTGAAAAATAATATCGATGATGATATCCGCGCAGGCTTCACGCAAAAAGGTGTCCACCGCGATGACCTGATATGCAAAATAAACGGTTCCCCAGTGAGAGAGGACGCTTCACAGGGTCAGCACCGTTCAGTTGCACTTATCATGAAGCTTTCTCAGGCGTATATCCTCCATGAGGAGATAGACGATCATCCCGTTATCCTCCTCGATGACGTCCTCAGCGAACTCGACCCCTCACGGCAGAAGTTCGTTATATCAAAAATACACGATATGCAGGTGTTTATCACCTGCTGTGATATGAATATCCCCTTTGATGAAGAACAGCACGGGAAGATATTCAATATCGAAAAGGGTCAGATAAAGAAAAAATGACCCCGAGATAAAAGAAAGAGATGAATGATATGGAAGATATCAGGATAACAGAATGTAAGAACAGACATCTCTATCCGTCAAATCTTTACAAGACCTGTCCTTACTGCAAAAAAGGAGCAGAAGAAATTGCAAAAAGAGAAGCTCTCAAAAAATCTGATGAACGCGAACTTCACATAAATACCCCGGCTGAAAACTCCAGGCTGAGGTTCAATAAGTTTACAGATATTCTCGGGGCTATCTTATCTATCATATTTGCTCCGTTGATCATCTTGTACAAAATCGTTGAATTGAATCCTTATGGATATCCTAGTAGAAATGATATATGGGATCCCCATTTCTGGGATAAGTACACATTCAGATAAATCAGAACGTTTGAACTTTTGAAAAGAGATGAACAATATGGACGAGATCCAAAAAGTAGATGTAGTAAAGTGCGATAAGGGACATCTGTATGCAGCAAATGAATATCGCAGCTGCCCTTATTGCAAGGTATATGAGAAGAAAAAAGAGGAAGAAGCCCAAAGACTGCGGGCGGTCAAATCCCGCGAACTCCATGTGAATACCAGGTGGGAAAACTTCTGTATATGGTTTGAAGATCATTTTGGTACGCTGTTTTCTGTTATATGGACAACCCTGAAAATAATAACAGCGCCTTTAAGATTTATCGCCAAATCCGGACATGAAAACCGGTACGGAGAATGGTACAGGGGCACTTCACGGAGTGAACAGGACAGATGGCTCAGATAAAGACCGTCATGAGGTGAGAATATGTATCTTCATATAGGCAATGACTATATCGTAAACAGCAGAAATATAGTCGGCATATTCGATCTCGATAACAGTTCCACATCAGCCGATACCAGAGATTATCTGGCAAATGCCGAAAAGAATAAGCGCGTCATCTACTGCACCTACGAACTCCCGAAAAGTTTTGTGGTCTGTTTTGATGACAATGATCTTGAAGAAAAAGTCTACATCAGCCAGCTGAACTGCGCAACTCTCCTGAAAAGATATAAAGCATCGTTCAGATGATGTGATAATATATATAGCAATGATATAAACGATTATATATCCATGCAAACGAAAATTATTTCGTATGCAGAAAAAGCCTGACAGGCAGGAGGTAGTATAATATTGGATAACGAAAATATCAAGGAAGTTGAGGTAGTCGATACCGAATCTATCTCACAGATCGACAAAAGCAACAACTATGACGAAAACCAGATAGAAGTTCTGGAAGGCCTTGAACCTGTTCGTGTAAGACCCGGTATGTATATCGGTTCCACAGGTCCGAAAGGTCTGCATCACCTCGTTTACGAGATAGTTGACAACGCCATAGACGAAGCGCTTGCAGGTTATTGTACCGAGATAATAGTAGATATCCTGCCAGGCGATGTTATCAGAGTTGTGGATAACGGACGAGGCATACCCACAGGTATCCACCCGAAAGAGGGCATTTCCGCAGCGACCGTAGTTTATACCGTTCTCCACGCAGGCGGTAAGTTCGGCGGCGGCGGCGGATATAAAGTGGCAGGCGGTCTGCACGGCGTTGGTGCGTCGGTCGTTAATGCGCTTTCCGAATATCTCGAACTCACTGTATATGACGGCAAAAACGTTCATTTCCAGCGTTTTGACAGAGGTCATTACAGCGAACCCCTGAAGATCATCGGCGAGACCGACAAAACAGGTACCGAGGTCAAGTTCAAGCCCGATCCCCAGATATTCCAGGAAACTACCACCTTCGATTACGAAGTTCTGCTGAAAAGACTGCGTGAACAGGCTTTCCTCAACGCAGGCATAAAGATAGTTTTCTCCGACCTGAGAGATCCCGAAAAACCCATAAGTGAGGTTCTTCACTATGAGGGCGGTATCCGTCAGTTCGTTGAACATATCCATAAGACCAGAGGTGTTGAACCCCTCAGCGAGGACGTTATCTACATAAACGGCATGGAAGACGATATGTTCGCCGAGATCGCTTTGCAGTATAACGATACCTATAACGAGATAATACTCTCGTTTGCCAATAATATCCATACCCCCGATGGCGGTTCTCATGAGATGGCTTTCAAGTCAGCCCTGACTAAGATCTTAAACGATTACGGCAAGGCGCATAATCTCATCAAGGATAACGACGACGCACTTATGGGCGAAGACTGCCGTGAGGGTCTTACAGCCATCGTTTCCGTCAAGCTGACAAACTGCGAGTTTGAAGGTCAGACAAAGGGCAGACTCGGCAACCCCGAGGTAAGACCCTTCGTTGATAAGATGCTGAAAGAAAAACTCCGCAATTATCTGGAAGAAAATCCGGCAGTTGCAAAGGCTATCTTCGATAAGTCCATACAGGCGCAGAAAGCAAGAGAAGCCGCAAAGCGTGCAAGAGAACTCACCAGAAGAAAATCAGTTCTCGAATCCGCTTCCCTGCCTGGCAAGCTGGCAGACTGTTCCGAGAGAGATATGTCCATGACAG
Source organism: Ruminococcus albus AD2013 (assembly GCF_000526775.1). Classification (NCBI taxonomy): domain Bacteria; kingdom Bacillati; phylum Bacillota; class Clostridia; order Eubacteriales; family Oscillospiraceae; genus Hominimerdicola; species Hominimerdicola alba. Next base: position 2,907,457 of record NZ_JAGS01000001.1, read on the forward strand.
AGATATATATCGTCGAGGGAGACTCTGCGGGCGGTTCCGCAAAAGAGGGTCGTGACAGACGCTATCAGGCGATACTCCCCCTCTGGGGCAAAATGCTCAACGTCGAAAAAGCCCGTATCGATAAGGTATACGGCAACGAGAAGCTTATGCCCGTAGTCACCGCACTGGGTACTTCCATCGGTGAGGATTTTGATATCAGCAAGCTGAGATACGGCAAAGTCATAATCATGGCCGATGCCGATGTGGACGGTTCTCATATCCGTACCCTCCTGCTGACTTTCTTCTTCCGTTTCATGAGACCCCTCATCGAAGAGGAACACGTATTCATCGCACAGCCTCCCCTCTTCAAGGTGGAAAGAAACAAGAAAGTAAGATATGCTTTCACCGATGAAGAAAGAGATAAGTATATAGACGAGCTATCCGACGGCGGCAAACTCAAAGTCGCTGTTCAGAGATATAAGGGTCTTGGTGAGATGGATCCCGAACAGCTCTGGGAGACCACTATGGATCCCGAGCGCAGAACGATGATAAAGGTAACTCTCGAAGATGCTGTTAAGGCTGACGAGATATTCACGATACTTATGGGAGATAAAGTTGGTCCCCGTAAGGAATTCATCGAGAAGAACGCGGAGTATGTCAAGAACCTTGACGTATAATACTATCGGACAGGAGCGTACCTAATGGAAATAGATATATCCAAAAACGGCGGTAATACCGAGGAGACAATAGTAAAAACAGAAAAGGTCTATGAGAGGGATATCCTCGATAAAACAGAAGAGAATACCGAAAAGCCCGAGGAAGAAAAGGAATTCGTCCCCACAGGTGAACCTCTCACAGGATTTGATTATAACGTTAAAAACGAAGAGGAAGAAGAAGCCTTCACCATCTTCCAGAAAAAATATGTGTATAAGCGCAATTGGGTGATAACCGCACTTTTCGCAGCAGTATCACTGATGTTCGTTGCGTCTATCATAAAGAACCCCGAGGGCTATCTCAATTGGGTGCTGTGCTTTGTGTGCCTTGTGATGATATTCACCACATGGTTCAACACATTCCGCATCAAAAAATACCTGATGAAAGCACTTGCTTCCCTTGAAGATGATAAGTACCGCTTCACCCTCTATGACGACTGCTTCAAAATCGAAACAGTCTTCACCGAAGAGGAAATGCAGGCAGAGGACTTCACTCCCGTAAAGCCCCGTATCGTCAGGTTTGAGGATATCTCACTCAACATAATCGAGAATGCAAGACTTTTCATAATCATACTCAGGAAAGAGACAATCTACGTGCTCTCAAAGCGAGTTATAAACGAAAAGGATCAGTCACTTCTTAGAGATAAGCTGAAAGAAGTTCTCGGTGAAGATTATGAGGTAAGTGAGAACTGAAATTAACAGCATAAATTGCTTTTTATAAAAAGGAGCTGATAAAGTGGACGAATATAATCTTTTAAATCAGGACGTGGAAAGCATAATGAAGGAATCTTTCCTTCAGTATTCCATGGCAGTTATAGTATCAAGAGCTCTTCCTGATGTAAGAGACGGCTTGAAGCCTGTTCACAGAAGAATATTATATACTATGCATGAGAACGGACTTACTCCCGATCAGGCATACCGTAAGTGCGCCGATACCGTAGGTTCCGTGCTGGGTAGATATCACCCTCACGGTGACGCTTCCGTGTACGATGCACTGGTAAGACTTGCACAGAATTTCTCACTGAGATATCCTCTGGTTGATGGTCACGGAAACTTCGGTTCAGTGGACGGCGACCCGCCTGCTGCTTACCGTTATACCGAGGCTAAGATGGCTAAGATGTCAGTAAATATGCTGACAGATATCAAAAAGGATACAGTAGATTTCCAGCCCAACTACGATGACAGACTTCAGGAACCTGTTGTGCTGCCCTCGAGATTTCCTAATATACTCTGTAACGGCGCAGTAGGTATCGCAGTCGGTATGGCAACTAATATCCCTCCTCATAACCTCCACGAAGTTATCGAGGGCATGAAGATAGTTATCCAGAACCCCGATTGTACTCTCGATGAACTTATGCAGGCTATCAAGGGACCCGACTTCCCTACCGGCGGTATCATCATGGGCAGAAGCGGTATCAGAGCCGCTTACGGCACAGGCAGAGGCAAGATAACCCTCCGCTCCAAGACCTCCATCGAGGAGATAAAGGGCAGAAACTGCATCATCGTTACCGAGATACCCTATATGGTCAATAAGGCGAGACTCGTTCAGTCCATTGCCGACCTCGTAAAGGATAAGCGCGTTGACGGTATCCACGACCTGCGTGATGAAACAGGCAGAGACGGTATGCGTATCGTCATCGAACTGAAAAAGGACGCAAATCCTCAGGTCGTGCTGAATAAACTCTTCAGCTATACCCAGCTTCAGGACAGCGTCGGCGTTATCCTGCTGGCACTGGTAAACGGCGTGCCCAAGGTGCTGACCTTAAAGCAGATACTCCAGGAGTATATCAGCTTCCAGGTAAGCGTTATCCGCAGAAGAACAGAGTTCGACCTGAAAAAAGCCAAGGAACGCGAGCACATCCTGCAGGGTCTCGTTATCGCTCTCGATAATATCGACGAAGTAATCGAGATAATGAAGAACTCCAAGAGTATCCCCGAAGCTAAGCAGAAACTCTGCACCCGTTTCGGTCTTACAGATGTTCAGGCAGACCATATCGCCCAGATGACTCTCGGTCGTCTCACAGGTATGGAGCGCCAGAAGATCATCGATGAACTGGCTGAAATAACCGCAACAGTTGCCGATCTGGAAGATATCCTCGCAAATGAACAGAGAGTATATGATATCATCATCGAAGAAGTCGAAGCTATACAGGAAAAATTCGGCGACGAAAGACGTACCCAGATCGAGAACGTCAGCGGCGAAGTTGATATCGAAGACCTTATCCCCGTTGAGGAAAGCGTCGTTACTTATACCAATGTGGGATATATCAAGCGTATGCCCATAAGCGTGTATAAGGCGCAGAACCGCGGCGGCAAGGGCGTTACAGGCATGAAACAGCGTGAGGATGACTGCATCACCGAAATGAGCGTTTGCTCCTCTCATGATAATATACTCTTCATCACCACAAAGGGTCTTGCCTATAAGATGAAGTGCTACGAACTCCCCGAGGGTTCAAAGGCTTCACGCGGCGTTAATATCAAGAACCTCCTTGAACTTTCCGATGATAACCTCATCACAGCCATGATAAAGGTTGATGATTTCGATGCGGATAAGTATATCGTCATGGTCACCAAGAAGGGCAAGATAAAGAGGACTCCCCTCTCCGCTTATAAGAACGTCCGCAAGAACGGTCTTATCGCTATCGGTCTTGACGAGGGCGATGAGATAGCAGGCGTAAGACTTACAGAGGGCGATAACGAACTCATTATAGCTACCCATAACGGTATGGCTATACGTATCAGCGAGACCGATGCAAGAGTTATGTCCAGAACAGCCCACGGCGTAAGAGCGATAAAACTCCGTGATGGCGACTACGTTGTATCAATGGCACGTATCCGTGAGGGTGCAACTGTCCTGACAGTCAGCGAGACAGGTCTCGGCAGACGTGTGGCACTTGAAAACTATCCTATCCGTCACAGAGGCGGTCACGGTGTACTGAACTATAAGAACGGCGAAGTATGCGGCATAAAGGTAGTCGATGAAGAGGACGATATCATCATGATATCCTCCGATGGTATAGTTATCAGACTCCGTGCCTGCGATATCAGCGTCATGGGCAGATATTCCCGCGGCGTAAGACTGATGAAGGTTGCAGGCGAAAATAAGGTGGTAACATTCACCAGGACCGAACACGACGACGAAGCCGAGATAGCTGAGGTCGAAAAGGCAAGCGAGGAAGATATCCTCAAAGCTCAGGAAGAAGAAAAAGCAGAAGTCCTCGAAGAAGACACCGTAGCTGAGGATTGATGCCCGACAATATCCGTCTGAGATATGTTGGCTGTTTATACAGAACGTTTGCGGGGATTACTGAGGAAAACCTTTCTGAAGAAAGGTTGTTCCCAAGCATCACGAAGTCATGCTGGACTCCTTTCCAAAGACTTTTGCCTCTTTTTGGCAGGGGGCAGACATATTAATAAAGAAAGCGCAGTACGATAACATACTGCGCTTTTATTAGTGTAGCTGCCCCCTGCCAAAAAGAAATAGAAGTTTTCGGAAAGGAGTTTGAGGGAAATCCCTTTTTCAAAAGGGTTTCCCTCAATGGATCCCGCAAACGTTCTGTACAGAAAGCCAACATACCGCAAAAGGATATTGATGGGTAATTGATTATAGAAAATGTAAAATAGTGCTTGACAAAGAGATAAAAATGAGGTATTATATTATTGTATATAAATGTCTGAAATGTTACAAACGTTATATATAAATAGGTAGTAATGAAAGGAGAACAATTATGCCGAATTGTCCCGAATGTAATTTTCCATATGAGGAAGGTCAGGCTTTTTGTAATACCTGCGGCTGCAAGCTGCCTGTTACAATAAAGCAGAAGATATGCCCCGTATGCGGAAATACTTTACTTGAAAATACAAAAGTATGCAATATATGCGGAACTCCCGTAAGCGTACCACAGGATACCACCGCTGCCGAGGAACTCGCAAAGCAGCAGGAAGCTCTTAAAAATCCTACTATGGACGCTGTTGAGATACCTGTTATAACTGATGATATGCTCCAGAATGAGGAGCCCAATAAGGCTGATATGCCCACTATGGACAGCATATTCATGCCCGGTCAGGAACCTGCACCAAAGCCAAAGCCGGTACAGATGGCTAAGCCTGCACCCGCTCCTGCACCAATACCAACTCCCGCACCCGCGCCGATACCTCAGCCTGCACCGCAGCCCCAGTATCAGCAGCCCGTGCAGCCCCAGAATCAGTACCAGCAGACTAATCAGTATCAGCAGCCTGTACAGCCTCAGAACCAGTACCAGCAGACAAATCAGTTCCAGCAGCAGCCTGTACAGCCCCAGAACCAGTTCCAGCAGAACAATCAGTATCAGCAGAACCAGTTCCCCCAGAATAATGTGCCGATAAATAATGCGCCCATAAACAACGTTCCCCAGAACGGAGTAAAACCGGGTAAAAAGAGCTTTGCTCCCCTGATACTTTTCATCCTGATAATCGCGGTGATACTCGTGGACGTATTTGTACTGTTCAGAAAGCAGATATTCAAGGATAACAGTGCAAAGAAGAACGCAGCTGTTATCACTGTTACTGATGATATATTCTGATGATCGCAGAACAATTATCGGAGCATGAAAATGCTCCGATTTTCATTTCAAGGAGGAAGTAAATGTTTTATATCAACCGTATGGGCTGCAGTTGTAAGCATGACGGAAATTTTGTATTGGATCAGCCCCGCGGCTATGAGGGTCACCTCATGCTATTTGTCAAGACCAAGGCAGTATTCGTGATAAACGGCGAGACCATAAATGTTGAACCCAACACGTTTATAATATATGATAAAAATTCACCGCAGTATTATAAAGCCTGCGATGATGAGTATATCAACGACTGGATACAGTTTGAATGCAGCGAGGATATATCATCGGGTGTCGATATCAGGTACGATACACCTATATTTATCGGCGAATCCATCGACGTTGCAAGCTATTTCACACTTATCGCTGATTGCTATTACAGAAGAAATAATCTCCAGACAGCAGGCTTTCTCATCAAAGCACTGCTTTCAGAAGTTTTTTCGGAAAACGGCAAGCAGGAGGATTCAGGCATAGTACATTACCGCGAACTCCTCGACCTGCGCCGCAGGATATATGCCCAGCCAGCAGAGGAATGGAGCGTTGAAAAAATGGCACACCTGATAAGTGTCAGTGAACCTTATCTCCATCTGCTGTATAAAAAAGCTTTTGGTGTTACCTGTAATGCAGACGTTATCAACAGCCGTATCGAATCAGCGAAGCATTACCTCGCATATACAGATAGAACTGTTGAGGATATCGCATTTACCTGCGGCTATAAAAACGCCGTGCATTTTTCAAGACAGTTCAAACAATCCACTACCCTCTCACCAAGTGAGTGGAGGAAGAATAACTCCGTAGTGTGAAGGTAAATTCATAATTCATAATTCATAATTCATAATTGTTGGCAGGGCAACCACGAAGTTGGGTAAGAATGCCAAAGAGACAAAGCGCGCGGTCAAGCCTCGCGCTAGCAGGCTTGCGGGAGTTTGAGGGCAGAGCCCTCAATTCAAGGCACAAAACTAACGTAGCAATAAAGCAATAAACAGCAAATCAAACTAACCGCCCTGTCAAAAATAGGCGCGGCAATAAGAGTATTCCGAGCGTGGACAATCAACCGTCCACGCTCTTTTTCGGCGTCCGTAAATTATTGCCGCGCCCGAAATCAACGGCGATAGCTCGTTGATTTCTCGACCCGCAAGGGGCGATCTGATTCCGCAGTACTTGGGACAAGAGTGCCGCACTCTTGAAGTCCATATAACAGATAGCTGGATTATAATTTGGGGACGGTGTTTTGTTGGGCTGGTCGATGGTTTGATTTCGGGACATTGGTTTGTGAGTTTTCGCCCCTCTCTTCGTTCGGGTCGAGTCATCGGAAACGCTGTCGCTGTCCGATGACAGGCGCGGCAATAATTTTACGCACAAAGAAAGAGCGTGGACATTTGATTTGTCCACGCTCTGAATTTCGTTATTGCCGCGCCTTGTTGGTCGGAAGTTTGCTGTGCTATTATTGCTTGCTGTGCATTTTGCTTTTGCTCCTTGACCGAGAGACTCCGCCCCTCAAACTCCCCGCAAGCTTTTCGCGAAAAGCTTGACCAAAAGCTCTTCTCCTTGGCATTCTTACCCAACTTTGTTGTTGCCCTGCCAACAATTATGAATTATGAATTATGAATTATGAATTATGAATTATGAATTAAATTTATTCCGCTCCCTCAACAGGTACATAACAATCGTTGAACATCAGAAGCTCCCAGTAATTCTCACCATCACCCTCAGACTTCGCCAAAGATAGATACTTCATATCAGGGTCAAGTATAACTGCCCTGTGCTTTTCCGAGCTTATCCAGCTGTCAAATACTTCCCTTGCATTGCTGCCGCCCTTAGCAATGTTCTCACCACTGCGCCACCAGATAAGTCCCTCATCTGTCAGCACCGTGTTGTATGCATTCCCATCTTCACCGGGTCTTGTGTGACTGTAATCCTGTGCCAGTTCATCAGCCCTTACCTGCGATGCCTTGTCCAACTCGTCAAGTCCGTATACCATAGGCATATCGTACTGCTTCCTTATCTCGTTGACATAACCCAGCATCTCTTCGGTAAGCGCACTTATATCACCGTTAGCCGTAGCCGCTGCACCGTAATCTATCGGAGGTCTCTTAGCTTCAATATCCACCTTGTCGATATCTACCTTGATATCGGGATTTACATAATCATCCGTGTAACCGTAAGGCACAAGCTCCTGTCCGTTGATGTAAAGCACATTGCTCCACGATGTCGTCAGCAGATCATCACCTAGCCTGTATACATTGTAAAACAGACCATCGTTCACACCCTCGGTGTAGAAGCCCTCATCGTCAGCCTTGATCTTTATCTTAGCGCCTGTGCTGTCTTTCAGCTCGCATTCATCGGTGATCTTGCCGTCGTTGTCTTTCAGCCTGTACTTGCCCTTATCTGTACACTCAATAACGTAATCCTTGCTGAGTCTGTATGATGAAAATGACGTAGCCTTGTATTCAACAGGACTGCTGTCAATGTACAGCTTGCCGTCTTTCAGTTCGATCATGTGATTTTCATAAACAAATCCGGCCGCAGGCTGATCGTCTCTCGTCAGTACCAGCTTGCCGTCCTCTTTCGAGAACACTATCTCAGCACCGCTGTCATCCTGAACAGCTATGTCTTTGACACTGCTGCCGTTTTCCATAAAGGAGTAATTACCCTCGGTATCAGCAAATACTACATTTTCGCCGAAATCGATGGACTCACAGCTAAGCTCGGGTATCTCTGCCGAAAGTATCACTTTCTCACGGCCGTCCTCACCGATAACAGTTTCACCCTTTGATGAACTGCTGCTAGATGACTTGCTGTCATTCTTTGACTTGATATCCTTGCCGCCCTTTTTCTCAACGACAATTATACCAACACCCAGCGCTGCTACTACCGCCAGACAGATGATGTTTTTTACGTTTGCTGCTTTCTTTAAATTCATAACTTGTCCTTCTATCCTTAATTTACAAAAATTTCTTATCTTCTGACAACAATTAATTATACTCCTTGACCGAAGTTTTGTCAAGCCCTTTCGCACCGTTTTCAAAAACGGGATATCCCTGATATTTAAATTTCTTCCGTAAGCAGGTCACCCAGTTTTGAAAGTATCGCTTCAGCATCAGCTTCTTTAGGTATCATCAGTTCAACCTTTACTCCGCCGTCACGTTCTTCCTTAGCTTTTACATCACACGGAGATAAAACATTTACAGACATCACAAACTCATACAGGAAAGGTCTGAACTTTTTAACAGATTTTTCCCGCATATTTTTTTTGAGTGCCGCTTCTTCTTTTTTTGCACGAAGCTCAATATTTTTTATCTCGTCTTCCAACTCTCTTACCGAAAGCCCTTTTTCGACGACCAGCTTTGCAAGTTCTTTCTGATCTTTTTTATCTCGTCCCAAAAGCACTTTCGCATGACCAAAGGATATCTCACCTCTGTCCACCATGTCACTGACTTCGTCAGTAAGGTCAAGCAGTCTAAGGGAATTCGCCACCGCCGAGCGGGACTTTCCTACCGCCTTTGCCAGCTCTGCCTGTGTCATTCTGTAACTGTCCATCAGATTTTTGTAAGCCTTAGCTTCTTCAATAGGCGAAAGATCCGCCCTCTGTATATTTTCAATCAGCGCCATCTGCATGGTCTGTCTGTCGTCAAGTTCCTTTATGTATACAGGCACTTCCGTCAGACCCGCCAGTCTTGAAGCCCTCCATCTTCTCTCGCCCGCAACTATCTGATAGCCGCCGTTTTCGAGAGGTCTTGCAAGTATCGGCTGAAGCACGCCGTTCTCCTTTATACTGTCCGCCAGTTCGGAAAGCTTATCATCATCAAATATCACTCGCGGCTGATCCTTGTTAGGTTCAAGCAGAGTGACCTTTACCATAGTAATGCCGTTGCTGCTTTCCTTTTCGGGGGCAGCACTTATTTCGGGCTGAGTGTTTTCTGCAAACAGCATATCAAGTCCCGAACCCATTCTGTTTTTCTTTGCCATTTATTTATCCTTTCTGTATCGCTTTGCAGGTCATAATATCATTTTTTCTTGCTGATTTTCGTTCCTGTGAAAATGTTCCACGTGGAACATTTTCATGTTCTTGAACTCCGCTACATAATTGTTCCACGTGGAACAATTTTCTAATGTCACAAAAATTATTTGTCCTTACGCTTCTTTTCGCGTTTCAGAATTTCCTTTGCCAGTTCTTCATATGCCTTTGAACCCTTGGCTTTTTTATCGTAGTATATGGCAGGCTGACCAAAACTAGGTGCCTCGGACAGTGCAACATTTCTCGGTATTGAAGTTGAAAAAACTTCCTTTGGAAAATGCTTTTTGACTTCGCTTACTATCTGCCCTGTTATCTTGTACCTGTCAACGCACATGGTGAAAAGTATACCCTCGATTATCAGCGACTTGTTCCATGTCTGCTTCACTCTGTCGATGGTGTTATGTAACTCCACCAGACCTTCCAGCGAGAGAAATTCACACTGCAAAGGTATCAGCACCGAGTCAGCCGCCACAAGCGCATTTATCGTCAGCATATCCAGCGTCGGCGGACAGTCGATAAGTATGCGGTCATAGAATGCCTTAGCTTCTTTCAGCTGATTTCTCAGCTGATAAGCCCTGTTTTCCATAGTCATCAGCTGAACAGCCGCACCCGCCAACTCCTGAGTTGTCGGCACTACCGACACCCCCCTGAAAGCAGTTGCACACACAGCTTCAAACAGAGAACAATCCCCCATCAGCACATCATACACGGTATTGCGTATGCTTCTTTTTTGTATACCATAGCTTGTGGTGGTGTTGCCCTGCGGGTCAAAATCTATAATAAGGACCTTTTCTCCCCTTGCACCGAAAACTGCGGCAAGGTTGCAGACCGTCGTGGATTTTCCCACGCCGCCTTTCTGATTTGAAACGGCAATTATCTTACCCATAGTATCTCCTCTTTCAGAATAATTCGTGTTTTTATTATACAACATTTTTGCTGATTTGAAAACCCCTTTTTGAAAATTTCTGCGTTTTGCACGTACTATTATATATCCTTCTGTAAATGTTCCACGTGGAACATTTTGCCGTGCTTTGATTTTAGTGAGAAGATTGTTCCACGTGGAACATTTTGTCGTGCTTTGATTTTAGTGAGTTAAATTGTTCCACGTGGAACATTTTATGCTGACGTTTATTTATTTCAATCGACAAACGTTCCGCCAAAAAAAGTGAATGATGTCACACTGAAAAGACAAGGGTATTAATCTGTCGGCAAAAAACGAAATATTCTCCGTATAAGTATATGGAAAATCTGCCGCGGCTGTGGTACAATCTTCTTAATGAAAAGGAGGAGCGATGATGAACAGGATAACGGATTTTATCACAAAGGCTTTTGTGGAGATGCAGGAAAGTCCCGAAGAAGAATTGCGGGAACTGGGAAAAGTAGTTGAAATAAACATCGGCGATATAAGACCGAACCCGTCTCAGCCGCGGAAACATTTTTCAGCCGAAGAACTGACGTCCCTTGCAAAAAGCATAACCGCCAACGGTATTATACAGCCGCTGACGGTAAGACGGAGCGATGAAAATATTGAACTGATATCGGGCGAGCGAAGACTAAGGGCGGCGAAGCTTGCGGGGCTGAAAACCGTTCCGTGTATCATTATCAAAGCTGACCGCGGAAGGTCGGCGGTGCTGGCTTTGCTTGAAAATATCCAGCGCAGCGACCTTAACTGTTTTGAAGAAGCAATAGCCATCAGCGCACTTATCGACGGCGGGGAAGTCACGCGGGAAGAAGTTTCCATCAAGCTGGGCATGGCACAGTCTACCATTGCCAACAAGCTCAGACTTTTGAAACTCAGCCGTGAAGAACAGCAGCTTATTATCGAACACGGTTTGACAGAACGTCACGCCAGAGCGCTTTTAAAACTTGCAGATGACGAACAGAGAAAAGTAGTGCTTGCGAAAACTATCGAGGGCGGCTGGACAGTTGACGCTTTGGAAAAATACATAGCCCGACTTGAAAGGGAAGAACTGAAAAAATCGAGCTATGAAAAACGCGCCGTCATGCTGAAAGATGTCAGGCTGTTTTTCAACTCCGTCAACAAGGCAATGGAGGTCATGAAACTTGCAGGCGTTGACGCAACTGCAAAACGCATCGACAGGGAAGACTGCATAGAGTATACCATAACGATCAAAAATTCAGGGGGCTGATTTTCAACAGTTCGGGGCTGGGGTGTTGAAAAATCTGGGTGCGAAAATGGGTCTGCTTTTGGGCGGGAGTTTTCAACGTTGCGGTGTTCGTGATGTTGAGAAATGTTCCACGTGGAACATTTTATTTTCAAAGTCATATCGTCACGAAAACACGCAGAGTTTTCAACATAAAGAACACCGACAGGTTGAAAATTTCCTGTCGGTGTTTTTCAGGCTTCTGTCATTCCTGCGATGGTCAGGGAGTCGGGTTCGGTGTGGCAGGTGAAAAACAGCACTTTGACCCCTGCGGCTTTTGCTTCTTCGATGGCGGTTGCGAATTCGGGGTGGGTTGCAGTGTTTGGGCGGACTTCTTTTACGCCGTCCATCTGTATCACAAATCCGATGGCGGCATTGTAGCCCGCGGACTTCGCTTTTATCAGTTCACGGATATGCTTCACACCTCTCTCGGTGGGTGCATCGGGAAAGTAGCCCACACCGTCTATCTCCAGTGTACAGCCTTTGACTTCAAGAAGATATTTGTCCTCTCCCCGCTCCATATAAAAATCTATCCTTGAATCGCCGTAGGTGAATTCGGGTATCACCTTGTCATAGCCCTGAGTATCCAGCCATTCACGCATAACTTTATTTGGCGCCTGACTGTCGATGTTGAAAAGTACGCCTGTACTTTTTTTGACTGCCACAAGGTCGTATCTTGTTTTTCTGTTCGGGGTGCCCGGTTCGGTCAGCCAGACTTCACAGCCCGGTATCAGCAGTTCCTTGCATCGTCCAGTGTTTTTCACATGGACGGTCTCCTGATTTCCGTCAACATTTACCTCGGCTATAAAACGGTTGGTGCGGGACAGGAATTCGGCTTTGATAATGTTCGGGTATGTCATCTTTGTTCCTTTCAAAGTGGGACTGTTATTTAATATGGTATCGCTCGGGGTGGAGTTTCAGTATCTCGAACATATGACCGATGTTGCCTTCACCTGCATACTTTTTCATATCGAAAAAATCTTCGGTTAAGGGAAGCCATTCGAGGTCATTTTCATCGCCGCTGACTTCGGTGGGCTGACTCAGCTGACCAGCCCAGACTTCCACATAACAGCCGTCCATTGGGTAATCGAAAGTCATAAGGCGTTCTAAGGTTATCTGTTCGCGGGTGATGGAAGTTTCTTCAAAAAGCTCGCGGTAGGCGGCGTGTTCGCCATCTTCGCCTTTTTCTATCTTTCCGCCCACCAGATTGTACAGCCCTTTGTAGGGGTCTTTTCTGCGTTTGCACATCAGCCACTCGTCGCCCTCGGGGGAGAGAACTATCATGCAGTTGTATCCTTGTACCATGGGGTCACTTCCTTATAAAATGTAGTATCTTCGAGGAGTAGTCGCCGCTTATGCCGTCGGCACCCCATGCTTTTGCACAGTTGATACCTGCGTTCATAAGTGCCGCACCTGATATCAGCTTATCGGGTTCGCTTTCCTCATAGTAGTAAGCATCGGGGTCGAGACCTTTCAGCTTTATGCGGCGGGAGCGCATATTGGGTCTTGCCATTACCTGCACGAACTCGAACAGGGCTTCGCTCTTGTCCTTTGCAACGAACATCCATGCATCCCATGTATTATCCTCGAACATATTGCCTATGCGGTAGTGGTCGCCTGTGCGGACGAGAGGATTGTACTTTTTGAATTCCTCAATCTGGGCGGGTATCATATCCCTGTCTTCCTGCGGGATACGGGTGACATCAAGTTCGTAGCCGAAAGTTCCCACCATGGCAACGTGCCCCCTTGTTCTGAAAGGAGTGTTTCTGCCGACGGTATGGTTGGGGCAGTCGGAAACGTGTGCACCCATCGTCGAACAGGGGTAGCATATGGAAGTACCGTGCTGTATTTTCAGGCGCTCGATGGCATCGGTATCATCGGAGCACCATATCTGCGGTGAGAAATAGAGTATACCCGGGTCGAACCTTGCGCCGCCGCCCGAGCAGTTTTCCAACAGGATATGAGGATAATCGGTGGTGAGTCTGCCCATAAGGTCGTAGACACCCAGGACGTATCTGTGCCAGAGTTCGCGCTGTCTTTCGGCGGGGAGTGCGGCTGAACCGACTTCTGTCAGCTGGCGGTTCATATCCCATTTGATATACTCGATGTTGGCGTTGTCGAGAATATTCTTCATCATGGAGTATACGTAGTCGCGGACTTCCTTGCGGGAGTAATCGAGGACGTACTGCTCACGGCAGAGGGTCATATCTCTGCCCTTTATCTGTATAGCCCAGTCGGGGTGGGCGCGGTAGAGGTCGGAATCGGGGGAGACCATTTCGGGTTCAAACCATAGACCGAACTTCATGCCCAGTTTGTTGACTTCGTCAACGAGGTGCTTCAAGCCGCCTTGGAGTTTCTTTTCGTAAACGAACCAGTCGCCCAGAGAGGAATTATCGGAATCCCTGTGACCGAACCAGCCGTCATCAAGCACAAGCATTTCAATACCCAGCTTTGAAGCTTCCTTTGCGATGGAGAGTATCTTATCGGTGTTGAAATCAAAGTAGGTAGCTTCCCAGTTGTTAATAAGTATGGGGCGGCGTTTGTTTTTGTACTCGCCGCGGATAAGGTTCTCGCGGTAGAGGTCATGGAAAATTCTGGACATTTTGCCTATGCCCTCATCGGAGTGTACCATAACAACTTCGGGGGCGGTGAAAGTTTCGCCCGATTCAAGGAGCCATTCAAAATCGAGGGGATTTATGCCCATAACGAAGCGGGTCTTTTTGTGCTGTGTGACTTCTGCCTGAGCGATGAAATTTCCCGAGTAGACAAAGTTGAAACCGAACACCTCGCCCATATCTTCATCGGCGTTGTGTTCGCAGAGGGCGGCGAAGGGGTTGTTCTGGTGGGAGGATTCGCCGCGGCAGGAATCGATGCTTTGCTTGCCGTGGTGAAGGGGAGCGCGTTCGATGTGGCGTTCTCTCGCCCATGAACCGTTGAGGGTTATCATATCGAATTTATCGGTATCGAATTCAACACAGGCGGAAATGGCGCGGGTGAGTTTCAGGGGCTTGTTCGAGGTATTCCTGAATCTCACCGAGCGGGTGATGGCATCGAGATTTTCAAATATCGAATATACCAGCACAGCTTCGAGCCCTGTGTGGGCATCAAGCATGGTGACTTCAAGAGTCTGAGCGGGGCTTTTTTCGGTGGTGAAAGTTGCGGGCAGACCTTCAAGAGCGGGTTTGCCGTCATATATTTTATGGGAAACGTATCTGAGGTCGCAGGTGGACATACCATCGCTGTCGAGGATCTTCAGGGCACTTTCGCGGTAGTCGCCGATACCGAAGCAGGGGTATTCAAAAGGTGTGGTATCGAGATATACTGCCCTGTCGCGGTTGTTGGTCTCGGGGGTGAAGGGGCTTTCATCAAGGCGCAGCAGCCAGTCCATATCCTCATCGGGGACTTTTTTGCCGTAGTAAACGTGACCGAGATATTCGCCGTTTATCACCTTGAACATATAGTCGGTGTTATTGGCACGAAGTTTGAAAGAGCGGGATTTTTCGTTGTAGGTTATACTCATGATGGTACCTCCGTATAATAAAATTATCGTTTTCACAATTGTACCAGAAATCCACAGGATTTTCAACAGCTGTAATCGATTTAAGGTAGAATTTATTTTGTGAATTTTTTGTAAAGTGGCGTAAAAACGCCCAAAAATGGGATTTTCGGGCGTTAACGGAATGTCATTTTTATTACTGTTTTATTACAGTTGAATACTGATGTCAATTTGACGATGGGGGTTTGAAGTACGTCTTTTGGGACAGGCTGTGTAACTCTTTGATTACAACTTGGTAACACTCAAGGGAGAAAAATGGGACGATTGTTGAAAGGGGAAAAGTTTTCAACAATAAAAATGGGTTATAGCAGTTTATACACCCTCTTTTCAACAGTTTCAACAGAGTTTTCAACAATTTTGAAAACTGGGGTGTTGAGTTTTAACTGTCCAAAAAAGTTCTTGTTACCGTTTTTTAACCATTTGTTACTTAACAGGGGAGAATAGTAACAAAAAACTGTAACAGATGGGGAAATTTCCCTGAACATAGGGGTTTGGAAGATATAGATTAAATAGTTTGTATAGTTGGATAAACAAAAGAACTTAAATGGGGTTGTGTAAAACATAGAAGTTTTAAATAGGGGTTGACAAGAAAATAAGCATGGAAATAAACCTTATTTTAATTTATAATTCATAATTCACAATTCATAATTGTTGGCAGGAAGATAACGTAGCTGTACTTAGGATAGAATGCCAAGGAGAAGAGCTTTGGCTCAAGCCTTTCGCGAAAGGCTTGCGGGAGTTTGAGGGCAGAGCCCTCAACTCAAGGCGCAAAAGCGACGCGGCAACAAAGCGATAAATAGCGATACAAACTTCCGACCAATAGAGCGCGGGCAATCCGAAAACTCCGAGCGTGAGCAAAACTAAAGCCCCGCACAAACTACCCGCGTAAATATTGCCCGCGCCCGCCGTCAAACAGCGTAAGCGTTTTTGACGGCTCGACCCGACAGGGGCGACCTGATAACGCAGTACGTCAGATAAGAGTGAAGCACTTCTTGCAGATCATGTCATAGATAGATGTTCTTGATTATTGGGGGCGGGGGTAGTTGGGCTTGTCGATGTGTTTGTTTTGGGACGTAGCTTTGCGAGTTTTCGCCCCTCAGCTGCGACTGCGTCGGCAGCGCCGTCGGGTCGAGAAATCAACGAGCTATCGCCGTTGATTTCAGGCGCGGCAATATCTCCGCACATAGTTTGTGCGTGGTATAAGCTTTGCACACGCTCGATTTTTGATTATTGCCGCGCCTTGTTGGTCGGTAGTTTGTTGGGCTATTTACAGCACTATTTTCACGTCGCTTTTGCGCCTTGACCGAGAGGCTCTGCCTCTCGAGCTCTCCGCAAGCTTTTCGCGAAAAGCTTGACCAAAAGCTCTCTTCGCGTCATAGTTTGTCCGGTGCGCCGGTTTGCTGCCGCGAAATCGCCGAAATCTGTCTTTATATATAATTTATTACATCCGAAACGTATATCAAACTATTGACAGTTAGTTTATTATCTGATATAATTAATCTGGATATTGTTTACCATATTAAAAGAAATAAAACCGTATATTGGAGGTAATATATAATGTGTGGTATTGTTGGTTTTACAGGTGACCATCAGGCTGCTCCCGTGCTGCTTGACGGACTTTCCAAGCTTGAATACAGAGGTTACGATTCCGCAGGTATAGCTGTTCGCGACGGCGGGAACGATACCGAGATAATTAAGGAAAAAGGCAAGCTGGAAGTTCTTATAAATATGACAGACGGCGGCAAGGCAGTTAAAGGCTGCTGCGGTATAGGTCATACCAGATGGGCTACCCACGGCGAACCCTCCGCACTTAATGCTCACCCTCATGCTACCGATGATGAAAATGTTATCGCTGTACATAACGGTATCATTGAGAATTATCAGGAACTCCGCGACAAGCTGGTAAAGGCAGGATATACTTTTAAATCGCAGACCGATACCGAGGTAGCTGTAAAGCTTATCGATTACTACTACCGCAAGTACGGCGAGGGTCCTGTTGATTCCATCGCAAGAGCTATGATACGTATTCGCGGAAGCTACGCTCTCTGTGTTATGTTCAAGGAATATCCGCAGGAGATATATACCGCACGTAAGGACAGCCCCATGATAATCGGTATTGCAAACGGTGAGACCTATGTGGCTTCCGACGTTCCTGCTATACTGAAATATACAAGAAACGTATACTACATCGGCAACCACGAGATAGCAAAGCTTGAAAAGGGCAATGTTACTTTCTACAATATCGAGCGCGAGGAGATCACCAAGGAGATCACCGAGATAAAGTGGAACGCCGAAGCAGCTGAAAAGGGCGGCTATGAGCACTTCATGCTCAAGGAGATACACGAGCAGCCCAAGGTTATAAAGGATACGATAAACTCCGTTGTTAAGGACGGCGATATCGTGCTTTCCGAATTCGGTCTTACCGATGAGGAAGTACAGGCACTTTCTCAGATATACATAGTTGCCTGCGGTTCTGCTTACCATGTTGGTGTTGCGGCGCAGTATGTTATCGAGGAACTTACTACTATCCCTGTGAGGGTTGAACTTGCCAGCGAGTTCAGATACAGAAAGACTCCTTTCAACAAGAACAGTCTTGTTATAATAATCAGTCAGTCGGGCGAAACTGCCGACAGCCGTGCCGCACTTACTCTTGCTAAGGAAAACGGCATAAAGACACTGGGTATCGTAAATGTTGTAGGCTCGAATATCGCCCGTGAAGCCGACAGCGTGTTCTACACACTGGCAGGTCCCGAGATATCCGTTGCGACAACCAAGGCATACAGCACTCAGCTTATCGCAACTTATCTGCTGGCTATGCAGTTTGCAAAGGTACGCGGTGAGATATCCGATGAAAGACTGGCTGAACTTCTTGAAGAGATACAGACCATTCCCGACAAGGTAGCAAAGATACTTGAAGACAAGGAAAGGATACAGTGGTTCGCTTCCAAGTTTGCAAATATCCGCGATGCTTTCTTCATCGGCAGAGGTATCGACTACGCAGTAAGCCTTGAAGGTTCGCTGAAAATGAAAGAGATAAGCTATATCCACTCGGAGGCTTATGCGGCAGGCGAGCTGAAGCACGGTCCTATCAGCCTTATCGAGGAAGGTACTCTTGTTATCAGCGTGCTGACTCAGCAGGAACTGTTTGAGAAGACAGTTTCCAACATGGTTGAGTGCAAGTCAAGAGGTGCTTATATCATGGGTCTGACTTCCTACGGCAATTACAGTGTTGAGGACACTGCGGACTTTACCGCATACGTTCCCAAGACCGACCCGCTTTTCGCCGCAAGCCTTGCGGTAGTTCCTCTCCAGCTGCTTGGATATTATATCTCGGTAGCTAAGGGTCTTGACGTTGACAAGCCCAGAAACCTTGCTAAGAGCGTTACTGTTGAATAATATTTCCGGCGGACAGATACACATTCTGTCCGCCGTTTTTATGCCCCCGCGGAGCAGTCCCAGTTCGGTGCAGATGATGGTTTATCTTGCGTACTGCGGGTTCTGCTGGGGAAAACCTTTCTGAAGAAAGGTTATTCCCCAGACCCCTTTCCAAAGACTTCTATTTCTTTTTGGCAGGGGGCAGCTATTATTATATAGTGAAGTAAGTGACCGTACTAGGTGTACTTTATAAAGAAGTCTGCCCCCTGCCAAAAAGAGTTAAAAGTTTTCGGGGAGGAGTTTGAGGAGGACCCTTTTTCAAAAGGGTCTTCCTCAATAAAGCTCGCAGTTTGTAAGATAAACCATCATCTGTATCAATCCGAGACCGACCTGCGCAGGCATAAAAAAATGGGAGACAGCGGGTGAGTGCTGTCTCCTGTGAATTTACCATATCTTATAATTTCCGCTGAGGGCTAAGAATGCAAAGAGATACAGGCAGTTATCGTAGTAACGTCTGTCGCCTTTGCGGAGGGGTTCGTTCCAGAAACGCTCTACCCATTCAGCGGCAAGGCGGACTGATTTATCCTCTGCATCGAGGGAAAGCTGTCCGCTTATGGCAAGTGATGCCTGTGCTGTTGTTGCAAGCAGACCCACAGGGTGTCTTGCGGGTTCATCAAGGGGAGTACCATCCACCTCATAGGTCATGAATGGAGAGTTTTTATTTACGATGCCGAGAGTATACTGCAAACGTCTTACAGCATCTTCAAGGCGGTCGTCCTTGCCTCCCCATGACCTGTCAAGACCGATATTTGCGGCAGTGCGGTAAGCATCGCTGTAGAACCAGTCATGTCTTTCGGTAGCCCAGGGGAGAGGACGGGACATGGGTGAACCGTCAAACTCGCCGTATTCGGGATTCATACCGGTAACAGGGTGGCACGATTTTGCGATGTAATCGCGGCTTGCCTTTGCTGCCTGTGCGAAGAAATCTCTGTCCTCTTCATAAGCCCATTTTGCGAAAAGCTCGTAAAAATGGGGCAGATGATAGGAAGCATCAGTAAAATCAGAACCGGGCACAAAGAGTATCAGCTTGTTATCCCTGTTCCACATCGGTGCACCTGCCCTGCCGTTTTCGCCCTTATGGACACAGGCACGGAGTATCTCCTTTGCTTCGTGGGAATAGTTGAATATGCCTTCGCCGTCGCCCCATCTGTGGGAAGCGAAAAACAGTGCCATAGCGTAGAATTCCTCACCGTCGGGTGCGGGACCCTCGGCAAAACTTTTGCCGTCAACGCCGCATGACCATCTGAAATAGCCCTCGTTATCGCCCTCTGTCAGGTACATATACTTCTTTGACCATTTCCATATCTTATCGAAGATATCCTTTTTATCCAGCTGAACAGCCATCATCATGCCGTAGGACATTCCCTCTGTTCTTGCATCGTGGTTTCCTGTATCCTCAAAATAGCCTGTATCACCGTCTTCGTGATAAAAGCTGTCCTCACCGCAGAAAAATTCCTGTACGATTTCATTCAGCCTTGCTGATATCTCTTCATCTGTTTTTCCTATCTCTGCAAACGCATTGCGGTATTTTCTGTTTTCCATCCTGCACCTCCGTGTTGATTTTCATTACTATGATTTTAGCATGATGGGTTCTCAAAGTCTACCCAAAAATTGCTTCTGATTTCCCATTTTTGACAAAAAAATACAGCTGCCGCAAAGTGATATATACAAACAAAGACCGCCGCATAAGCGACAGTCTCTGTTTGTACTTGGGAAAAAATTTATCATTCATAGCGGAGTGCATCGATAGGATTGAGATTTGCAGCCTTTATGCTGGGTATAAGTCCGAAGACGATACCGACTACCATAGAGAATGCAACGGATACGATGATCGCAGGTGTGGATATAGATACAGGAACTTCTGCGATATTCGCAATTACTTTTGATAAGCCTATGCCTATCAGTACGCCCAGTACACCGCCTATGGTGGTAAGTACTGAGGCTTCTGTAAGGAACTGTGCGAGTATGCGCTTCTTTCTTGCGCCAAGAGCCTTTTTAAGACCTATCTCGCGGGTACGCTCGGTAACGGATACCAGCATTATGTTCATAACGCCGATACCGCCGACCAGCAGGGATATGCCCGCTATCCATATAAGCATCTGGTTTGTGGATTTTGAAAGGTCCTGAAGCTTCTTCGCCTGTTCCAGCAGGCTTTCGCTCTTGTATTCAAGGGTATTGGCAACGCTCTCAGCTGATTTCTGCTCAGAACCCGCAGACTGCTTACGGATATTCTCATTGAGTATATCCGCTGTCTTCTTGCCCGCACCTGTCATACTGTCGGTATCCTTTGCGCGTACAACACAGTTCTGTGGCTCGTCATAGCGGAAGATTATACCCCAGTCATCGGTGGGTATGAATATCAGTCCGCTGGAAGAACGGTTATAGGTGAAGTAGTCTTCAACATTGTTGATAACAGGCTCAAATCCTGTACGCTTGCAGGCAACGCCTATTATCCTGAAAGGCTCGCCGTTGATATCGAGTATCTTTCCGATGGGGTTCTCACCCTCGAATATACCTCTCTGCATATTTGTATCGATTATCGCAACTTTGGAGAAATCCGTGTACTGCTTTTCGGAAAAGCCCATACCCTCGGCTATCTCGTAACCCATTGTTGAAAAATAATCGCTGTCGATACCGTAGATGATAGATGAATCTATCTTCTTGTTGAGATAGAACAGGTTATCGATAGTTTCTCTTGTGCGGTAAAGAGTACAGCTCTCAACCTCTTTAAGGTCAACTATCCTCTTCTTGCTCTCCTCGGATACCACCCTGATATTATCAGGTACAGGCGACCAGGCGAAATCGGCTTCGGTATCGCCCTGCATCAGCGATATCTTAACAGTATTGTTTCCCGCGCCGATAAGGTTGTTCTTTATCTGTTCGTTCGTTCCCTCGATAGTCGATACTATGGCGATTATAGCCGCAATACCGATGATAATGCCCAGCATTGTCAGGAATGAACGTATCTTGTGGCTCAGTATTCCCTGGAGGGAGAGCCTAACGTTTTCTATCATAGCTTACCTCCTCAGAATATGTCCATGTTCTCGGGCATAAGTATCTCGGTGGTCTCACGGGTCTTTGTGCCCTCCTTGACTTCTTTGCCGTAAGGGAAACATATCTTGTCCTTATAGCTAAGACCGCCCTTGATCTCGATCATATAGCCGTACATTATCTGTCCGACCTTTACGTACTGCTTTTTAAGTCTGCCGTCCTCGTCGGCTTTCATTATGTAATAATCGCCGCCCTCCTGCCTTACATAGTGTATCGGCAGGTATACCGAGTTTGAAGACTTTTCGCTGTTCGATTCCTTTTTATCCGCAGTAAGTTCTACCCAGTCATCGTAAGAGAAACTGTCTTCGCCTTCGATTATCTTTGCGTGTATCTGATACGAAGAGTTATTCGGATTTTCGCCCCAGTTATAGTTATTATAACTTACGGGTACATCGTCTATTTTGGTTATCTCAGCAACGCCCGTACCGTCTGAATTCCATGAGGTTATGGTAAAGGTATCGCCGATGCTGTATTTCGGAAGGTTCAGCTCGCTTATCTCGCATACTACCTCGGTGCCGCCCTCGCCCTGAATAACTGCAAATGCGCGGTCATCGGCATTGGGCTCCTCGTAGATGTCTTCCTCTTCTTCCTCTTCAGCGGCTTCTTCATCCCCCGAAGCCTTGCCTATCTTCTTGACGATGCCGTCCAGCTCGGCGTAAAGCTTGCCGTCTACCTTGCGCTTCTTGGCTGTCTGAAGTTCAAAATTAGCCTGTTTGAGGTCTATCTCCAGCTGCTTTATATCGTCTTCCTTATCGGATATCATCTGCTTGATATCCTCGCGGGAATATACATAATCCGTACCCTCCGGGTCGATGTAATAATCAGCGGGATCGTAGCTTTCATAGTAATCATAGGGTTCTTCATCTTCCTCGGGAAGTTCGGGCTCGGAGCTGTCGTCCTCGGGTAATGATGAATCGTCCTTCTTCTGAGTTGTCGGGTGAGTAAAGCTCAGCTTGCCGTAGTGCTTAACATCGGTATCAATGGAAGCATTTCCGTCCTCGTCGATGGTTATGCCGTCGGATACCTTCCAGCTTACAAGTGCTTCGGGATCTGTTTTCTCGGCAGGCACTATTATCCATTTAAAAAGGTATCTGTATTCCTCGTCGTATACGCATATCTCGGCGCACTTCTTCTCGCTTGCCATTCTTATCATGAACTCTTTGGAGACCTCAGCCTCATTAGTGCAGTTGATGATGTAGGGCGCCTCAGGGGTGCCCACGCCCTCAGCGGGTATGAATGCAGGCTTTATCACATCTGTGATAAGCTGTGCGGGAGGTCCGTCGGGAACATCAGGTCCGATATCGTCGGGAATGCTGTCGTCAGGCATACTGTCATCTGGTATATCGTCGGGAAAATCAGGATAATCCGGCTCGGGGGGCTGAGGTGCGTCCTCGGAGGGCTTGTAGTTGCGTATCTTTTCAAGCTCCTTCTTAGCCATCTTGATATCCTGCTCAACTATCTTTACAGCGTTTTCCTTCTGGGCAAGTTCCAGCTCTACCACGGTCATATCGTATTCAAGTATCGCATCGCCCTTTTTAACGCTCTGACCTTCCTCAACGTATACTTCCTTTACCAGCTTCTCGGTATCTATATATACTCTCTGGGTATTGGAAGACTGCACGCGTCCGTCAAGTCCTCTGTAGTAGTAATCGAAATATTCGCTGTCCTGCATCATAAGGCTGACAGGCACTACATCAACTACGACTTTTTCCTGCTTGCTGTCCTTGTACTTTTTCATGCCGAAATATCCGCCGCCGCCGAGTACTGCCACACAGAGAAGAAATATTATCAGTTTTTTCATTCGCTCTCCTCCTCCTCTTTCTTGACACGGCTGTTGAATGCGCCGCTGTGCAGTTCGCCGTCACGGATATACATTACACGCTTTGCGTGTTCGGCTATCTCGGGTTCGTGGGTTATCATAACTATGGTCACGCCGTCCTTGTTCAGCTCTTCAAAAAGCTCCATTACATCGTCGCCCGATTTTGTATCCAGCGCACCTGTAGGTTCGTCCGCCAGCAGCAGTTTGGGTCTGTTGACTATCGCCCTTGCTATGGCAACTCTCTGCTTCTGTCCGCCTGAAAGCTGTGTGGGATTGAAGTTCATTCTGTCCTCAAGACCTACTCTGTGCAGAGCCTCTTTCGCCATTTCGCGGCGTCTTTTTCTGGAAAGTCCCGCATACAGCAGAGGCAGTTCAACATTTTCAAGTGCCGACTGTCTCGGCAGAAGATTGAAGTTCTGGAAAACGAAACCTATCTTGGTATTGCGTATATCCGAAAGCTGCTTGTCACTGCATTTCATTATATCCGAACCATCGAATATGAAGCTGCC
Organism: Ruminococcus albus AD2013; assembly: GCF_000526775.1. Taxonomy (NCBI): domain Bacteria; kingdom Bacillati; phylum Bacillota; class Clostridia; order Eubacteriales; family Oscillospiraceae; genus Hominimerdicola; species Hominimerdicola alba. The sequence continues at coordinate 2,931,294 of NZ_JAGS01000001.1, forward strand.
CTTTGTCTGCTTGTCAAGGCAGCCGATAATGTTCATCAGGGTGGATTTGCCCGAACCCGAGGGTCCCATTATCGCAACATACTCGCCGTCATCAACGCTCAGCGATATGTCTTTAAGTACGGGGACGGGTTCTTTGCCCTGCATATAATCCTTGAAGATATTGTTCAGTTCAAATACCATATTGTCCGCCTTTCTCAGCTGTAATGCTTTTTAAGGAACTCGTCCTTTTCATCGGTGGACATAGCGTTGAACTCATCTTCGGAGATGCCGTAAAGATCTTCAAATGCTACATCGGGTTCTTCGCTCTCGGTCTTTTCAGCCTTTGCCTTGCCGTCAGCATCGCCCTTATCAGTGTCAGCAGTAGCTTCGCCGTCATAGTCGAATGTGAATGTACCATCATCATCAACACTGCCGCGGATAAAGTTGCCATCAGCATCCATTTCGACAACACCGCCGTCAGGTGAGGTGACTTTCATTGAACCGTCAGCAGCACCCTCGATGAAATTTCCGTCCTCATCTGTCATTGAATAGCTGCCGTCATCGTTTGAAACGAAATCGCCAGGCATATTGCCCATGTCGCCCTCGTCCATCGTGCCTTCGTCCATCATGCCTTCATCCATCATACCTTCGTCCATCATCTCTCCGTCGCCAAGATCATTTTCGGGGATATCCTTATCGGAGGAATTTGTGGTGGTCTTTAGACCTTCCTTGATGTAGTCGGCGGGATAAGCGATATAATCATCGGTGGAAAGACCCTCAAGTATCTCGCAGTCGCCGTACTCGGTATCTTCCTTGCCTATCTTTATGTATCTCTTCTCGATGACATCCTTGTCGGATTTCTTAGCCCATACATAGGACTTGTTTCCGTCTTTCAGGATAAAGTTTGTATAAAGCCATATTCCTGTCTTCTCAACATCGTCGCTTCTGTCGGTATCGATGAGGATATGCTGTCCAAGCTTGAAGCCCTCCAGTGATTCGGGCTCAACATAAAAAGCATACTTTGAAGAAGTTGACTGTTCATCGCTTTCGCCATAGCCGTACATATCGTCGTTGTTTTCCTGAGGTGATGTGTCTATCTCAGATACGACACCACTGACGCTGGTATCATCTGTTCTGCTGCGGAGTATCACCTCAGCGTCCTTGTATATGGCATTGCTGTTCTGCTCGTTGAATACGCCTTTTACGCGGTAGTCGCCCTCGGCGGAGATCTTCATTATCACGCCTTCATCGCCGGAACCGTAACGATCGTAGCCGTAATCATCAGCTCCCCCGTTTGAGGACGGATCTTTCAGATCCTTTACAGTGCCGTCTATGGGTGCTACGACATAAGCGTTCTTCTTGGAGCTTTCCAGCTTGGTTATCTCCACATTCTTTGCCTTGATGTCGTATTCTTTTCTTGCATTGTCGCTTTGCAGCTGAAGTATCTGGTTTGTGTAGGATACTACCTGATCTTCACTTGCTTTCTTCTTTTCTTCCTCGTACTGCTTTATCTGCTGATTATTTGTCTCGATCTCGTTCTGAGTTCTTTCAACGTCCAGCTTTGCAGTATCGATCTCGATCTGTATCGCTTCGGTATCGTAGGTAAGAAGCTTATCGCCTTTCTTTACGGCATCGCCCTCAGCCACCAGTATATCCTTTACGGTCTTGGTGCTGTCGTATTTAACGTCTACCGATTTCTGTGCCACTACCACACCGGGGAAACTGTTTGCAAACAGATCCGAACCTGTGACAGTATTCACATTCGATACCTTTTGTACGTACACTTTGTCGCTGCTGTTAGACTCGGGACTGCCGTAATTCTTATACAGCTTCCACCCGCCGAAGCCCACTCCGCCGATTATCAGCAGAGTCACAACAGCTTTTCCGACAGAACTTGCTTTTGACATATCCATATCCTCCTGTTGATAAGTCTGTAAGACAAAAAAAGTCTGCATAAGCACACTGCACATAAAATGTGTACAGCATATCGGCTATATACAGACGTACAATATACTATTGATCATCTGTTGTCTTTTTTGTCTACATAGGTTTTCTGATTTTTCTATCTGCAATTTATTATAGTACAAAAAGAAACTTCTGTCAATGAAAGTCAGGCGAATTTAAGAAAATCTTTCGATAATTAACAGGTTATATAAATATTTAAGTTAACTTACTTTAAACTTCATTGAAATTAACTTATATCGCTCTGAATCCCCATATTATATAGTATATCGGTCATTCGGTTCAAGGAATACGTTAATTATATCTTTTAGTTAAACATCAACTAAAAAATTCCAACATATTTTATTTATTGAATATATTATTTATAAAAATATTGACAAAAAGGAGTTGGTGTGGTATACTTTTATTATATACACTTTGACCTATGTCATTGCTGTACGGGTATTACTTTAATAATACGACTTTCAGAGGGTGAAGAATAATGACCGAGCTAGAAAAGATGGAGTTAGCTGAATGCTATATAAACAGATACTTTGAAATTGCTGACGGCGTTGAGATCAGTAAGGAGAACAAGGAGTATCTGAAAATATATATAAGAGATGTTTCTGAGGCAGAAAGGGAATTTGATTTTAACGGAAAGCGCAATAAATCGATGCTATACGTTCTCGGCGGTGCGCTGATATTTGCACTTCTCCTGCTGATAGCTTTCCATACCGGATTTTTCATCATAGTTCCTGTATTCGGCTTCCTTACGATAGCAGTTTCAGGTTATATGATAATCAATAAGTACTACACCCAGAAACTTGTTGAAGTCAGGGATCACCAGAAAGAAGTCAATGAGGGTATCACCGAGCAGATCGAGATACTTCAGGGCAGGATAAAGCAGCTTGAAAAACAGCGCGACGATTATCTTACAGCACTGAGAAAGAAGATCGATTTCATGGATCTGGATATGGACTACATGAACAATATCGGTCAGATCAAGGAATTCATGGTGAACGGCGAAGCTGAGACCTGTGAAGAAGCAGTTGCGATATTCGAGCAGAACCTGCTGATGCAGCAGATGTCAGGCATCATGTCCGCAAGCGTACATGATAAAGCTATGGATATCGAAAAGAACAAGGAGCGTTTCGGCGACCCCACCAAGGATATCGGAAAGAAACCCGCAAAAAGAGGTCTGTTCGGTAAAAAATAATAACGATTACACTGACACTTCCGACAGAAAACGTCGGAGGTGTTTTTCTATAACTAAAGGAGGACAATTATGTATACAGTAGGAGATATTTACAATTTCATCGAGGAGACAGCACCTTTCCGTTTGCAGGAAAGCTACGATAACAGCGGGCTTTGCGTCGGCAATAAGGGCAGGAGCGCTGATAAGATACTTCTGTCCCTTGACTGCACCATTGATGTTGCAAAAGAAGCCGCAGAAGTCGGGGCTGACCTCATCGTTACACATCATCCCGTGATTTTCCGCGGAATAAAAAGGCTTGACCCGGACAGTGTAGTTGGTGTACTTGCAAGGAACGATATCAGCGTTATCTCAGCCCACACAAATTTCGACTGCGCTGTGATGAACGATATCCTCTGCAAAAAGCTGGGTCTTGTGCCTGTTGACTGCATAGCCGAGGAAAACGGTGCAAAGATGGGCTGTATCTGCGAACATGAGGGCATCACTGCCGAAGCACTTGCAGATATCTGCAAGGAAAAACTTGGCTGTCCCACAGTGAGATACGACAAAGCAAACGGCGGTCTGCTGAAAAGGATAGCAGTATGTTCGGGCAGCGGCGGAAGTTTTCTGGGAGAAGTACTTGCAAAGGGCTGTGACGGCTATATCACGGGAGATGTTAAGCACGATATATTTGTTGACGCATACAACGCAGGTCTTGTGGTATTCGATGCGGGGCATTTCTACACTGAAAATATTTTCTGCGAACATATGCAGGGTCTGCTGAAAGAGAGATTCCCCGAAGCAGATATAAGCATCGCAAAAAATTCGGGCGATGTGGTGGTGTGGCATAAGTGAAAAAGAAGAAACATATAAGCGGCAGTGAAGCATTCCTGAAAAAGCAAAAGCAGAAGAACAAACCCGACAGGCTGAAAATCGGGCTGATAGTTTTCACCTTTGTATTGTCGGCAGTGTTTGCTGTGGCGTCAGGTCTGTTTATGAAAGATCATATCCACAGGAAAAACCACTGCACAGCCGAGATAGTCGGCGAGGTGACGAATGCCAAAATATGGGGCAGGCACCATCACTATCAGGGCAAAGCCGATGTAGTTGTAAAGAGCGACGGCGTTTTCCCCTCACAGACGTTACATACCACATCTTTATATCTTGCAAAACAGAAAAACGCGAAGATATTCTACGATCCCGAAAATACCAAAGAATATTATTTTGAAAGCAATATTGAAGACTCCCGCTCTCTGTCGATAATTTGCGCAGTACTATCGGTGATAGAACTGCTGTTTGGCATCGCAATAACCAAGGCATATTTAAGGTCAAAACAGCGCAAAAAGCGCTGAACGATACAGTATAAACGGAGGATATGGAAATGGAAACAAGGATACCCGAGGGCAAAAAGCTTATCAGCCCCACAGACAAGATGTCCTACATGGGCAGGATAGACTTTGACGACCCGAATGCGCCCGTATTCATTTGGGCAGGTTCAAATGTGCGCATGAGGTTCAAAGGCACGAGTGTCAGTGCAGTGATATTCAACAGGCGTTTTTTCAACAAAATGTCTGTCGGATATGTTATCGACGGCAAGGTATGCCGTGCTGATTTCGGCGAGGAAAACGAATGGGAAAAAGAGTACTGTCTTACGCTTGCAGATGGTCTTGAAGACGGCGAACACGAGATAGTGCTTTTCAAGCGTCAGGACGCATCTCACTATTTCAGGTTTTTAGGCTTTGTCATTGATGGTGAAGTTCTTGAAGCCCCTGCGCTTCCCTCAAGGAAGATAGAGGTATTCGGCGATTCGGTATCGGCGGGCGCAGTAGTTGAAGCCCGTGATTTTGAGGGCAAGTGCGACCCTGAGGGACACGAGGGCATTTACGACAATGCGTGGTACAGCTATGCTTCGATAACTGCGCGAAATCTCGGGGCACAGCTTAACTGCACAGCCCAGGGCGGTATTTCGGTATTTGACAACACAGGCTGGTTCCACGCCCCTGATTTCATCGGTATGGAGACTGCCTACGACAAGCTTTGTTATTATCCCGAGGGTGAAAGGGGTTACACCCCATGGGATTTTGGCAGATACACCCCGAATGTGGTGATATTCGCGGTCGGACAGAATGACAGTCACAACGAAGCCGAGGGCGACCCCGACATAACCGATATATCTTTCCGCACCCGCTGGAAAGAGGGTTACAAGGGGATAATAAAGGAACTTCGCGCAAAGTACCACCGTGCATATTTTGTGCTTCTGCTGACGGTACTTGGTCACGACCCCGAATGGGACAAAGCTGTTGACGAGATAGCTTATGAGCTTTCTGACAGCAGGATACGACATTTCATGTTCACCCGCACAGGCAAGGCGACTCCGGGGCATCCTAGGATATCCGAGCAATACGAGATGGCAGAGGAGCTTACTGCTTATCTTTCGGGGCTTGGGGAGGATATCTGGAAGTAGGTTTTTTTATTAATCAAAGGACTGCGGTATCATATCGCCCCTTGCGGGTCGAGAAATCGGATTCGCTTCGCTGTCCGATTTCAGGCGCGACAATAATTTTACGGACGCAGAAAGAGCGTGGACGGTTTGATTGTCCACGCTCTTATTGTTGATTATTGCCGCGCCTTATTGGTCGGAAGTTTGCTTTGCTGTTTAAAGCTTTGTTGCCGCGTCGCTTTTGCGCCTTGACCGAGAGGCTCTGCCTCTCGTGCTCTCCGCAAGCCTTTCGCGAAAGGCTTGACCCAAAGCTCTTCTCCTTGGCATTCTTACCCAACTTCGTGGTTGCCCTGCCAACAATTATGAATTATGAATTATGAATTATGAATTAATATAAGTATTATTCGGCTGTTGTCGGTGCGATAGTCTCAACAGAGAAATCATTGCCGTCATAATCTACTTTCATCAGGCTGTCAGCAGCAGGGTCGTCCCTGATTATTGCCTTTGCCAGCAGAGTCTCCACATGGCTCTGAATAAATCTTCTCAGAGGTCTTGCACCGAATGCCATATTGTAGCCCTGATCGACTATCGCCGCCTTTGCAGATTCGGTAAGCTCCATTTTCAGGCGCTTTTCTGCAAGTCTCTTTTCAAGGCTCTTCAGCATCAGTCCGCAGATGCTGTATATCTCGCTCTTCAGCAGAGGTTTGTACATTACTATCTCGTCAAGACGGTTCAGGAATTCGGGACGGAAATGAGTTTTCAGCAGGTCGTTGACATTGTCCCTTGCTTCCTCGCTGATATCTCCTGTTTCCTCGTCGATGCCATCAAGTATGAAATGTGAGCCCAGGTTCGAGGTCAGTATGATAACGGTGTTCTTGAAATCTACCGTTCTGCCCTGTGAATCGGTAACTCTGCCGTCATCGAGCACCTGCAGAAGTATATTGAACACATCGGGGTGAGCTTTCTCGACTTCGTCCAGCAGTACAACGGAGTAAGGCTTTCTTCTTACAGCCTCAGTCAGCTGACCGCCTTCTTCATATCCCACGTATCCGGGAGGCGCTCCTATCAGCCTTGTTACGCTGAATTTCTCCATATACTCCGACATATCTATACGAACCATATTGTTTTCGTCATCGAAGAGTGCCTGTGCAAGGGTCTTTGCAAGCTCGGTCTTGCCCACACCCGTAGGGCCTAAGAACAGGAACGAACCGATAGGTGTGTTGGGGTTTGCGATACCTGCCCTTGAACGGAGTATAGCTTCGCTGACTTTTTCAACAGCTTCGTTCTGTCCGATAACTCTTTCATGGAGTATGCTTTCAAGCCTTAACAGCTTGTCGCGCTCGCCCTCCATCAGCTTTGCAACTGGTATGCCTGTCCAGCGGCAGATTATCCTTGCTATCTCGTCATCGGTTACTTTATCTCTAAGCAGGGTATTGCTCTTTGAGGACTGCTCGGCTTTCTTTTCTTCCTCTGCCAGTTCCTTTTGCAGATTTTCCAGCTTGCCGTATTTCAGCTCTGCCAGTTTCGAGAGGTCATAGTCGCGCTCTGCCTGCTTTATCTCGCCGTTTACAGCATCTATCTCCTCGCGTATCTTCTGCACCTTGGAGATAGCGTTCTTTTCGTTTTCCCATTTAGCACGCATCTCGTTGTACTGCGCTCTCATATCTGCAAGTTCTTTCTGAACTTCTGCCAGATGTTCCTCGGCAAGCTTGTCGCTTTCCTTTTTGAGGACAGTTTCTTCTATCTCATGCTGGAGTATCTTTCTTCTCAGGTCATCCAGTTCGGTGGGCATGGAGTCCATCTCTGTACGGATAAGTGCGCAGGCTTCGTCCACAAGGTCGATAGCCTTATCGGGCAGGAATCTGTCCGTCAGGTATCTGTCGGAAAGCACAGCCGCGGTTATCAGCGCCTGATCCTGTATCTTAACGCCGTGGAATACCTCATATCTCTCCTTTATGCCGCGGAGTATGGATATGGTATCCTCAACGCTGGGTTCGTCTACCATAACGGGCTGGAAACGTCTTTCAAGGGCTTTATCCTTTTCGATGTACTGTCTGTACTCGTTGAGGGTGGTGGCACCGATGCAGTGCAGTTCGCCCCTTGCCAGCATAGGTTTCAGCAGATTTCCTGCGTCCATTGCGCCGTCGGACTTTCCTGCGCCCACGATGGTATGCAGTTCATCGATGAACAGTATTATCTTGCCCTCGGATTTCTTTATCTCGCTTACAACGGCTTTAAATCTCTCTTCAAACTCGCCGCGGAACTTTGCACCTGCTATCAGCGAGCCCATATCCAGCGAGAATATCTGTCTGTCTTTCAGACTGTCGGGCACATCACCGCTGACGATACGCTGTGCAAGACCCTCGGCAACGGCAGTTTTACCTACGCCGGGTTCGCCTATCAGCACGGGGTTGTTCTTTGTCTTACGGGAGAGTATGCGGATAACGTTTCTAATCTCGGAATCTCTGCCGATAACGGGGTCGAGCTTGTTCTGTCTTGCAAGACCTACCAGTTCCTGACCGTACTTTTTCAGTACATCATAAGTCTCCTCGGGGTTCTGGCTGGTTACTTTTGCGCTTCCTCTCACCTGTTTCAGTGCCGCAAGGAAACCTGTCTTGTTTATGCCGAAGGTACGCAGTACCTCTGCGACTTCGCTGTTTGCACATTCCATTATACCTAAGAATATATGCTCAACGGATACGAACTCATCGCCCATCTGCTTTGCCTGTGCTTCTGCCTCGGCAAGTGCGCGGTCAAGTTCACTGGAAATATACACCTGACCCTGTGCGCGTCCGCCTACGGTGACTTTCGGTATCTTATCAACAGCCCTGTCCAGTGCGCCGCGGAAAGCGTTGATATCCGTGCTCATCTGTGTGAGAAGCTGGGGTATCAGACCGTTATCATCAAGGCACAGTGCGCTCAGCAGATGTTCCTGTCCTATCGCCTGATTTGACTGCCTTGCCGCGATGTTCTGTGCGTCCTGTACAGCCTGCACCGATTTCTCGGTAAATTTCTGCATATTCATTATTGTGTCCTCCTTTATATGTCAAAAAATATATTTAACTTCGTTATAAAAAGTGTCCCTGCGTCTGATAAGAATTTATTTACACAATTCAGCTAATTCGTCTTTTGAGTATTCCTTATAATATTTTCGGTTTGGTGAAAACATCGAATCTGTTGTATCGGGGATCATTTTCATAAGTTTTTTCAGATCTATCTCAGAAGGCATTGAAAGGAAATTTCCGTCTTCATCTTCAAATCTTATTGCACAGAATATAAAATTCCCATTCTCATGATCGATATCAAAATAATCAGATACTTCAGTCTTGTCTACATCTAAATACTTATCCTGATTTGCGATAAAATTTTCATAGATATATTCAAACAGTGCCTCTTTACTTATTTTGATAACTCTTACTTTTTCTTTATCCATACAGTACTCCTTTTAGCTTATCAGTATTCCCGTATTTGCAGATAGGGCATATCGCCCATGAAAACATATTCCGCGTACTTCCTTTCACCTATGCGCCAGCAGGCTCTGCATATCCCGGAACCTGTCTGTATACCCGGCTCGCCGAGCTTTTCAACGACCTCATCGTAGGTGGGTCTGCTTTCGCTGAGTTCGCGTATATAGTCTTCGGGGATATTTATTATAAGGTCATTGCGCGTCACGAATGTAAAGCCGCCTATCACTTCTTGTGATGATGACTTTGGTATTCTTACACCGAATTTCCGCTCCGCCTTTGTGGTAAGTGCGAAAAAAGCTATTACCGCCGCGGTCAGCAGTATCAGTATAACAGCGTCTGTTATCTTTATTTTTCTGCTCATGCCGTCACCGTCCTATATAACCGCAGTTACCGTCCTGACATACGCCGCGTACTTCGCGCCTATCTCATCGGAACGGTCACGCCCCTCGGTCAGACCGTCAAAATAGGTCTGTATACAGCTGTCCATCAGGCGGATATATCCTGCCACCGCCTCTGCTATCTCCTTATCGGAAAGATGTTCCGCTATGGGAGAATAGAGATCTCTTGTATACCTGCCGTTTTCAGCCTGTGCAGGAACGCCATCGGGAAAAACTTTCCTGAGATACTTGTTTTCAAGTTTCAGCCAGAGCTCAAAAAATCCGTCTGCGGCGGCGGTCAGCTGTTCGCTCTTAGTCCTGAAAGATACTTTCAGCCGCCCTACCTTGCCCTGCATATCACGGCTGAGTTCAAGGCTGTACCTTAGTGTAGGCTTGTACTTGTACCGCACCGGGCTTTTTATGGCTATCATGCTGTCGGAGGGCTGATCGATGAACAGGAACCGCTGATCCATAAGCTGTTCTATCTCGCTGAATATCTGCCGCATACGCATCTCGGGGGTCATAAGGCTGACCCTTTCGGCGAGTATCTGGTTTATCAGGTTCGATCGGCTTGTGTTCATCGAATACGCCATGCGGTCGATGGCTTCCACCACTTCGTCCGCCAGCACCAGACTGTACACGCTTTTATTCATCGTCTCACTCCTTTCATGATGCTTTTGAAACTGATATCATTATAGCACCGTTTTAATAATTTGTCAATGACATTATATAATTTTGCATACACTTTATTGAACTGCACAACCGCACAAGCTTCTCGGAATATTTCACTGTGCATTGTATATAAAAACTTTTCAAAATTATCAAATTTTTCATAAAATGCAGGAGCTGTAACGCCCACCATAATAGCAAATTCAATATTGTTGTTTAATAATTATTGTACGAAAAATACAAAACCACTTGAAAATCACATGAAATTATGTTATAATCAACTGTATAAAGCATAATGTTTTATGATCATTCCGCTGACATACCATATTGATTGGAGTTATATCACAACTTGAAATACTTGGCGGTTATCACGATGTTTCATTGTTATATATCACTATGTGGCGTGTTAAAGGGATAGACAGGTAATTTTTCATGCTGAAAGGGGGCGCAGGCTGTGATATCAAATGTTGATACAGGCATCAATGAACTTGATTTCAATAAACTTGTACATTTTGTCAAAAAAGGCTACGGCATCGACCTTGAAGGAAAGCAGTTCCTTGTGCAGTCGAGACTTGCAAACTATATCGCTGACTGCGGCTTCAGCAGCTTCAGCGAGTACCTTGATGCTGTATTTGACGATACATCGGGCAGAGAGGTAGCTAACCTTATAAATAAGCTGACTACAAATCATACCTATTTCATGCGTGAATCCGAGCATTTCGACCATTTCCGCGAAGTCTTTCTGCCCCGGGCTGAAAAAGCCGTGCGTGACCATGATCTCAGGATATGGTCGGCGGGCTGTTCCTACGGTAACGAGCCTTATAATCTTGCCATGTGCCTTGATGAGTATTTCGGTTTCAACCGCTCCAAGTGGGACTTGAAGATACTGGCAACAGATATTTCATTCAACGCACTCAGGCAGGCTTCAAAGGGCGTGTACACCGAAAAATCTCTTGAAAATCTCCCCGAGGAATGGCGGGAAAAGTTCTTTGATAAGACCTCTCACGGTCTTTATCAGGTCAAGGAACGCATACGCAAAAACGTTGTATTCAAATACCATAATCTTATGGATGAGATAAATTTCAAGAAAAGCTTTGATCTTATTCTCTGCCGCAACGTCATGATATATTTTGATGATGAAACGAAATCCGACCTGTGCAAACGTTTCTACAATGCCACGGAAGAGGGCGGATATCTGTATATAGGTCACGCTGAATCTGCGCCATTGGATATGCCCTATATCAGGGAGAAGCCTGCTGTCTACCGTAAGAAAACGGAGGTGAGCAGCATATGATAGTATATCTGATATCAGATGACCTTAAAATGCATGAGCTGCTTGCAGGCGGCTTGAAAGAACTTCTGACAGGGGATACTGTGATAGCGGCGTTCCCTCTGAGAAAAGCAAAGATGATGATAGCCCACCGTAAACCCTCTGTGATCGTACTGGATATAGATGCAGGTGAGCAATTTGATGCCGCCGCTTATATAAAGGAACTCTGTCCGAGGTATTCGATACCCATAATCGTTGTTACCGCAAGCAAAAGTCCTCAGTCGGCACTGCTTTCGGCAGGGGCGATAGATATCATACTTCATCAGAGCGGTACAGCGGCTGACGAAAAACTCTTACAGCGTGTCAGCACGAGTATAATAAGTTCTGTAAGCATTATCAAGCCGAGGTTCTATCCACAGAAGATAAGCGACTGCGAGCGGGTCATAGTAATAGGCGGCTCAACGGGGAGCACAAATGCCCTGCCCGTGGTGCTGAAAGGTCTGCCTGCGGACTGTCCCCCTGTGGTGTGTGTACTGCATATGCCCGAGGGTTATACCAAGATTTATGCAACTCAGCTTGATGCGGCACTGCCGATGAAAGTCACCGAAGCAGTATCGGGCACATATCTCAAACGCGGCATGGTGATAATCGCGGCAGGCGGAAAGCATCTCAGGGTATTTCGCGATAAAAAGGGCTATTTTGTCACAAGTGAAGCGGGCGTAAAGGTCAACGGTCACTGCCCCTCGGTGGACGTTCTTTTCGATTCTGCGGCGTATGCGGCAAAAAAGAACGCCATAGGCGTTATACTTACAGGTATGGGCAGTGACGGCGCAAAGGGTATGCTGGATATGCGCAAGCTTGGGGCATACAATATCGCCGAATCCGAAAAAACAGCGGTGGTATACGGTATGCCGAAAGTCGCCGCAGAGAACGGTGCCGCAAATATCAGCCTGCCCCTTGATGAGATAGCATCTCATATTATCAATAAACTTAATGACACATAATACTTTAGCACACCACTTCATATGCTTTTATAACAAGTTACATTTATGGTGAGGTATTCTTCCCCCGCCGCATGCGGGGAAAGAATACCTCCATAGTCCATCAGATTGCTGTTTAGTTTGGTGTGCCGGCAGTATGACTATATACAATAACAGTACAGCACATTTGGAGGTGCAGACATTGGAGGAGAGCAATAATAAATATCTTATCTTTACCGTTGATGACAAGACCTTTGCCATGGGTTTTTCTGATGTACGGCTTATAGTGCCGCGGCAGAATGCAAGCGAAGTCCCCGACCTGCCCGATTATGTTGAGGGCACTATCGTCAACGACGGCGTGACTATAACAGTCATTGACCTCAGGAAAAGATTCGGCTATCCGAGACGTATGAGGACTGACCGCGAATGTATAATCATCTGCGATACCGAGAAACGCCTTGGTCTGCTGTGCGATAATATCACGGGCTTTGTTGAGAAAAGTCAGGAGGAAATACAGCCTCCCCCCGATGTCAACGATGAGGTCAACCCCCGATTTATCAGCGGAACTTTTCTGCATGAGGACAAGCCCTGTTTCATCATCACCCCCGACTTGGTCATACGCCCCGATGATGAAGAAAAATTCGCCGCCGCAGCAGATGCGGCAAAAGATCAATAAAAATGGAAAGGACAGATGCACCTTATGTACATCTGTCCTTAGCTTATTTATGGGGGTACGAATTATCAGTCAAACAGTGCGGTTGAGAGATATCTCTCACCTGTATCGGGAAGAAGTGCAACGATTGTCTTGCCCTTGTTCTCGGGACGCTTTGAAAGTTCAGCAGCTGCGAAAAGTGCCGCACCCGAAGAGATACCTACAAGGATACCCTCTGTCTTAGCGAACTTGTTGCCTGCTGCGAAAGCGTCGTTGTTCTCAACTGCGAATACTTCATCATATACCTTTGTATCAAGTACATCGGGAACGAAGCCTGCACCGATACCCTGTATCTTGTGTGCGCCGGACTTGCCCTGAGAAAGTACAGGAGAAGAAGCAGGTTCAACTGCGATTATCTTGACATTGGGGTTCTTGGATTTCAGATACTGACCAACGCCTGTTACAGTACCGCCTGTACCTACGCCTGCGATGAAGATGTCAACATTTCCGTCAGTGTCGTCCCAGATCTCGGGGCCTGTTGTAGCAAGGTGTACAGCAGGGTTAGCGGGATTTACGAACTGACCGAGTATAACGGAGTTTGCGATCTCCTTGTTGAGTTCCTCAGCCTTCTTGATAGCGCCTGTCATGCCCTTTGAACCCTCTGTCAGTACGATCTCTGCGCCGTAAGCCTTCAGCAGGTTTCTTCTCTCAACGCTCATGGTCTCAGGCATTGTAAGTATGACCTTGTAGCCCTTGGATACGCCCACTGCCGCCAGACCGATACCTGTGTTGCCCGATGTAGGCTCGATGATGGTAGAACCCTCTTTCAGTGTGCCGTTCTTCTCTGCGTCCTCGATGAGGTTCAGGGCAACTCTGTCCTTAACGCTTCCTGCGGGGTTGAAGTATTCAAGCTTAGCCAGTATCTTTCCTTCTGCGCCTACAGCCTTTGAAAATCTGTCAGCCTCCAGCAGAGGAGTTTTGCCGACAAGTTCGCCAATGTTCTTGTAGATGTTTGCCATTATATATCTTCCTTTCATTACAGTGATTTATAGTAAACGACATTGAAATAGCTTACTATTAATGCGGGTCTTCCCGTTTCTGTGTTCAAAGTATATCATATTAATCCTAGTATGTCAATAGGTTAAATAGTGATTCTCTGTATCGTACAATCGAAGGCCAAAAACACTCTTTCGGTTATGCATATTGCACAATATTTCAACATGAAAGCGGCGGGCACATTTCTGTGACCGACCGCTTGTTTACGTTGTTATGCTGCTGCCGCTGAAGGGTCGCTTTCGGCGTATTTCTTGAATACATCCATCAGCTTGGGGAAGTACCAGTCGTACTCCTGTCTGTTGAGAAGTCCGAAGTTCTCGCCGTTGCCGATGCGTGCATAGTTATCCCACCATACACATGGGATATCGTACTTAGCCGCATTACCGAGATAATCGTCAAGGCATTTTACACGGTCATCGATGTTATCCTTGTTCATGGAACCGAATTCGCCCACGATAACGGGTATATCCCTGCTGATGAAAAGTTCGTTGAGGGTATCGAAAAATGTGGGGATAGCGTTGTCCTCGGGGTCGTACTTGTCAGTACCCTTGGTATCAAGTGCAAAAGAATAAGGCAGGTATGCGTGTACCGAGATTATCAGCTTGTCGCTGTCCTCGGGAAGTTCTATCGCCGAAAGGTTGTTGTATCCCGAAGAAGCCGCATAGCCTGTTATCATCAGGCATCTGTCACCGTTGTTGCCCCCCGATGCCCTTACAGTTTCAACAAAGGCTTTTTCGTACTCGTTGATTATCTCTCTCGCTTCGGAAGTACCTGTCCATTCAGCGCCCTCTCCGCGGAGTCTGGGTTCATTCAGTCCCTCGAATATAAGGTGTTCGTCATAGCCCTTGAAACGGTCTGCTATCTGTGACCATATCGCCTTTAATTCCTCGATATCGCCGTCTTTCTCACTGGGCTTGGGCATATACCATTCCTCGTGATGAGTGTTGAGTATAACATACATACCGTCATCGATACCGTAGTTAACTATCTCCTGAACTCTGTCCATCCATGCAGGGTCGATGGTGTAGTTGTCGTCTATAAGATGATTTCCCCAGCTTACGGGTATACGCAGTACATTGAAGCCTGCCTCGGGAAGCATATCTATCATGAACTTGTTTGTATATACCTTGGTGGGAAGCCAGCTTATCTCGGATTCAAGACCCTCACCTGTTGCGTCCATGGTATTTCCGAGATTCCAGCCGTTGGACATCTTGGCAACTAAGTCCTTTGCAGAAGTTACGGTCATGGGGTCGTTGGTATGTGTCTGTGAAACGGGTAT
The DNA here is from genome assembly GCF_000526775.1 of Ruminococcus albus AD2013. NCBI lineage: Bacteria > Bacillati > Bacillota > Clostridia > Eubacteriales > Oscillospiraceae > Hominimerdicola > Hominimerdicola alba. The sequence goes on from NZ_JAGS01000001.1 coordinate 2,946,596, forward strand.
CTCTTCGCTTTCGGAGCTGTCACCCTCGGCACCGCTTGTTTCTGCCGCAGACTTTGTATCCGCCTTTGACTTGTCGTCACTCTTGCTGCCGCCGCATGAAGCCATCACACCAACGCTCATAACTGCCGCAGTCAGCAGGGCTGCAATTCTTTTCAGTTTCATAAATATCCTCCTTTTACTGTTTTCCTATCTTAGCTATCATAAGGCATCTGCCATGGTTTCGCCGTCGGGAACATTCAGCCTTATTTTCAGAATGTTCCACGTGGAACATTTGTTTTATTATAATCTTTCCGCAGGATAAAGGGGTCTCACTTTATCAGCGAAAAATGCCGCCGCATAATCTTCGGGTCGCTCGAACTCAACCTCGCTGACTACTCCCGCAAGACGTTCGCTCCTTACCGACAGATGATGATTGTCCGAACCCGCAGTAGTGCGGAAACCGAACTGCTTTGCATACCACTCGGCACGCTCGTTGTATACATCTTTGCCGTTTCCGCTGTTATAGACCTCAACACCGTCCACCCACTTTGGCAGAAGCTTTATCTCCCGCAGATAGTCCGCCTCGCGGAAAGGGTGAGCGTGTATCAGCAGTGCGCCCTCGGCTTTTGCATCGTAGTAAAACTGGTAGAAATCTCTGTCACAGTCACGGTGCGCCAGCAGCCATTGCTTATCAAGACCGTATACCAGTATATCAGCCCCCTGATAGGTATACTCTATCCCGAAAAATACTTTCAGCCCTATCCTGTCGCCCTCTGCTTTGGCATTTTCATAGCCCTTGCAGTAAAGCATCACCTTCTCGTCCCATGAGATATCTCTCGGGACTGTGGTGTTTGAATTGAAAAAGTGGTCTGTGATAAATATGCCGTCATAGCCCTCTGCCTTGTATCGCCTTGCCTGTTCGGCACCTGTTGCCGATGCGCAGGCAGAAGTTTCCGCCGTGTGAAGATGTGTTTCGTACTTGTACATTTTAACTTGCCTTTCTATGGTATGTCCTTGGATTTTGATGTTGTTCATTACGCGTTCGGGTGCTGATTTTCCTTTTTATGGAAGATATACAGCACTGCGAAAAGCACTGTCAGCCCGATGTATATACAAACCGATACCGCGCCTATCTTAGCTTCGCTAATCAGCATGAGATCCCACCAGAAAAAGAACAGACCGTTTATCAGCTTCAGCCTGTCGGTGAACCGTACCAGTGCTTTGCTGTCTTTTTTTATTGCCCTGACCGATATGACTTCAAGCACTGCCAGAATAATAACGCATACCGCGTAGGGCACTAAAAGCAGACACTTGTTCATGTAGGTACCTGAATTGGCAAAATATGCCAGCCCGTGATACTGATCTGTAATGTCATCTGCGGGAAGTCTTTCCCACACAAATGCCAGCAGTATAACGGACAGCCCTGTTAACAGCCATGCGGCTATCCTGCATGAACGGTGAAAAGTTCCTGTGCCCTTTGCATGTTCGTTTTTCTTACGGAACTTGACTGCGGTGACTATCTCAGCGCTTATCCCGACAGCGCCCGCGATGAACGCCGCGCTTATAAGTCCGAGAGCGATATCACCAAGTGCCCTCTGATGTGACACCGCCATCGTCCATTCAAGGAAAGTCAGGGTTATCAGCAAAGCGATGACATCTATCGTGAGCATTATTTCAGCCTTGAACAGCTTCTCGCCCTTTTCGCTGATATTAAGCCCCGTGCTTTTCCTGCTTATCAGCCACCCCGAAAAAGCGGCTATACCTATGGTTATACCGCTCATCAGGTGGGGATAAAATCCGTAGACCTTAGAGGCGTATACATCGAACTCCTGATCGGGACCGAAATGTATACCCGGTTCATCGGGCAGACTTCCCCACTTTGTAAGGTAATATATCAGGCTTCCGCCAAGTATAAAAATGCACAAAGTAATAAGTGTGCGGTGAAGCAGTTTGACTGCTTTTTCCATGTAGTCCTCCTTTCGGGGGAATATCAGAAGTCCACGCCGCGGGTTATCACCTCCATGCACATTCTGCCGTTATGGTAGGGGCACTTCCATGGACCTACTGCTTCTTCGCTTTCGCGGGGAACATGGTCAAAGGTGACTTCGGCGTACCATTCGCCGCCCTCACGGGGGTCTATGACGTATTTCTTTATATTCTCCCATACGCTTTTTGCGGATACAAGGAACTTTTCCTCGCCGCTGTGCTGATAGGCATTTATAAAGCCCACAACAGCTTCCGCCTGTACCCACCATACGCGGGTCTTGTCGATAATGCCTTTATCGCTTTCGTTGTTCAGCGCACCGTCTTCAAGAGCGATATCCTGTATGTTATGGGATATCTTCAAGTCCATCTCGGCGAACTCTTTTCTGAGTTCATCGTCCCCGAGGACATCACAGGCTTTATCCATCAGCCATGTGGCTTCGATATCGTGACCGTAGGAATGGATATCGCCGACTAAATTGAATGCTGTATCAAAGAAAACTTTCAGTGCGTTGGTCTCGGGGGTAAATACGATATCCCTCATCTGACCAAGCTGAAATCTCAGCCTTTGGGCGACTTTTTCATTGCCGTCAGCCTTGTATAGTTCGGTATAGGCTTCTATCAGGTGGAGTATGGCGTTCATGGTCTTGTCGGCTTTAAGTCCGTTTTCGCTGAGGGCTTCGTTATCCACGAGATTCCATTCCCTGTCAAAAGCTTCGCGGTAGCCGTACTCATCGAGGGTATTGTTTTCTATATCATCGAAAAGCCCGTAAGCCAGCGCGAGGGCAACCTTATCGCCGCTTGCCCTGTAATAGCTTGAAAGGGCGTATATGGCAAAGGCGATATTGTAGGTGTGCTTCATGGTATCCGCTGGTCTGCCCTTATAGTCCATCATCCAGTAAACGCCGCCGTGTTCGTAGTCGATACAGTTATTTTTGATGAACTCATAGGCGTGCTTTGCATAGTCGAGAAGTTCATCACCGCCCAGGGTCATATAGGCATTGGAGTAGAACCAGAGTATCCTTGAATGGAGTATCACGCCTTTATCTGCCTGTTTGTCAAGTTCCAGCCCGAAGCTGAGGTATCCGTAGTAACCGCCGTTTTCGTCATCACGCAGTTTGTTCCAGAATGGTATGATATGTTCTTCCAGTTCTTTTTTGACTTCATTTATCAGCATGATATCCGCTCCTTCATTTTCCCTAAAAACCATTACCATATTTTGTTAAAGGTAGATATATGGTAATATATTAAATATCCTTTGCCCTAATTATACAACATAAAAATGCCGATTTCAAGGGGATAACAAATTATTTACTATTGTAATCGTTATCATTTTTGGGAAAATTTTAGCGTAGCAAAAAACGTCCCGATGAACGTGCTGGAACATCGGGACGGACATTATTATGCTGTCGGGAAATCCTTTTCGACCTGGAGTTCCATTTCGGTTATGATGCTCTGGACTTCATCGTCGGAGTAGATATCGCCGTCCCATATCTCATGGGCTTTAACTGCCTGCCATACCAGCATAGCCATACCGCCTGCGGCTTTTTTGCCCTGTGCTCTCGCCTTTTTGATGAGCACGGTCTCGCGGGGGTTGTATATAACATCGAAAACCGCCTTGCTTGCGTTTATAACTTCATCGCTGACGGGACAGCCGTTTATTTTTGGGTACATACCCACAGGGCAGGCGTTCATCAGCAGGTCATAGCTTACAGAGGTATCTATCTCGGTATTCTTGACGATAGATACTCTGGCATCGGGCTTCATGGCGGTTATTTCCTTTACAGCCTGTTCAGCAAGGTGGATATCGCTTTCGAGAACGGCTATAAAGAGTTCAGCACCTGCGAGTGCGGCTTCGATAGCCATCATTCTGCCGACACCGCCGCAGCCTATCAGCAGCACCTTGCCGCCGAGGTCTGCGCCCATTGCATTTATCGTTGCGAGGAAACCGTCGCAGTCGGTATTATAGCCTGTATGTACGCCGTCCTTATTATCGACGCAGTTTACGGAGTTATATCTCTTTGCAGAATCCGCCAGCTTATCGCAGTGGGAGATTATGCCTATCTTATGGGGGATAGTGATATTGAATCCTGCGAGACTTTTGAGATATTCCGCATGGGGAGCAAGCTCCTCGGGTGGGAGTTCGATTATCTCATAGGTGAACTCTCTGTTTTTGAGTTCAAACAGTCTTTTGTGTATCGGCGGTGACATTGTATGTTTCAGGCTTTCGCCGAGTATAGCGTATTTTCTTTCCATTGGTCTTGCTCCTTTTGGGGTCGGATATGTCTGTATCCGTTTTTGATTTCAAACAAATGTTCCACGTGGAACATTTTGGTTTGGTCACTGATGTTTGTTTTGGGAAAAGGGTCGCCCCTCGTTCCTCGGGTCGAGCCGTCAAAGACGCTATCGCTGTTTGACGGCGGGCGCGGCAATATTTTACGCGGATAGTTTGTGCGTGTGCGTTAGTTTTGCTCACGCTCATGATTTCGATATTGCCGCGCATTTTTGGTCGGTCGTTTGCTGTGCTATTTATGGCTTTGTTGCCACGTCGCTTTTGCACCTTGAGTTGAGGGCTCTGCCCTCAAACTCCCGCAAGCCTGCTAGCGCGAGGCATATGCCGACGCAGTCGCATATACCGCGCGCTTTGTTTCCTTGGCAGTTCCCGCTTCTTTGTGTTTCGCCTTACAGCTCTATTTTGATGACCCTATTCGTGTTCTCATACTTACGCAGTTTTACTCCTGCCATGTTGAACATCTTCTTCGATGCCCTCACTCCGTCGGTATCGGCATATTTATCGTCACCGTATATGACTTCTTTTATACCGCTCTGGATTATCGCTTTGGCACATTCGTTGCAGGGGAACAGGGATACGTATATCCTCGCATTTTTCAGGCTCCCCGTTGAACGGTTGAGTATGGCGTTGAGTTCTGCGTGGCATACAAAGGGGTACTTGGTCTCAAGGAAGTCGCCCTCTCTGTCCCACGGCATATCATCATCGCTGCAGCCTGTCGGCATACCGTTATAGCCTACCGACAGTATCTTATTTTCCTCTGATACTATACAGGCACCCACCTGTGTGCTGGGGTCCTTGCTTCTGCGGGCTGAAAGATGTGCTATGCCCATGAAGTACTCGTCCCAGCTGAGATAATCCTGTCTTTTCATAGTCTTCTCCTGTTTATCATCACTCTTCCGGTGCTGTCATCTGAAGTTTCATGGCTTCAAATATCTGCTTTGCGCTCATGCCCTTCATATCTTCTTCCATATCGACCTCCTCAGCTTGGTTTGTGAGGTATACTCCGAAATCGTCACCTACGCTCCATGTTTCCACACCGCCGAGGTCATACTCCTTATCGCCTGCAAGAACCGAGAAAGTCAGGCGCATATAAAGCTGGTCTTCATATTTTCCGCTGTATTCAAGGAAGAAACCGTAGATAACGTCATCGCCGAGATCGCCCATTTTCTGTATATCCTCTTTGCTGTTGAAGATGGTTGCGGTATCGAGGTTTGTTTTTACAGCTTCCGCATCGGGTTTAACGCTGTCGGTCAGCTTATTGAGGAGTTCTCTGATCTTTGCGCCGTCCTTGGCTTCCATAGCATCGCTGAGTTTATCGTTCACATCGGAATCGCCAAGCTTTTCAAGCAGACCGATAACATCGTCAACTACTGCATATTTTGTGGTCTGATTTGTGCTTGCGAGATACTGCTGGAATTCTTCATCGGAATGGTCGTTGTCATACTTAAAGGAGATATCGCACAGTTCAGCCATTGGTTCTTTGAGAATATCGAAGCTGAAAGTATCGAGGAACGCCTGTTTATCCTTATCCTCAGCGGCTTTATACTGCTTGAAGATAGCATCGATGGCAGCCTGTACCTCTTCGTTGGTGGGTCTGGTCTCCAGATTGTTCTCATCTATATAGATGATGTTATTGTTTATCAGCTTCATGGTAACTTCGGCTGTCTGGAAAGTGGTATCGTTATTTACGGGAGCGCCTGCCTTATCTTCGTCTGCTGTGGTCTCGTCGGAAGTAGTCTCATCTGGAGCAGTTTCATCGGAAGTGGTCTGCACGTCGGCTTTTGACGAATCCGAAGTCTTTGAAGCCTTTGAAGAATTGTCCTTGTCCTCCTTTTTGTCGCCGCAGGCTGCAAGACTTGCGCACATCACCAGTGCAAGGGCTGCTGCCAGTATTTTCTTTGCCATAAAATATTTCCTCCTTATCAGTGGTCGGTTTTCAGTTATTCTTCTGTGGGATAATATCCGGTCACTCCGTCTGTCGAGGTATATCCTGCCTTTTCGATGAAGTCCAAGTCCTTATCATAACCAGAGATAGATGCTTTGCCGTCGGGGTAGCCGTATTCGTGCATTTCGTTATACACATATTTATCGCCCTCAGCCTTTGGTTCATCGCCTGCAAGGTCAAGACCTGCGCTTGATGTACACATAGGAAAATCGCTGTCAAGCTTTTGTTTGAGATCTTCGCCGGACACCTCTTGGTCTGCGCAGTACTCGGTCATGATATCATACATTCTTTTTGCAATCCCTGAGGAATGAAATATTGCATCGTTTTCTTTAATCTTCTTTTCTATCTCGTCAACGGTCATGCCCGCATATTCGTTGTCGCTGTGTTCCGGCAACGCTATCCGTACACCCACGTTGCCATCAATATACCATGCTCTTACACCATTGAACTCGAACTTATCATTTCCGTTGAATATTGTCATATAAAAGTCGATGAACATATCATCGCCGTCGCGCTCGAAGTTAAGAAGATTGATACTTATTACTGTATCATCGCTCAGTTCGCCCAATGGAACAAGGTCTTTCCAATATTTCCAATAGGTATCAACTAATTCATCGATATTCATGTTGTCAACGGAGTGAGTGATTTTCTTTTTATATTCGTCTGCCGATGCATTATCATCAGCATTGTAATAATATGTTTCTTCGCTGTCGGAATCCTCGGGAAGCAGCCAGCCATACGAGAACAATATTGAATCTTTTAAAGAGTGATCGCAATCATCATAACCAAGGTAGAAAGCTGCTATATCGGTGTTTAGCACAAAATCGCAGAACGGGTCAATGATCTTATCGAAAGCAATGGTCTGCCTGATCTTTTCTTTGTCATTCGTCTGAATGGCGTGGTATTGTTCGGCAGCCGACTCAACGAAAGTGATAAGTTCATCGTTGGTGGGGACATCTTTGCAATCGCTCGAAATGTATTCAAAGAAAATATTATCCCTATTCAGTTTTGTGGAGACAGTCATGCTGCCATCATCGGTTTTGCTGTCGGCAGCCTGTATATTCTCATCATTGGTTGTATTTGTATCGGCTGCTGCGGTTGATTTTTCTTTAACGGAACCGCTGTCTTTATTATCGCTTACTTTTCCGCAGCCTGCAAGACCTGCGCACATTGTCAGCACAAGCATTGCTGCCAGAATTTTCTTTGCCATAAAAATATTTTCTCCTTATCTGTTATCAGCTATTCTTCTGTGGGATAATATCCGGTCACTCCGTCTGTCGAGGTATATCCTGCCTTTTCGATGAAGTCCAAGTCCTTATCATAACCCGAGATAGATGCTTTGCCGTCGGGGTAGCCATATTCGTGCATTTGGTCATACACATATTTATCGCCCTTAGCCTTAGGTTCATCGCCTGCAATGTCAAGACCCTCGCCTGAATTACACATGGGAAAATCGCTTTCAAGGATCTTCTTGATATTTTTGCCCTCCGCATCACGGTCTGCACAGTACTCAGCCATGATAAAGTACACAGAGCTTGCGGCTTCTATCGAATTATTCAGAGCCTTTTTTTCCCCGATCTTCTGTTTTATTTCGTCAATGGTCATTCCCGCGTATTCGTTGTCGCTGTGTTCTGCGGAAAAAATCATTACGCCTGAGGAACCGTCTATATACCATGCTTCGATACTTCCTAACTTGAACATATCATTTCCGTTGAGTAATGTCATATCAAAGTTGATGTACATATCATCTTCTTCGCGCACGAATTGCTGAAGATCGATATATGCGATGGTATCAGCGTTTACTTCGCCCATGGGGACTAAGTCTTTTCTGGTTTCCCAGAGGGGCGTTTTATCGATATTGAGACCGTCAAGGGCGAGATACGTTCTCTTTTTAAATTCCTCTGTACCTGCATCATCATCTGTCGGATCAACGTCTGACCAGAAATAAAGCGCATAGCCCCAGCGGTACATTGCCATATCTTTAACAGACATCTTATCGGTTTCGGGATTGATATGTCTTTCGGCGATCATTTCACTGAAGGGTTCGACCACCTTATCGAAAGCTAACATCTGCGTATATTTTTCGCTGTCATTCTTCTGTGCCGCGTTGTACTGTTTAATAGCCAGCGTGGCGAAAGTGAGAAGCTCGTCATTGGTGGGGGTGTCTGTATTATTGACATAAACGTCATTGATGAAAATATTATCCTTGTTCAGCTCGACGGTGGTATCTTCTGAATCGCTTGTATTGCTGTCGGGAGTCTGTGTGTTCTCGTCGTTGGTAGTATCTGTATCGGCTGACGCGGTGTTTGCCTTATCTTTAGCGGAACTGCTGTCTTTTTTCTCGTTTGCTTTTTCACAGCCTGCAAGACCTGCGCATATAGTCAGTGCGAGCATAGCTGCTATAATTTTCTTTGTCATCTGTTGTTCTCCTTTGATCATATTATTTGTGCTTGCATTTTATGATTATCCCGCTGACGCACCATATTAATTGGTGTTATATCGGAGATCGAAATACTTGGCGGGGTAAAGATAACATCAACACGATGTTTCGCTACCATATTATAGCACATCACCGCGTTAAAATCAAGGCTTTTAACCATAAACTCTGCTTTTTGACACCATTTTCTCACACAGCAGCATCGGCTGAAAAAAAGACCCGCGGTCATGGGGCTTACACGATATATCTGTATAAGCACGGTGACCAGCGGACTGTGGTATTATTTCTGTTTTTTGAAAACGAAGAGTTTGCTGATGATGTAGTTGAGGATTATCGTAACGATGGAGACCAGCACCTTTGCTACGATATCATTCATGTTTATGCTTTCAACGCACAGGTTCAGCAGAAGGTTCTCTATCAGCAGGGTGAGAAGTCTGCCGCCGTAGAATGACAGACATTCCTTTGCTATGCCTTTTGAGGTGTGTGCCTTGTTTTCAAACACCCATATCCTGTTGGTTATGTAGGCGAATGTTACAGCACATATCCAGGATATGGTATTTGCGACCTGAGTGGTAGTATCTATGGTTATACTGCCGATCTTGATGTCTTCAAAGCTCATGGTCTTTGAGGGCAGTATGAAAAATATCAGCCCGACTATCGTAGTTAGTCCGCCGAAAAACAGATACAGCAGTATCTCCTTGTTCTTTTTATAGAAGGGTTCAAAGGTCTTTAAGAAGCCCCAGCCCATTATGCGGTCGAAAATATCTTTCTTTTTTGTGTTCTCCATTTTTATCATACCTTTCAGATTTTTATGACCGATTAATTATATCATATATTCCTGCAAAAGTAAAGTCCGCGGGATCTTGTCGGATATTGTATCTAAAGGAAAGATATGTCGGAGCGGTGCGGTCAGGTGCAGGTTTTGGTTGGGGCGGGGGATGATCTGACGAATCGGTGCGAGGGTTGTTTTTTGATGCTGAAAGGCGAAGAAATATTCATAATAGCAATATTTTGTCGGAATTCTTCGTGCATATTGTCTAATAAAATCGGAAATTTCGTGACGATTTTAATAAAAAGCTATTGCATTTTAAGTTTAACTGTGTTAAGATATTTATGCAAACGAAAATTGACTGCCCGGGAACGTCAAAACATACTTTTTCCAGTTATCCTGCTGACACAGCGACTGAACAGCGCTTAAAGGAATATAATGAGAGTCTGGCAGTTATCTTTTCTCCCGCCGCGGGCTGGGGAAAAGATAACGTCAACATGATATATCGGCAATTTGAGCGGTGCGATAAAGGGATGATCGGATACTTTTTATCAGCTACGGAGGTATTATTTTATGAACAACAAGATCAAGATACTTATAGGTGACGATTCCGCGCAGTACGGGGTTTTCTGTGCCGCAAACCTGAGAAATTCGGGGTTCTTTGTGATAACACGCCAGAAAGACGGCATGGTGATATTCGACGCGGTGAAAAACGAACTGCCCGATGTTGTGATCGTGGACGCGGTAATGCCGGGGATAGATGCTATCGAGCTGATACGCAGGTCGGAAAAGCTGGATAAAAAGCCCCTTTACATAGTGACCAGCGCTTATGAGAACAGCTTCATCGAAAATCAGGTGATGAATGCGGGGGCTTCGTACTTTATGCTGAAGCCCTTTGATGTGAAAGTGCTGGGTGAGCGTATCAAGGCTATGCTGGATATCGACACGGATATATCCTCCGAACACAGGATAAGTGGGGTGCGGCAGAGCCCTGCGAATCTTGAGATAATCGTTACGGACATAATCCATCAGATAGGTGTGCCTGCACATATAAAGGGGTATCACTATCTGCGGGAGGCTATAATATGTTCGGTGAATGACAAGGAGATGCTGGAAAGCGTGACCAAGTTGCTGTATCCTTCTGTTGCCAAGAAATTTGCGACTACTGCTTCCCGCGTGGAAAGGGCTATTCGCCATGCCATAGAGATAGCGTGGGACAGGGGTGATATCGATACGCTGAACAGCTTTTTCGGATATACCATAAATACAGGCAAGGGCAAGCCCACAAACAGCGAGTTCATCGCGCTAATAACGGATAAGATATCCCTGAAATTCAGGGCGGCTGTTTCGGCGTGAGTCCTGACGCCGGACGGGCGGTCACGTTAAGGAGTATGCTGTGGGACGAAGAATGGCACTCGGTATCCGTTGAAGCTGCAAAAGCATGAAAATCAAGCAGCGGGGTTTCGGCGTGGAGGGAGATGGGACTGTGTCATCATTATAATAATACCCCCGGTAAAATGCGAAAATCGTAAAACACGCACGGTTCACAAAAAGTTTACATAAAAATTCAAAGACCCCCTTGACGAAATGTCGGGGGTCTGTTATAATATATAAGCATTCGTATTCTAAAGACAGTCGGCACAAAGGTAAGCCCGACCGAGGAAAAGAAAGCATCGTCAATAATGACTATGTATTCTCTTTGTCTTTGGATAAAGGGGATTTTTTCTTTTAGATTACGCTTTGCGAGAAAACTGCAAAGAGGTGAATTTAAGAAATGCCAAGTGAGAAGACTTTACTTGCTAAGCAGGAAAAGGTCACAGCGCTGACCGAGCTGATCAAGAACTCCGCAGCAGGCGTTCTGGTAAGCTACGAGGGTATCACCGTTGAGGAGGATACCAAGCTCAGAAAGGAAATGAGAGAGGCAGGCGTTAAGTACTTCGTTGAGAAGAACACAATGCTGAGATTTGCATTCAAGAATGCAGGCCTGGACGATATCACAAACGTACTCGAGGGTACTACTGCTATCGCTATTTCCGACGATGATCAGACTGCACCCGCAAGAATCCTCGGCAAGTTCGTTGAGGACACAAAGAACGAGAAGTTCAAGCTGAAAGCAGGTTATATCGGTACTGAGGTATACGACGAAGCAGGTGTTACCGCTCTGTCCAAGATACCTTCCAAGGATACTCTGCTTGCTATGCTGGTCGGCTCCCTCCAGGGTCCGATGCAGAAGCTGGCTGCAACCCTTCAGGCTCTTGCCGACAAGGAAGGCGGCGACGCTGCATAATCTGTGCAGCATAAAGCTAAGGCGGACAGCTTAAAGTTCCGCACAACTAAAATATTTTATAAAGGAGATTTTAATCATGGCTTCTGAGAAGATTATGAATTTTGTAGAAGAGATCAAGACGATGTCTGTTCTTGAGCTGAAAGAGCTCGTTGACGCTATCCAGGAGGAATTCGGTGTAACTGCAGTTGTAGCAGCAGCAGGCCCCGCAGCAGGCGGCGCAGCAGCTGAGGCTGAGAAGACTGAGTTCGACGTTGTACTCGCTTCATTCGGCGACAACAAGATGGCAGTTATCAAGGCTGTTAAGGAGATCACAGGTCTGGGCCTGAAGGAGGCTAAGGCTCTGGTTGAGGAAGCTCCTAAGGCTGTTAAGGAGGCTGCTCCTAAGGCTGAGGCTGAGGATATCAAGGCTAAGCTGGAAGCTGCAGGCGCAACTGTAGAGCTGAAGTAATTTCATCTTTTTGCTTACATCACCCCCGTGTTTATACACGGGGGTTTGTTTTTTTGAGACAGGATATAAAAAAACGGATCGCCATATGACGATCCGTTTTTATCATACATTAACTGAATTATCAGTTCTTTTTCTTGGAAACTACTGCGATAGCGCCTGCCAGAGCGAGACCTGCAAGTGCGAAACCTGTGGTAGCACCTGTTGCCTGGTTGGTGTTATCGGAAGCAGCTGCTGCGGAAGAAGCATTGTTTGTTGTAGTAGCGTTCTTGGTGTTGTTGTTTGTTGTAGCAGCCTTGGAAGAAGAAGCGCTGTCAGCGTTGCTGGAAGAAGAATCAGCAGCAGTGCTGGAAGTCTCTTCAGCCTTGGATTCAGCAGCAGATTCAGCCTTGCTCTCGGGAGTCTCAGCCTTCTCATCGCCAACTATCTCAACGTTGGTTACAGTAACATCGTTACCCCACCAAAGCTGGCAAACTACCTGTGCCCAGTAATTCTCGCCATCAGCGGGTGAGCCCCAGTATTCTTCGCCCAGTGCACCGAAATCGAATGTCAGGGTGTAATTGCCGTCAGAACCATCAGCAAATATCTGTGCATTATCTGCACCGGGATTTGCCCAACTCCATTCATCTTTCTGATCCCAACCGCTTTTGTTGCTGTTGAGCATCAGTCCACCGCCGAAACCTGCAGAATCATCAACAGAGAAAGTGAACTTAACTGCGGATACAGTAGCAGGATCATAAGGGCTCTTAGCCAGATCTACATAGTACTGATATACACCGTCAGCTTCCTTGACCTCGATATAGTCAAGATTTGTGTCATCTACGATGGTCTTCTCTGCAAATGCAGGGATAGATGTTGCGGCTGCTATTGCCAGTGCTGACATACCAGCAAGGATCTTAGTAATTTTCATATTGATTACCTCCAAAAAGTATTATTACCGATAAACACGGTATATCTCATATATCCGTATACTAATTTTAGTACAACAGTAAATAAATAACTAGTCAAAAATTGCGCTCTTAGTGCCACTTTCTGACCAAAAATTGCGCATTTCACAAATCTGACACAAAGTCGTATTAATTTAACTTAAATTATTGGTTTATTTGCTGCTGATAAATACCATAAAGCAAAGGCGCTCCTGACTTGCATGACAGAAGCGCCTGAAATATGCCTTATCACGAAAGCTTTGTGTATACCTTTCCGCCGATGAGTTCTTTGCTGTTAGCGGCAAAAAGCTCGGATACGGTAACTACCTGCCAGCCCTCTTCTTTCAGCCACGGAACGACTTCTTCCATAGCCTCTGCGGTGGCTTCGTAATTCTCATGGCAGAGAACTATCGCGCCATCAAGAGAACCGTTTTCTTTTGCCTTTTTTATAGTATCAACTATATTGTCGGCGGTAGCATTGTTCCAGTCCTTGGTATCAACTGCGCAGGATATCAGTGCCACATCGTTGAGAGTCTTTGTGGTATCTCCGCCGCCGTCGAGGTAAGGCAGTCTCAGCACAGCTGAGGGTTCTTCGCCGATAATGCCCTTGAGTTTTTCGCGGCACTTTTCATATTCGTCGCGTATCTCTGCGGGCTTCAGCTTGGAGAGATAGGGGTGGGTCGTGGTGTGGTTTGCTATCTCCATGCCCTTTTCATGTGCGTACTTAACCTGTTCTTCAGTCTTTATCCAGTTGCCCACATAGAAGAATGTAGCGTGGAAACCGTTATCCGCCATAGTATCGATTATACGGTATGCGGGGTCGGTCTTTTTGGTGGCGCTGGCGCCGTCATCAAAGGATATTGCCACCATGGGCTTGTCCTTGTCTATCCAGGAGATATCCGCTGTATTTGTTATAGCAACGGGGTCGCTGAATGTGTACTCGGTATCGTCTTTTTTATCCGATGTTGATGGGATGGGCTCACTGCCGTCGCCTATGCCCGAAGCATTGTCGATATAGAAATCTGTAAGGCTGTCGGGAGATTCAACGTAAAGAATGAGGTTCGTTGCATCGTCGGGTACAGTGTAATCGCCCTCCAGAGTCACCCATTCGCCGCTGGGAGCGGTCTGCTGGGCTATCTGGTCATAGTGGTCGCCGTCACTGCCTGTGTACTGCATTGTGAATTTCAGAGTAGCGTCCTCGCCGCTTTTCTGCATAGCATCGGTCTTGAAAGAGTAGGTGCCGCCCTGTTTGAATACTTCACTGCTCAGCATTAAAGCCGCGCCGTTCCAGTTATCGGTCCTTCCGCTTACAAACAGTGAACCATTGCCCTCGGAAGCTTCATCGGTGGTCTGTGCCACTGTTGAAGAACCTCTCTGCATCCAGCCGCTTTCATCGGATTCAAAATCACTGGTGAAGAAACCTGCGCCGTCTGCGGGATCTTCGGGCTTATCGTCGTTTCCGCCGTTCTTGGTGACTACGGGTGCGGGGTCAGCTGAGTAATTGCCGTCTATGGTCAGTTCGTTCTGATAGATGGTCGCCTGACCCTCGGACTGATAGCCTTCGATATTCAGGGCAACTTCGTACATATTGCCAAGCTGCAGACCCAGCTGTTCCCAGGCATCGAAGTGCTTGGATACGGATATAGTACCCTCGATCTTTGTGCCGTCGCTCTGTGGCTTATCCTGTCTTACGCTCCAGTACTGGTCGAAGGTCTTGGTGCCGTCGATGGAGGGCTGTTCGTATCTGGTGGTCTTGTATACATCATAGGTCGCGCCGTCAACGGTGACTGTACCCAGTGCCTCGGGTGCTCCGGGCGGTCTCCAGGAACCCCATGTTTCTACGATATAATACTCCACCAGCGGATCTCTTGTCCAGCCGTAAACGCACATATAGGAATTGCCGTTGGGCTGATAGTCAACACCATATTTAATAGTGATGTTTCCCAGATCCTTGTAGGTCTTGGTGCAGTCGAACTTCTGTCCTCTGCGGAACAGGGCGTTGTTGATGTTTGACCACTCGCATGAGAATGTGCCGCCCTCGGTGATGGTCATTTTGGTATCGCCCTTGTCTTTCCAGAGTTCATAGCTGTAGCCGTCGGAAGTGCCTGTGGTATTCTCCATGAATACCTTACCGTCCTGTGTCTTTTCGTTACTTTCGGACTTGGAGCTGTCAGCAGTTTTCTTTGAGGAGCTGTTTCCTCCCGAATTGCCGCAGCTGCTCATAACGCCCGCAAGACACATTACTGCCGCAAGTCCCGCCATGAACCTTAACTTGAAATTGTTTTTCATCCGGATTTTACCTCTCTTTCCCGCACAGTTTACAGATGCCATACGTCAGCAGTCTGAATGTGCGAATTTCGTCAGTTTCATTTTAACACTTATCCTGTGTTTATACAAGTCAAAAATTGTCATCTACTGTTAAATCACAAATATTTTTTGTACCTTGTGTTTATGATATGGTTAATTATGATTAACGTTATCGTTATATTGACCATACAATTAACGGCGAATTTACCCAAATGAGCTGTCATAACTGCGGTTTTACGCAGTATTTCCCCAAAAAGCATAGTTTGAGGCTTATGATGCCCCTGTTTTATGAAAAATATTTAAGGACTATTTAAGAATTTCCATGCTATACTTTGTTACAGAAAAGGACAACAGACCGCAGACGCGGAAAGGAGAAACAATATGAATAAGATACTTGAAGTAAAAGACCTCTGCAAAAGCTACGAGGTAAACAAGAGAAAGACCACCGTACTGAACGGGCTTAACCTCACGATAAACGAGGGGGAGATGGTGGCGGTGATGGGACCATCGGGTTCGGGAAAATCCACACTGCTGTATACGGTATCGGGCATGGACAAGATGAGCGCAGGTTCGGTGAAATTCTGCGGAAAGGACATGGCAGGTCTCAGTGAGGGGGAGCTTGCGGAGATGCGGCTGGACGATATGGGATTCATCTTTCAGCAGATGTACATGATGAAGAATCTCTCGGTGCTGGATAATATCATACTTCCTGCGATAAAGTCAAAGAGGACCAATGAGCCGAGAAAGGAGACCGTAAAACGCGGTCAGGAGCTTATGCGCAAGCTGGGCATAATCGATACGGCGGATAACGATATCAACGAGGTATCGGGCGGTCAGCTGCAAAGAGCCTGCATATGCCGCAGTATGATAAACTCACCTAAGATGATATTTGCCGATGAGCCCACAGGTGCCCTCAACCGCACATCTTCGGAAGAGGTCATGGAGGAGCTGACAAAGCTCAACAATGAGGGCACTACTGTTATGCTGGTGACCCACGATGCAAAGGTAGCCGCAAAGTGCAGCCGCGTGCTGTACATAGTTGACGGAAACATCAAGGGCGAATTTGACCCCGACAGAAAAGCTTCGGTGCAGGAACGTGAAAAGTCACTTAATTCGTGGCTTATCGATATGGGCTGGTAAGCTGAGCACAAAACAGATACAGATACGCTGATAAAAGAAAAAATAAGTAGAACAAAAGGTTATTTCACGCGGGCAGGAAAAGCTGTCCGCGTGTTTTTGGTTTTCGGCATAATAAACCCGAAAACGCAACCGATGTTAACATAAGTGCAATCGCTGAAGTATTGACATTTCGGGGAAAATAGCTTATAATTAAAGCATGGAAAGAGAGATCGTTCCATAACAATGAAACGTTAAAACGGAGGTGTGTTTTATGTTCGGAAAGACTTCGTTTTTTGACAAGGAAATGAAAAGGGCAGAAAAAAGCGCAAGAGCTTTTGCCAAGAAAAATAGAAAAGAAGCTAAGGAAGTTGAGGCAATAATGAACGGCAATAAAAAACCTTCTATGGATTATTTTGAGGACACTAACAGGAGCGGTTCTGCAGGAAATGATACCTTGCAGTTCTTCATGGGATTCCTGCTGCTGGGCGGCGGTCTTTACTGGCTGCTGAACTCCTTTACCGTTACATCGGGAATAGGCGGATTCGGCGGAATGTACAGCCTGTTCGGTATGCACATCTCGGGCGGCGTTATGCTGATACCCCTGCTGGTAGGAATAGGTCTGATATTCTTCCTGGACGGCAAAAAGCGTTTTATCGGTTATTCCGTAGCGGCACTGGGACTTCTGGTGATAGTGATATCTTTGCTGTCGTCGCTGAATTTCCATGCAAAATACGGCAATACCCTTTATGTATACGTTCTGATGTTCGGAATGATATTTGCAGGCGCTGCTCTGCTGATAAAATCCTCGTTCAAGAAAAAGAGCTGAGTGAATGTACCTTATTTTTCTTGGAATGACAGTGCTGCTTATCCAGCTGCCCCTTGACTGGTCAGCGGGATATGTGCTGAAAGCTATCGGTTTCGCCCTTTGTGCGGCGGGAACGAGAGAGCTTGGAGAATTGTGCGTCAGACAGTACGATGCTATAAAAAGAAAAGATGAAGAGCGACCCCCTGTCCGCATTAGCGGGCTTGGGGGTATCGCACTTTGGAAAAATGTGCGCGGCATTATGGAAGAAAAAAGCACAGACTTTCAGACACAGCGTGAAAGAGTGTTATCGCTGCTGGAAAGAAATTCCGCTGTGGGAACGGCTGTGTCAGCATTAAGTGCTGGCCTGGCGGCTTTGTTTGAATTTATCATCAGAGGGCGCGGCACAGCTGGCAACATAACGGCTTGTGTGCTGGGTATGGCTGTCACCGCTCTCGCGCTGAGAATGGTGTTCGGGGCGATAGCGTTTTTTGATGCTAACGACCTGCTTATGGCGGCGGATGATAAGGACGGCAGTTTTGTCAAAAGCAGGAAGCTTCTGCTGACTGATAACCGCACGGATATACTGCGCATGAAGGATATCGGCAACAAGACCGCGCTATGCATAGCGGTGGGTCTTTTGAGCGATATGATAAACCGTCTTGCGGGGGTTCAGGGTATACAGGACGTTGCGGGACTGCTGGCTTTTATGAGCAAGCTGACCGCGTACATCATGGTTATTACCTTTGCTGTAAGGGCAAATTCCGTAAGACACGGAATTATCAGAAAAAACGGAGAATATACGGAAGTGACCGAGGAAAACTGATATTCGGGAGTGAATGATTTGATATCTGTACTGATACCTGCCTACAACGAAGAGGGCAATGTTGAACGCACTGCCGCCGCTGTGGGAAGTACCATGGATAAAAATAATATAGATTATGAGATAGTATTCGTAAACGACGGTTCGGCTGATAAGACATGGGAGAAAATGACAGCTCTCGCAAAGGCTGACAGCCATATCGTCGCTGTGAATTTTTCGCGCAATTTCGGCAAGGAGAGCGCTATGTTTGCGGCACTTGAAACTGCAAAGGGCGACTGCGCCGTTATCTTTGACTGCGATATGCAGTTTCCTGTGGATACCATCGTTGAGATGTACCGCATATGGGAAAAGGGCGGAGTTGATATAGTCGAGGGGCGCAAAAAAGACAGGGGCAGGGAAAGCTTTATGTACAAGGGTTTCTCATTGCTGTTTTACAGGCTGATAAGCAGTACGGGCGGACTGGATATGCAGGACGCTTCCGATTTCAAGCTTATGGACAGGTGCGTTATCGACGCACTCAACCGTATGCCCGAAAGACTTACGTTTTTCAGGGCGATGTCGGGCTGGGTAGGCTTCCGCACCGAAAGGGTGCTGTTTGAAGTCGCTGACCGCGAGATAGGGCAGTCAAAATGGAAGACGAGCCAGCTGATAAAATTCGCGGTTAACAATATAACATCATTTACATCTGCGCCTTTGCAGATAGTTACCATATTCGGCGTGATAACTTTCCTGATATCGGTGATACTGGGCGTGAACACGCTTTACAATAAATTTTTCGGGAATTCCGAGGCAGGCTTCCCGACGGTCATAATCCTTCAGCTGCTGACATCGAGCATAATCATGTTCAGCCTTGGCGTGATAGGTTACTATATCGCCAAGATATACGAAGAGATAAAACAGCGACCGAGGTATATAATAAGGGAAATAGTCAGCCGAAGAGAGGATAAAGATAAGAATGGATAATATACAAAAGTTGAGCCCCCCTGACAAGAGGGGCAGCTTTTTGAGAAGATTTGTGGAGGGCATAGGCGGATTCTGCATCGACAGAAGACTGTACTTTGCGGTGTTTTTTCTTGCCGCTGCGATAATGTACGGCTCCTATGTATTTTTCAGGATACACCCCATAGGCGACAGCTCCGTGCTGGTGCTTGACCTGAACGGACAGTACGTCTATTATTATGAGCATTACCGCGAAGCATTCTGGGGGCGGGAAAGCTGGATATACAACTGGTCGCGAAATCTCAGCGGTGAGATGTTCGGCATATTTGCCTACTATCTGGCGAGCCCTTTTATGATAATAATAGCGCTTCTGCCGCGGCATATGATGCTGACTGCGATACTGATAATGCAGCTGGCAAAGGTTGGCTCATCTGCGGTGACCTGCTGCTTTTTCCTTAAAAAGACAGCAAAGCACCCGCCGAAGGCAGTTTCGCTGGTATTATTCCCGTTGATGTACGCACTTATGGCATTCATGGTGGTTCAGCTGATGGACCCCATGTGGCTGGACGGTCTTATCTATCTGCCGCTGATATGCTGGGGCGTGCGCAGGCTGGTGTATGAGGGCAGGCTACTGCCTTATATAATACCTCTGGCACTGATGTTCATAGCACATTTCTATATCGGGTATATGGTGGGAATATTCACGTTCTTCTATTTCTGCTATGTATGCCTTTCAGACCCCGAAAGAGCTCTGCCAAAGAAGTTCATACTGAGATGTCTGGCTTTCGGTGCGGGTACGGTCGTGGCGCTGATGTGCTCTGCATGGGTGCTGATACCTGTATACAATTCGCTGAAGCTTGGCAAATTCGAGTTCACCGACCCTGATTTCTCACTGGCGACACAGTTTGATTTTCTCACATTCATCACCAAGCTTTTCCCCATGACCTACGATACGGTCTACCCCGAGGGTATGCCCATGATATACTGTGGTACAGCTGTACTTCTGCTGGTGCCCCTGTATTTCATGAACGAGAAGATCAACGTAAAGGAAAAGACTGCCGATGCCGTACTCACGGTGATACTCACGGTGCTTATGTATATAAAGCCCTGGGATATGGCTATGCACGGTTTTCAGGTGCCTAACTGGCTGCCTTTCAGGTACTCTTTCATATTCTCATTCATGCTGGTGTGCATGGCTTTCAAGGCGTTTGAAAACCTTGAGGGCGTGACCGCGAAAAATATCGGCGGAGTATTCTTCGGGCTGATGGTATTCCTTTTCTGGTGCGAAAGGGAGAACTATTCCCACTTCAAGCTGTTCGTCACCCGAAAGAATGCTAACGGAGATCCATACAATATCATACAGGGCATATGGGTCAGCATGATAGCGCTTACCGTTTATTTCGTGCTGCTGTATCTTATACGGAAATATCCTCGTTCAAGGGGAGTGGCTTTCTCTCTGACCCTTGTGCTTACGGCTGAACTTTTTGCCGTGAATATCGACACTATCAAGAAGATAGATATCGATGTTTCATACTCCAAATACAGTTCCTACGAACCTTATATGTCCGACCTGAGAAAGGCTGTGGATACGATAGAGGAGTACGACCCCGAGCCTTTCTACCGTATGGAAGCTACTTTCCACCGCACTGTAAATGATGCGATAGGTACGGGCTATAAGAGCCTTTCACATTCAAGCTCGACCATGAACGCCCCTGCACTGCTGATGCTTCACAGGCTGGGATTTGCCTACGGCGGACATTACACCAAATATGACGGCGCTACCCCCATGACCGATGCTATATTCGATATAAAGTATATAATGGACAAAAAGGGTAATGATATGTATGTCAGCAGCAGGTACAAGGTGCCGCCTGAGTATCAGATAAAAACCGAGATAAGCATTGACCATGAGAAAGTTGTGGACGGTGAGAAAAAGATCGTCCCGACGACTTTCAAGTTCTATAAAAACCCGAATACACTTGGTCTTGGCGTAGCTGCAAAGGGCGATATTTCCGAGGTCGAGCTGGGTGACGATGATCCTTTTGAAAATCAGAATATTCTGTTCAATGCACTGGCGGGCAAGGAATATAACTTCTTCAAGCCTGTGGATATCATCAACAGCGACAACGAGAACGTCCGGACCATAAATACTACCGACGGGCATATAAAGTATTACCCGATGGATGAGAACAACAAGGAATGCCATGTTGATTACGTGGTACGCATGGATAAGGACAGCGACCTTTATATGTACCTGCCAACGAAATACGAGCGCAGCTGCAATATCTGGTATCAGCCCGAGGACGACTACGTTGACGATGCTTACAATATGGAATATGTTGGTCAGTTCTTCGTGGGGGATAATTATTCCATCATGAAGATAGGCAGATTCCTGAAAGATCAGGAGATACGTGTCCGCATAACCATTGCAAATGATGAAAACGAGGCTTACTGGCGTGACAAGCTGTTCTACAGTTTCGACTATGACGGATTTGCAAAGGCTGTTGAAGAAATGCAGGACAGCGTGTTTGAAGTGACCGAGTTTGCGGATACCGAGCTTACAGGCAAAGTTAATGCGGAAAAGGACGGTCAGATGCTGTTTACAACTATCCCCTATGAAAACGGCTGGACGATAGAGGTAAACGGCAAGCCGACAAAACCTCAGAAGGCAGTTGACGACAGCCTTATCGCCATACCCCTTGAAAAGGGCGAAAATACGGTAAAGATGAAGTTTTCGCCGAACTACTGGCGGCTATCATTGGTGATATCGATATTCGGTGTGATACTGCTTGCTGTGGTAGCCCTTGCGGATATCAAGAACGGCAAGTATCTGCGTAAGCTGTTTGAACATTCGGCTAAAAAAGAACCCGAGGAAGAACCTCTGCCCGAACCGAAATACAGCGGTGCGCTGGTGCCCGAACCGATGATGATAGAAATAGCCGATAACGACAACCCTCCTGCCCCCAAGACAGAAAATACTGTTGACAAAACGGCGCAAATGGGTTATGATAATAGTATTGTGAAAAATTCTGATGAAGGTGATGGTAACGATGGCTAAAACTATTGGCAGGAAAAAAATGACTAACAGCGGCGGCGGAGTATGCTTTATGACTTGTATCGCGGCACTGCTGGCACTTTGCTCTGCGGCAGATGACTATCTTCCGGGATTGCTGTATACTCAGTTCTTCTCGAGACAAGTTTATGATATGTCTTTTAATCTTGAAGATTTTCTTTATAGGAACAGCAGCTATATCTCGGTAGCCGTGTTCGCACTGGTCATGATGTTCTGGGCGTTCTCTGCTGCAAAATTCAAACGCATGGGCAAAGCCTTCGGCTGGGCGAATATATTCATGAGCCCTGTGCTGTGCATCTATCCTGCTTTAAAACTTTACGATATTTTAGGTACTGATTTCTTTGATAAGTATTTCAAGACCAATTATGACAGCGACAAGTTCGTTGGTGTTGCTGCACTGGCAAAGGTAGGCTTCCCTCTCATCGCAGGTCTGCTGCTTATCCTTTCGGGTATTGTGGTACTGGCACGTGTCGGCGGTGAGGATTTTGTGGCAGAAGTTCCACGCGGCGGCAAGAAAGAAAAAGCTCAGCCTGTCAGCACTGATAACAATATATCCGTTCCCGAAAACAACGAACAGGAAAGCAGTGCTTTCGGATTTGGTGAGAATACTCAGTCTGTACAGGGTCTTACAGGCGAGACAAAGCCTGCGACCTACAATGAGGCTCCTGTAAACACCGGGACTTTCTATCAGCCCGAAACTCCCGCAGTCGATACCTCTGATATGAGACCCAAGCGCCCCTCAGTAAAGCTTTGCCCCAAGTGCGGTGAGCTTGTTGGCGATGATGAACTGTTCTGCTCAAACTGCGGATACAGAATGTGATAAGTATAATAAAAGACTCTGCACCTGCGCGGTACAGAGTCTTTTTTGTATGCTGTTAAGATCTTGCTTTTATCGTGATGTCATCGGTGACATTAATAGTGAGAGTACGGTCTGTTATCTCTTCTGTCTTCCTGCCTTTTTTAGATATCTCCCATATTACCTTACCCTCTGCGGTCAAAGTGATCTGTGAGTTATCGAAGTATCTGCAATCGCAGTTTTTGCCGATCTCACAGCCGTTAAGGGTAATATCGGTGCTTTCGGAGATCACGGTTATAGTTCTCGTCTTTCCAAGGTCATATTCGGTGCTCAGGTATTCTATGAGCTTATCCTGTCTGTTTGAAAAGAATTTTGTCATACGTGATATCATCGGCATAGATGAACGCTCTACTGTTCGGTTGGTAGGGAATCTGAGATAGTATGCGGGCATTTCTGACAGGTATGCATCGCTGTAGGTATTTATGAAGCTTTCAAGGCGCTCGGGTGTGAATGTGCAGTTACCCATATCCATCAGCCTTGTTATCAGCTTTGTGCGGAACTCATCATTCTCCAGAAGACTTAGTATCATCTTGGTCAGGGGTTTGTGCTTTTTTTCATCCAGATATTCAAAAAGGTTTTTTTCGGCGCCTTTCATATTGTAGTGGCAGGCACAGGATTCGGTATCGAACATGAAGAAACGCCATTTCCCGTCGCCGTATTCGCTGCCGTCCGCTGAACGCCAGAAGCCGTAGTTGTTCTGTGGCCAGTCATCGTTAAATATGTACATCTCGACGGCGCAGTAGTCGATAAAGTTCTCCATATCAAGAAGCTGGCAGGCACGGCTGTAGTTATCCCCGATGCTCATGTCATTTTCGGAGATGAAGCTCTGCATATCATTGAAGCTTGTTTCATCTTCGGGAAGCCCCTCGTCAAGTGCGTTATTTTTGTATATGGCGACAGACTTCTCTTTCACTCCGTAGTGGCGGGTGAAATACTCCTGCGAGTAATCCTCCTGAAGAACATAAAGCCCCCAGTATTCGCCGTCGATAAAGAGGACACATGGTCTGCCTGTCTGTGTGGCAAAGGAGAATCCATCTGCCATATCCTGCAGCATAAGATCCTTGAATTTCAGATAGTTTGAATCATTTCCGCCGTTTCGCAGTACAAAGGTCGAGAAGCTGTCATCGTCCTGACCCTCGGCGGTATCCAGCCCCTGCCAGAAACGGTGATCGAAGCTTTTATTTCCGTATTCGGAGCGGGCATAGAATCTGAAAGATTTCTGGTAATCAGCCCTTGACCAGCCGCCCTGTATCCTCATACCTGCTTCCTGTGTGAATACAAGACTTCCGTCGCTTTCAAAGAACTGCAAAGTGCATGGGCGTTCCCAATCCTTGCCTTTCTGATTGTAATTGGCGGGTATCGAGCCGTTATAGAGGTGGTTGGGGTCTGTGGGGTAGTAATCCTCGTATACCTTTCCGCGGACGTATATGCCTGTTTCGTGGTCGTAGAGAGAGTCGGGTTCTGTCACCAGTGATATGACGGGCATATTGCTGTGGGCGGCGGGGGAAAGTCCCACAAAGTAAGATGCGGTGCTGACCAAGCCCCATTCGCCGTCCGCAGACTTAGCACAGGCGCGTATCACAGTGCCCTTGTCAACGTCATTATCTTTCGGGGCTTCGACTTTGCCGGGACGGTATTCCAGCTGTATCTTCATAGGGTCCATGGCGGAAAGTACATTTTTGTCACCCGCTCTGTCCCTGATATCGACGGGATCGGAATATATCTCCGCTGTATCAGAAGTTCGGGGGTCGGTGCCGTCGGTGGTGTAGTATATACCTGCGGAATCCGATGCGGTCATTTCAAGGGAGATGGCATCGGGATAAAATCCGCTTTCTTTGGAGAATATTACCTGTGAAGCGCACTTTACCTCAGAATTTTTGGCGCAGGGGGTCGCAAGGGTGATATATGCCCCGTTTTTTCCGGAACATACCGTGTACCCTTTAGGGGCTGGCGCGGCAGTGATGCTGTCAACGGCAATACCGCCGTTTTTCAGTGATATGGTACATTCCTCGCCCTTTGGTATCTTTATATCCGCAGATATAACATCGGGGTCATCGAAGCCGTTTTTGGTGCAGTATACCAGCGCATAGCCGCGGGCAGGTATTGTACCGCCGCTGATGGCATGGTCGGCTTTGCCATCACGGCAGAGGGTGTAGTCTTTAAGGTCAACAGCTTTTACGTTCGGGTTGTATATCTCGATCCAGTCGCAAAGCTTGCCTTCGCTGTCACGCAGAGAAGCTTCCTCGAAATTGCCGTCATTTTCGGCACATATCTCGCTGATGACCAGATCTTTCGGGGTCAGGAATATCACAGCGGCCGCGATAATGCCAAGCACTGCTGCACTTGCAGCGACAGCAATGGCCGCCTTCTTTTTATTTGCTTTATCTTCCATGACCTCACCGCCCTTTCCGTATCATCAGATGGTATCACACTTTTTTATTATACTAAATATGAGGTGAATTGTCAATCATATAAACGCAGGTGATATCCAATGTATTCCAATGCAAAACAGGCAGTCCGTATATGAACTGCCTGTTGTTCGTTACTTGATTATCCTGCGGGCTTCAACGTAGAAGCGCTTATCTGCGGCGTGACCCATGGAGAAAGTTTTTCTGGGGAGAGCGCCGTCTTCGATAACGGTGGGGAAGAGCTCGTTTTTACCCATATCTGGGAGCAGGAATCCGATGGAGTTCTTCTTTTTGGAGAGTTCCTTAACTACCTCTGCGCCGTGGATATAGTCGGTTTTGCCGCCGAATTCCTTGGTGTAGTTGTCAAGGAAATTCTGGAGAGAGCCAACAGTCAGCTTTGAGCTTGGCGCATGGACAAATACCTTTTTCTCCTCGCCGTTCTGAACGATAATGAAGCTCTGCTCGCTTTCCTCATCGGAGAGGGCGAGCTTTTCTGTCAGCGCCTTTACCAGGTCATCTTCGTTGACTTCTGTAACTATACGGTGAATAGCTTCAAATTCAAGGGCAGGAGAATGTAGGTTTACCAGCTCGACAAGAGCGTATCTTGCAGGGTGGTCGGAGAGGTCAGCCGAGGGGTCTGCGCGTTTGAGGGTCTCGTAGAATTCCTTTGCAGTGGCAAGGGAGTGGTTGCCGTCACCCATAGCGTAGGTTAGGGGCTGTCTGCCTGTTATGCCGTAGCGGCGCTCAAAAGCTTCCTGTTTAGAGAACTGCTCCAGATGGCTCACGACTATCTCTTCTGTCTCCTTATCGAGAAGCCAGCCTGTGATGTGTCCGCCGCCCTCCATCAGGTCGAAATCGTAGAGCTTTGTGAACTCGTCCTTCTTATCTGCAAGGGGTTCGATGATACGCTTTTTGGCATCGTCAATGAGTATCATGATATGGGGGAGTTCAACGGGAGCGCCCTTGCGTATCTTGATGCGGGGCGGTATACGCTCGATAACGGTGGCTTCTGTTGCCCTTACCTGAGATTCGGAGCCCTTGTAGTACTCGTACTGTTCAAGGTCGATACTGCCGATGATACCTGCCCTTACTCTGCCATCGGACTGAATGCGCTCAATATATATCATAGCATCTTTGTATTCTTCAAAAACGCCCTTTTCAAGATACTCCTTCATGGTGCGGTGTATCTTGTCTATCCTGTAATCCACGCCGGGCTGTTCAAGGTACACCTCGGGAAGTATCAGGTTATAGGCGCTCTTATTATCGCCTACGTATTTTTCAACTCTGTTCCAGTACTCGGGTTCAGAGGTATACTGATCACAGGCAACTACTGCCCACTTGTTCATATCCGTATCCTTGGGCAGAAGGATATCCGCCCCTTTGAATGCTGTTGACATATATTATTCACTCTCCGTCATATCGATTGTATATCCGAAAACAGGACGGTCATCAGCCGTCCTGTTCATCATTATTATTTATAAGTCTGTCAGTCGTTTGCTCCGCAGCAATCCTTGTACTTCTTGCCGCTTCCGCAGGGACAGGGATCGTTCCTGCCGACTTTGTTCTTGTTGCGGATAGTCATATTGTGATGCTCCATAGGTCTGAGCACTTCCTGTCTCTGGGGAGCTACCTGCTGTCTTACCTTGATGGTGAACAGCATTCTTACTGTATCCTCACGGATAGATTCGATCATTGCATCGAACATATCCATACCTTCCATACGGTACTCAACAACAGGGTTCTTCTGACCGTAGCTTCTCAGGCTGATACCTCTCTTGAGCTCTTCCATATCGTCGATGTGATCCATCCACTTGGTATCAACTACCTTCAGCAGACAAACTCTCTCGATCTCGTGGAGCAGTTCTTCGCCCAGTTCTTCCTCTCTTGCATCGTAGAGTTTCTGAGCTCTGTCTTTGAGAGTATTTACGATCTCA
Source organism: Ruminococcus albus AD2013 (assembly GCF_000526775.1). NCBI lineage: Bacteria > Bacillati > Bacillota > Clostridia > Eubacteriales > Oscillospiraceae > Hominimerdicola > Hominimerdicola alba. Next base: position 2,973,921 of record NZ_JAGS01000001.1, read on the forward strand.
TCGCGGGATACTTCATCCAGTTCCTCGGGGGTATAGTTGAAGTCGTCCTCGGTGGTGAACAGACCGTTGAGTCTTTCTTTCAGGCCAACCAGGTTCCAGTCATCAGCGATCTCGCCCTGAACATACATATTTACAGAGTCATCGATGAAGTCGTCTATCATCTTCTCGATGGAATCGTGCAGATCTTCGCCGTCGAGAACCTGCTGCCTCTGGCTGTAAATGATCTCACGCTGAGTATTCATAACGTCGTCGTAGTTGAGGACGTTCTTTCTGATATTGAAGTTTCTGCCCTCGATCTTCTTCTGTGAAGACTCGATAACGCTGGAAAGCATCTTGGACTGTATGGGAGTATGCTCGTCAACGTTGAGGGTATCCATCATGCTTGTGATACGATCGCCGCCGAATATTCTCATCAGGTCATCTTCAAGGGAGAGGAAGAATGTGCTCTCGCCGGGGTCGCCCTGACGTCCAGAACGTCCTCTCAGCTGGTTATCGATACGTCTGGACTCGTGTCTTTCTGTACCGATGATATAGAGACCGCCAGCCTCTCTTACCTTTTCAGCCTTTTCCTTTACCTCTTCATCGAACTTCTTGTAAAGCTCTCTGTACTTCTTTCTTGCGGTGAGGATCTCCTCGTCATTTGTGTTGGAGTAGCTTGCTGCTTCAACAGCCTGTTCCTCGGTGTAGCCCTCTTTCTGGAGTGCTGCGAGGGACAGATACTCAGCGTTACCGCCCAGGGTGATATCGGTACCACGGCCTGCCATGTTGGTAGCGATGGTAACAGCACCGAACTTACCTGCCTGTGCAACGATCATAGCTTCCTTATCGTGATACTTAGCGTTCAGCACGTTATGAGGAACGCCTTTCTTCTTCAGCAGCTTGGAGAGGTGCTCGGACTTCTCGATGGATACAGTACCAACCAGTACAGGCTGTCCCTTTTCATGACACTCAACGATCTGGTCGATAACAGCATCGAACTTGCCTGCCTCGGTCTTGTATACAACATCGGGGTGGTCTTTTCTGATTACGGGCTTGTTGGTAGGTATCTCGATAACGTCCAGCTTGTAGATCTCTCTGAACTCGTCCTCTTCGGTAAGAGCTGTACCTGTCATACCCGACAGCTTATTGTAAAGTCTGAAATAGTTCTGATATGTGATGGTAGCGATAGTCTTGGATTCTCTCTTGACTTCAACGCCTTCCTTAGCCTCGATTGCCTGATGCAGACCGTCGTTGAAACGTCTGCCGTCCATAACACGGCCAGTGAACTCGTCAACGATAAGAACTTCGCCGTCACGAACGATATAGTCAACGCCCTCTTTCATAACGCCGTTAGCTTTCAGCGCCTGATTGATGTGGTGTGCCAGAGTCATATTCTCAGCGTCCATGAGGTTTTCAACGTTGAATACCTTCTCTGCTTTCTTTACACCGCTCTTGGTGATGGTGGCAGTCTTAGCCTTCTCGTCGATGATGTAATCGCCGTCCAGCTGGTCGTTATCGATCTTGTCATCCATTTCGATAACGGTAACGGGCTTCAGGGTCTTTGCGAATTTGTCAGCCAGATTATAAAGATCGGTTGACTTGTCGCCCTGACCCGATATGATAAGAGGAGTTCTTGCTTCGTCTATCAGGATAGAGTCAACCTCGTCCACGATAGCGAAAGCGTGCTCTCTCTGCACCTTGTCCTTCTTGTATATTACCATGTTATCACGCAGGTAATCGAAGCCCAGTTCGGAGTTCGTACCGTATGTGATATCACAGTTGTAAGCCACTCTCTTTGCGGTCTTATCCATACCTGACAGTACACAGCCGATGGAAGTATTCAGGAAGTTGAATACCTTACCCATTTCCTCTGACTGGAACTTAGCCAGATAGTCGTTGACTGTTACAACGTGTACGCCCTTGCCCGAAAGCGAGTTGGAATACGCTGCAAGACAAGCAACCAGAGTTTTACCTTCACCTGTCTTCATCTCGGCGATACGTCCCTGATGCAGAACGATAGCACCGATTATCTGAACAGGATAAGGCTTTTTGCCCAGAACTCTCCATGCAGCTTCACGGCATACTGCGAGAGCATCGGGCAGAACTTTGTCAAGGTCGGAAACATCTTCGACCTGTTTTCTCAGCACGGCGGTCTGTTCGCCCAGTTCGGTATCGGACATAGCCGCATACTTATCCTCGAGCTCCAGCACCTTATTTTTGATAGGTTCGATCTTGGCAAGCTCCTTTTTGGAGTAGTTGCCGAATAATTTGTCAAGTAATCCCATTTATCTAGCCACCTTTTTATTGTACAGTAAAGAAACTTTCTGTTATTGATATAAATAGACTATTATATTATACACTAAACACCCGAAAAAGTCAATACCTTGTTTAACGCTTTCGTGGGATAGAATGCCAAGGAGGCGAGCTTGGGGTCAAGCCTTTCGTGAAAGGCTTGCGGAAGAGCACACCATCAGCAAAGCTGATGGTGTGCTCTTCCGCAAGCCTGCTAGCGCGAGGCTTGACCGCGCGCTTTGTTTCCTTGGCATTCCTCACTACATAGCTACAGCCCGTAGCCGCTTCAGGGCGTTTACGGGCTGTCTGTTATTCGTCGGTATCCTCTGCCAGAGTATTTCTGTCGTCCATCAGCTTGAATGTTATATCAAATTCCGTTTCCTTATCGCCTGTCTTTCTTATGACATGGCAGGTCACATCATCGCCGGGTTCCATATTTCTGACAAAAGTAGGAACATCTTCGATATCGTTCACATATGTGCCGTTGATGTGCGTTATAAGGTCGCCGGGCTGAAGGTCGGTATTGGCAACATCACATTCGGGGGCTATGCTCTGCACGCTGAGACCGGGGGTAGAATTTGTCAGTTCGGCTGTTGCTTCGGATATCTGCACAAACACGATACCCATACGCGCCTTGCCCTTTACAGTGCCTGTTTCCATAAGGTCTTCTATCACGGATTTTGCCTCGTTTGTGGTTATGGCGAAGCCTATGCCCTCATAGTCGATGGAAGCAAGCTTCGATGAGGTTATACCGATGACCTGTCCCCACATATTGAACATTGCGCCGCCCGAATTTCCGGGATTTATAGCTGCATCTACCTGAAGGCAGCTGACACCTGCTGTGGAATTTTCGGGGATAACTCTTCTGTCAGTGCCCGATACCACACCCTTTGTTATCGAGTGTCTGTATCCTGCGGGAGTGCCTATGCATACAACGTCCTCGCCGAGCTTTACCTGATCGGAATTTCCGAATTCAGCGGGCTGAAGGTCGGTGGCGGGTATCTTTATAACTGCGATATCCGTCCGCGGGTCGGAGCCTATTACTTCCGCCGCGTACTCCCTGCCGTCGCTCAGTACGGCTTTTATACCGTTTTTGGCTTTGTCGATAACATGGGCATTGGATACAATGTATCCATCGGTACTTAGGATTATGCCGCTGCCCTTGCCCGATGGCATTATCGTGCTCTGCTCGGTGAATATATCCAGGGATACTACCGAAGGCCCGCAGACTTCTGCAATGCCCTGAGCGGTGTATCTGCCCATTTCGTCTTTCAGTTCATCACCGACTTCGGGTCTGTCGGCGACTTTCATATTGAAAGTCATATGTTTGCCGCCTGTGACGAGGTTTGATACCACGCCCTTTCCCCTTGCGCTCACGCAGGCGATAAGGAAACCTGTGCCCAGAAATATCACGGCAAACAGCGTATTCAGTACAACACGCTTTGCAATACCTTTGCTTCGCGGCTTTTCCTCGATATCGGGCAGTGTTATGCCGCGCCAGAAATCTCCGTCAACTATCTCATCATTTTCAACTGCCCCCTTGGGCATATTGAAATATTTTATGCTGTAGTCCCAGCTGTTCGATGCATCCTTGGCGAGCTTTTCTGCGGCATCGGTAATGTCCTCATCGGTGGTCTCGCCTTGGGTGTTCTCGGTGAGGTCTTTCTCAAGATCCATCAGGTTATCACCTCTCTTTTATTTGTAAAAAGGGGACTGCCGCGAACAGCAGTCCTCTGACGTTCATCATTCCTCGTTTTTCTCGGCTTTGGGTATGGTAAAGGTGAATTCGGTATACTCGCCTTTAAGGCTCTTTACCATTATCTTGCCGCCGTGTATCTCGACTATGGAGCGTGCGATATTAAGTCCCAGCCCCAGACCCTGAGCGTGTATGCCTCGGGATTTATCTGTTTTGTAGAATCTGTCGAATACCAGCGGAAGCTCGTCTTCAGCCAGACCCTCGCCGCTGTTCCTTATGGAAACGGAAGTAGCATCCTCTCCGTCCTCGAATGAGAATTCGATATAGCCGCCCTTATCCACAAACTTTATGGCGTTTTCGATAAGGTTGTACATCACCTGATGTATAAGGTCGATATCGGCGTACATATTTATCCTCTGCACATCAAGTCCGCGGATATCGATGTTTTTCTCATCTATCCTCGGCTCAAAGGTCAGCAGGGTATCTAGTATCGGCTCGGTCACAGGGAAAGAAGTCTTGTTGGGTTCAAGCTCTCCTGCTTCTATTTTGGCAAGGTTCAGCATACTCTTTACAAGACGGGTAAGTCTTCCGACCTCGGAGGAGATTATCCTCATATAGTAATTCTGCTGTGATTTCGGTATAGTGCCGTCAAGTATGCCGTCTACAAAGCCGCCTATGGAAGTCATCGGTGTCCTGAGCTCATGTGAAACGTTTGCCAGAAAGCTGTTACGCATGGTATCATAGCTTTTCAGGTTGGCAGCCATTTCGTTGAAGGCTATGGAGAGTTCATTGAACTCCTTGGTGGTATACTCGGGGAGTGTTACCGAGAAATCGCCGTTACCAAGCTTTTTGGCTATCTCTGCGACTTCGGTGATAGGCTCTGTCAGCTTCAGCGTAGCGAAATACACCAGGAACATTACTACCAGCAGTACGGCTATCGCACTGACCATGAATATCTCCATGATGTTTTTGGTGTAGTTGTCCTGCTGTGATTTTGGCGAGTATGCCAGCACATAGTACCTCGGACCGTTGGCGGAAAAGGAATCGCCCGTGATATGGCAGACCTCGTCAAGTTCGCCGTTTAGGTCGTCATAGGAGTATGTAGTAGTACCATTGAATTTTATCAGCAGTTCGGGGTCGATGTTTTCGACTTCGCCGCCGGTAGCCGCCACTACATATCCATCATCACTGCACAGCAGATAATCGGAGTTGCTGCCTATGGCATAGGTCTTCATCTCCGCTGCCACATCTTCACGCCATCTGTCAGGCTGCTCCAGCATTTTTTCCTGCGTATATGAAGCAAGAGCCCTGGCATCTTTCAGCATGAGGCTCTTTTTTTCATCTAAGAAGTACCTTGAAGAAACAAGCAGTAATACTGTTCCTAAGCAACAAAAGCTTATCAGTATTACTGCTGAGCAAATCGCAAAGTACCTTGTAAATATACTTTTGCCGTTATTCATTGTTGTTTTCGGAAACTTCAAACTTGTAGCCTACGCCCCAAACAGTTTTCAGTGCCCACTTGTCGGAAACGCCCTCAAGCTTTTCACGAAGTCTCTTTACATGAACGTCGATAGTTCTCGAGTCACCATAGTACTCAAAGCCCCATACTTCGTCAAGAAGCTGATCTCTGGTATAAACTCTGTTGGGGTTCGATGCCAGATGGAACAGCAGTTCCAGCTCCTTCGGGGGAGTATCCATTACCTGACCGTTAACTCTCAGCTCATATCTTGTCATATTTACAGAAAGCTTGTCATACTTGACTTCCTTGATCTCGCTCTCTGCAGAGGACTGACCAACTCTTCTGTAAACTGCCTTGATCCTCGCGATAACCTCTTTGGTATCAAATGGCTTGACGATATAATCGTCAGCACCGAGCTCAAGACCCAGTACCTTATCAAAGGTCTCTACCTTAGCTGTTATCATAATGATCGGAACGTTTGACTTCTTTCTGATCTCACGGCATACCTGCCAGCCGTCGATGCCGGGCAGCATGATATCAAGCAGAATGATATCGGGCTTCAGCGCATTGAATTTTACGACCGCTTCTTCACCGTCGTGAGCCAGGATAACGCCATATCCGTCCTTTTCCAGATAAAGACGCAGCAGCTCGCAGATATTCTTATCATCATCAACTACCAAGACTCTTCCCAGTGACATATTCATCTTCCTTTCGTCGCCTCAGCCACACCCGGACTGCAAGCTATTAATTTTATGCTGTCCCTTTGAGGGGATAGCAATATAATTTAAATGATAAATTAGTAATTACAGTATAACAAATTTACAATCAACTTTTGTGAACTCAGTACTAATTTTTTGTGAACATCTTATAAATTAAATGCAACGAGAACAGAAATATTCAAAGAATAATCACAAAGTCTACAACAGATGATTTTTATCACATTACTAATTATAGTAATTATAACATAAAACTTCATAAAATAACAGACACATACTAACACAATTTTCATGGTATACACAGACCTCTATTTGTGCAAATCTACAAAAATCGGGTAGACGTATTGCAATTTATAAAAATCGTGGTACAATATACTTAGCACTCGGATACAAAGAGTGCTAAAACAACATTTTGCAACATATAATTCTATATATACGAGGAGGAAATTATAATGAATATCAAACCCCTTATGGACAGAGTCGTTATAAAGATGACCGAGGCTGAGGAGACTACAGCAAGCGGTATCATACTTGCAGGCGCTGCCAAGGAAAAGCCCCAGGTAGCTGAGGTAGTAGCAGTAGGTCCCGGCAAGAAGGACGTTGAGATGAATGTCAAGGTCGGCGACAAAGTGCTGGTAAGCAAGTACAGCGGCACAGATGTCAAGGTTGACGGACAGGAATATACCATTCTTAAAATGGAGGACGTTCTGGCAGTAGTTGAATAATTGCACAGGTACATCAGGTATAGATAAATATTACAATTACCATAGTTCATATCATTCTTCATAGCTAACAGTAAGCATTAGTCTTCCGCAAAAATTATGAATTATGAATTATGAATTATGAATTATCAAAACGGAGGTAATTTACAATGGCAAAGCAGATCATTTACGGCGAAGAAGCCAGAAAAGCACTGCAGGCAGGTATCGACCAGCTGGCTGATACCGTTAAGATAACACTGGGACCCAAGGGCAGAAATGTAGTTCTCGATAAGAAGTACGGCGCTCCACTCATCACAAACGACGGCGTTACAATCGCAAAGGAGATCGAGCTGGAAGACGCTTTCGAGAATATGGGCGCTCAGCTGGTAAAGGAAGTTGCTACAAAGACCAATGACGCAGCAGGTGACGGTACCACAACCGCAACTCTGCTTGCTCAGGCGCTGGTACGCGAGGGCATGAAGAACATCGCTGCAGGAGCTAATCCTATGATCCTGAAGAAGGGTATGGCTAAGGCAGTTGAGACCGCTGTTGAAGCTATCATCGCTAACTCCAAGAAGATCGAGGGCAGCAAGGATATCGCAAGAGTCGGTGCAGTTTCTGCTGCTGATGATACCATCGGTCAGCTGATCGCTGAGGCTATGGAGAAGGTAACTGCTGACGGCGTTATCACTCTGGAAGAGTCCAAGACAGCTGAGACTTACAGCGAGGTTGTTGAGGGTATGCAGTTCGACAGAGGATACCTCAGCCCTTACATGGTAACAGATACCGATAAGATGGAAGCAGTTCTCGATGACGCTCTCGTTCTTATCACAGATAAGAAGATCGGCAATATGCAGGATATACTCCCTCTGCTGGAGCAGATCGTAAAGATGGGCAAGAAGCTCCTCATCATCGCTGAAGACGTTGAGGGCGAGGCTCTGAGCTCACTGATACTCAACAAGCTGAGAGGAATCTTCACTTGTGTTGCTGTAAAGGCTCCCGGCTTCGGCGACAGAAGAAAGGAAATGCTCCAGGATATCGCTATCCTGACAGGCGGCGAAGTAATCTCCACCGAGCTTGGCATGGAGCTGAGCGAAGCTACTCTTGAACAGCTGGGTTCTGCAAGACAGATCGTTGTTCAGAAGGAGAACACCATCATCGTTGGCGGCGCAGGCGAGAGCGAGAATATCAAGGCTCGTATTCACCAGATCAAGGGCCAGATCGAGACCACAACTTCCGATTTTGACAGAGAGAAGCTTCAGGAAAGACTGGCTAAGCTTTCCGGCGGTGTTGCAGTTATCAAGGTCGGTGCTGCTACCGAGGTCGAGATGAAGGAAAAGAAGATGCGTATCGAAGATGCTCTGGCAGCTACAAAGGCAGCTGTTGAAGAGGGGATCGTAGCAGGCGGCGGCACAGCACTCATCAATGCTATGCCTAAGGTTAAGGAGCTTGTTGAAGGCCTTGAGGGCGACGAAAAGACAGGCGCTCAGATCGTATACAAGGCACTTGAAGAGCCTCTGAGACAGATCGCTGCAAATGCAGGCGAAGAGGGCAGCGTTATCATAGATAACATCGTTCGTTCGGGCAAGGTAGGCTACGGCTACAATGCATACTCTGATGAGTATGTTGATATGATACCCGCAGGTATCGTTGATCCTACCAAGGTTACAAGAAGCGCACTCCAGAACGCAGCTTCCGTAGCAGCAATGGTACTGACTACCGAGAGCCTTGTAGCTGACAAGAAGGATCCCGCAGCTGACGCAGCTATGGCAGCAGCCGCAGCAGGCGCAGGCGGAATGGGCGGTATGTACTGATCCACAAATCGCAAAAGATGAATATACGGGCGGAGAGTCAGGTGCTCTCCGTCCTTTTTGTGCAGGTGCGTTTTGGAAAAAAGAAACAGGACTTCGCACACAGCGAAGTCCTGTACATTTCGTATATCTGTTCAGTTAAGTTCAAAGCGCATGGGCAGGAATTCACCGAGTGTGAATTCTCCGTTTGTCAGTATGATAGAGAAATCATCATCGCAGAATTCGCTCATAACCTGCAGGCAAGCACCGCAGGGGCAGCATGGGTGGCTGAAATTGCCCTCCGCACCACCGACGATGGCTATTGCTTTGAATTTTTTGCAGCCCTCGGACACTGCCTTGAATATCGCTGTTCTTTCAGCGCAGATTGTCAGTGAAAACGAGCTGTTTTCAACGTTGCAGCCTGTGAATATCCTGCCGTCCTCGGTAAGAAGTGCTGCCCCTACCGAGAAACCCGAATACGCGCAGTAGGAATTCTGCGCAGCTTCGATGGCAAGCTCCAAAAGTTCCTTGTTTTCCATTATATTACACCCCAAGATCTATCTATTTCGCCGTATAGGCGCCCAACCTCTATCATTATAACATTTGTATGATAAGCTGTCAATAGTTTTTAAACCGAAAATCACACGAAAATGAATGTTCCGCGTACATATGAAAGACGATCTGTTCATACTATCAGGTTGAAATCCGGAATGAAATATGTTATAATATAATTTATGCTATCAAATCAGAAAGGACTGAAAGTTTTGATATATCTTGATAATGCCGCTACCACAAAGCCCTGTGAAGCCGCAAAAGCAGGGGTGATGAAAGGGCTGGAGGTGTACGGTAACCCGTCATCACTGCACCGATGCGGACTTGATGCCGAGCTACTGGTGACTGACGCGAGGACAGTGATAGCCGAAAGTCTGGGGTGTCTTGCTGAGGAGATATTCTTCACATCGGGGGCTACCGAGAGCAGTAACACCGCAATTTTTGGCGCATATAAATCTCAGGGTAAGCGCAAACACAGGGTGGTCACCACAACGATCGAACACCCCGCTACAGCACGCCCCATAGATGAGCTGGAACGCCTTGGCTGCGAGGTAATACGCATATCGCCTGACGAAAACGGAATAATATCCGCAGAAGCTGTGGCAGATGCTGTAAATGAGGACACATTCCTTGTCAGCATGATGCTGGTCAACAATGAAACGGGTGCGGTTCTCCCTGTGAGCAAGGCTTTCAATGCGATACACAGGCGTTTTCCGAAGGTCATCACTCATTGCGACTGCGTTCAGGGTTATATGAAACTGCCGATAAAGACTAAGACCCTGGGTGCTGATCTTATCTCACTTAGTGCCCACAAAATTTGCGGTCCTAAAGGGGTAGGTGCTTTGTATATCCGCAAGGGTCTGCACATACCCGCACTGCTGATGGGCGGCGGTCAGGAGAAAAATATGCGTTCGGGAACGGAGTCTGTTCCGCTGATTTGCGGCTTCGGAGAAGCGGTAAAGCATTACTCGAAAAATGTCGCCGAAAGACTGGAAAATGCCAAAAAGCTGGAATCTCTGCTGTTTGAACTCTGTGAAAAGAACGGCGGGATAGGCATTAACTTTCGCGGAGAAAAATCTCCTTATGTTACAAGCATAACGGTAGATGGTCTTAAATCCGAAGTACTTCTGCATTATCTTGAAAAGCGCGGGATATTTGTTTCAAGTGGTTCGGCTTGTTCAAAGGGCAAAAAGAGCGGCGTTCTTGCTGAGTTCAGAATACCTGTACAGGCTATGGATACCACCCTTCGCATCAGCTTTTCGCCCGATACCACCGAAGAAGACCTGCACGGTCTGATGGAAGGTATCTCAGCTGCACAAAGCGAACTGGCAAGGCTGAAGTGATATGAACGGACGTTTTATACCATATTAATATATAAGAGAATCGTCGGAAGAAGTCGATAAATTATCGGATACAGCCGACAGTTACTGACAAAAAATAAACGGAGGAGCGGTTATAATGAAGGAAATAATTCTTTGCAAGTATGGCGAGATAGCCCTCAAGGGTCTTAACAAAAGCACTTTTGAGAGCATGATGGTCAAAACGATAAAGCGCAGACTGGCTAGTGCGGGAGAGTTCAGAGTAACTAAATCGCAGTCAACTCTGTACGTTGAACCTTTGGGAGAGAATCCCGATGTTGACGAGTTTGAGACCAGACTTTCCAAAGTATTCGGCATAGTAAAGCTTTGCAGAAGCGGCGCTATCGAAAAAGACCTGAAAGCAATATGCGAACAGGCGCCCGAATATCTTGCTGAAGTGCTGGAGGGCGCAAGAACTTTCAAGGTAAACGCAAGACGTGCCGATAAAAAGTTCCCTCAAAAGTCGCCCGAGATATGTTCCGAACTTGGTGGGGCTATACTGGACAGATTCCCCCATCTGGAAGTCGATGTGCATGATCCCGAGATAACTGTTACCGTTGAAGTTCGTGAGGATTATGCTTATGTTCATTCCGACCCCGTTGACGGCGCAGGCGGAATCCCCGTAGGTTCAAGCGGACGTGCTATGCTGCTGCTTTCGGGCGGTATAGATTCCCCTGTTGCAGGCTATATGATGGCTCGTCGCGGTGCGGTTGTGGAAGCTATTCACTTTGAGGCTCCGCCTTACACCTCTGACAGAGCGAGGATGAAAGTTGAAACACTTGCAAAGCTTATGACTGCTTACTGCGGAGATGTTAAGTTCTTCTGCGTGCCCTTTACCGAGATACAGGAACTGCTGAGAGACAACTGTCCTGAGGAGCTTTTCACAATACTCATGCGTCGCCTTATGATGGAGATCGCACAGCGTATATGCGAAAAGGACGGCGATATTCAGGCGCTTGTTACTGGCGAGAGTCTTGGACAGGTGGCAAGCCAGACAATGTATGCGATGGTGTGCACCGATGCAGCCTGCCGTATGCCCGTGTTCAGACCCTGCATAGGTATGGATAAATCCGAGATAGTTGAGATCGCACGTAAGATCGGCACTTTTGAGACTTCCATACTGCCTTATGAGGACTGCTGCACCGTATTTACACCCAAGCACCCCAAGACAAGACCCTCTCTTGCTGAGGTGGAAAAGGCGCAGGCAAGCTTCGATTTTGAGCCTTATATACAGAAGGCAGTCGAGAACACCAGCGTTACTCTCATCAAAAACAGATAACGTACAAGGGCGGATATCTGACATACTTTTGTTTCATATTTTCATATGCGTCTGATGACGGCAACTGTACAGAAAATATCTCAATTTGTACGATGTTACAATTGGTAAATTTGGTTACACAATGGTTACAATGTTTCCAAATTTTAATTTTTGCGTACAAAATTCGGTACTTTCTTATTGTGAAAAACAGGTGATCAACTATGTTCATATCCCGATTTTCCGAAGTTTTGAATGTGTTAAATGTCCGAAAAATCAAACACTTATGTCGAAGGTATGTAACAGAAGCGTAACAAAAGCGGCGGAAAAACCCTTGATTTTTTAGTAAGATATGTTCACTAAATTTACATGGAGTTCAAAAATAGGGTCTATTTTTTGTGTGATGTGTCAGGAAAAGGCGGGAGGATGTTGATGAATTTTGCGGAAGACTACAAAGTGGTAACAGAAACTATTGACATTGTTACAGCGAGTGTAGTAAAATATATGATAAAGAATTCGGTCACTATGTCAACAGCCGAGAGCTGTACAGGCGGAATGGTGGCTGAATATATCACCGCAGTGTCGGGGGCGTCTGCAATGTTCAAAGGCGGCGTCTGCACCTATACCGAGGATATAAAGATGAAAGTTCTCGGCGTTAAGAAAGAAACGCTGGAAAAATTCACTGTCTATTCTTCCGAGGTAGCAAGTGAGATGAGCAAAGGTGCCATGGCACTCTTTGGTACTGACTGCGCTGTGGGCATAACGGGTCTTGCCGGACCCTCGGGAGGCACCGAAGAAAAACCTGTCGGAACGGTATACGTTTCGGTAAGGTACAAAGACAAGGAATTGTCGCGGGTGCTGAAGTTGTATGAAGAGTATGAAAAACTTGACAGAGGATCAATAAGAAGGTTAACTGTGCTGAAAACTATGCAGATGATATGCGAGCTTTGCGGCATACAGATAAGTCAAGGAGATCATAACGATGGCAATGTTTAATGAGACTGCAAATCTTAAAGAGAGAGATGATTCAAATTTCTTTCTGCGGTTTGTAAAGTACTTTATCCCATGGAAAGGTGATAAAGCTAACGAGATAGTCCGAAAAGTCGCGTTCTGTGCATCGATAGTACTCTTTTCGATGTCGCTGAACGAACTGAGTGATTATCTGGGCGCCAGCCGTGAAAAGCAGAAGTCCTATATACAGAAAGTTGTGGTTGAGTACGAACCCAAGTTCGATGATAACGTCAACTACGATGCAAATAACGGCGGCGATGATTACGATGCATCGAACCCCGAGGCATCTGCGCAGAAGCTGAAGCTTCAGGATTGGGCGAAACCATTGCTGAAGCGCAATAAGGACGTTATCGGATGGATAAAGATACCCGGCTTCACCGATTACAGCGGTGAGGAGTACATAAACTTCCCCGTTCTGAAGGGCGAGGATAATGATTACTATCTTTACAAAAATCTTGATAAAGAGTATTACGAGTCGGGCAGCATATTTATCGATTCTGCCAGCGTGATGGATGAGAACGGGCAGACCGATAACATTACTGTGTTCGGTCATCATATGGGTTATGTGGGTACAAGCTTCACTCACCTGTCCGAGTACGAACAGGGTGTGGACTTCCTGAAAAAGTATCCTATAATCGAGTTTAATTCCATATATGAAAGCGGACGCAGATATGCGATAATCAGCTGTTTTGCGATAAACACTGAGCCCGAGGATGACGGCGGCGATGCATGGTATTATGTTCTCTGCCGGGACTTCAATGATGATGACAATAAGTTTGAGGACTGGTACGATCAGGTGAGCAAAAGATCCTGGTATTCAAGCGATATCAAGTGTACCGAGGATGATAAGTACATCACTCTCTCCACCTGTTCAAAGCTTCTGAAAGACCTCAGATGGGTAATAGTTGCGAAGAAGCTTACAGCCGAGGACAATATCGACCATATCGTAAAATCCTATAAGGAAAGACCCGATAAAGAGATATATTACCCCAAGTACTGGCGAGACCATTACGGAAGCAAAAAGATATACCAGGGCTGGGAATACTAAAAATAAATAACAACTAACAACAGATCAGCAAAAAGACTTGACAGAGGGTATGACCCTGAAAGTCGAGGAGTAATGATAAAATGGCAATGGCAAGAGGATCAGCAAATTTTAACGATAACGAAGGATCTAATAATACCGGTGGTGTGATACGATACTTTATCCCCTGGAAAGGCGATAAAAGCAGCGAGGTAGTCCGCAAGATAGTTTTTATAGCTTCGGTAGGACTTTTCTGCGTATCACTGGGTCAGCTGAAAAGCTACCTTAACACCACAAACGGAGAAAGATCGCGAGCGCACGGTCTCGTTGAACAGTATGAGCCAAAGTTCGATGAAAATGTGGACTATGAGGCAAATACAGGCAGCGATGATATAGATATTGCAGACCCCGATGAATCTTACAAAAAGCGTGAGGTACAGAAATGGGTCAAGGATAAAAAGCTTTTAGACCGCAATGATGATGTTGTGGGCTGGATAAAGATACCCGGATTCAAGGACTCCGATGGAGATGCATTTATGAGCTTCCCTGTTCTTCAGGGCAAGAACAATGACGAGTATCTTTACAAAGATATTGATGGTAACTACTATGAATCGGGCAGTATTTTTGCTGACTCATGGAGTATTATCAGCAAAGAGCGACAGTCCGATAATATCACGATATTCGGCCACCATATGGGCTGGCTGGGCACAAGCTTCACTCACCTGTCCGAATACGAACAGGGCGCGGATTTCCTGAAGGACCACGCGGTGATCGAGTTCAACTCGATATACGAGAGCAAGTGCAAATACGCCATCGTCAGCTGCTTCATGATAAATACCGATGCAAAAGACGATAACGGCGATCTCTGGGAATACATAGGCTACAGAGATTTCAACGACGAACAGTACAGGTTCGATGAATGGTATGACGAGATTACAAGGAGGTCATGGTACTCAAGCGATATTAAGTGTACCGAAGACGATAAGTATATAACCCTCTCCACCTGTTCAAAGCTTGTGGAGGAAGGAGTAAGATGGGTAATAGTCGCTAAGAAGCTGACACCCGATGATGATATCGACGCTATAAAAGCTTCCTACAAGGAAAGAGCGGACAAGGATATCTACTTCCCGAAGATATGGAAAGATATCTACGGGAACAAAACAGTCTATAAAGGCTGGGAATACTGATGACGGAGGTCATCACTTGCTTTATGCTTATTACATCGGATTCGCCGGTGTATAAAATATAAAGCTCCGCAGCATCTCTCACGGCTGCGGACAGGAAGTCTCGCAAGGGGCTCCCGGAAAGGTAATGTGATAGAAATGAAGCAGAAAAGATCAAGGGCTGCTAAACGGAATTCCGCGAAGCCGTCCGTGAGAAAGGTCGGAACTTTGCTTGGAAGCAGCGCACTGTGCGTACTTACTGTAGGTACAATAAGCGTATGCGGACTGCTTGGCAGAAATGCAGGAGCAGAAGCAGAGATCGGCAGAGAAACAAAGGCTGCGAATGTAAACACCACCGACACAGCGAGAGATGAGGGTGCGTATACCGCACTGGATACCGTCACATGGAGAAAGGCGAGTATCAACGAGTATGAGTTCGGAGAAGTTTCCGCTCCCGAGACCACTGCGGTAACGGAAGCAGGCAAAAAGACAAGCTCTTCCCGAACTGAGACGACAACATCAGCCACGGAGAAAAAGACAAGCAAAGAATCGGTCAAGGCTGAGACCGAACAGAAAACCAAAAACAAGGTCAAAAGTATTTCCAAGACCTTCCTTTATGTTGAGTCGCCCGTAAATCTCAGGGCAGAACCCAGCAAAAGCGCGGAAGCACTTGAAGTACTCGACACAGACACAAGGGTCGTTGTTGACGGATGCACCGATGACGGTGTGTGGTATTCGGTAAGACATGGCGAGATAAAGGGCTATGCGATGGCTGAGTACTTTACGGGTAAGACCCCCGACAGCAAAAAGACCGAGGAAAAGAAGGACAAGGAGTCCGACGAAAAAGAGGATAAGACCGTTATCAAGCTTGAAGACAAGGACAGCAAAAACACCGTCATCAGTTATACCGATGATGAATTCGAGATGCTGTGCTACGTTCTTCAGGGCGAAGTAGGCAATTGTTCCGAAGCGAGCAAGATCGCAGTTGCTAACGTTATCATCAACAGGGTAAAATCGAGCCAGTTCCCGGACACTATCTCGGCAGTGCTCACAGCTCCCGAACAGTTTGATGCTATCTACGGCTACTACTACGGAACTACAGTACCCACGCAGAACACAAGAGACTGCGCGTTAAGGGCACTTCAGGGTGAAGATAACACCAACGGTGCTACTTACTACTACGCTCCCAGATATTGCGGCGGTGCTACCTCAGCATGGTTTGAGACCCTGCAGTTCTGCCTCGAAGTCGATGGTCAGAGGTATTTCAAGAACTGGTAAAGTGCATAACGGCTCTGAACAGTTTTTGTGCAGCATTTGGTAAGACATACGAAAAGTCAGGGCAGACATGAGTTTTGTCTTGACTTTTTCTCTTTATTTGGTAAACTATACAGTGTGGGCTTTTAGCCCTAAACAACGAATCTTAAACGTTTGAGGTAATTTTGTGATGAGCAAGACTAAAGACGAAAATAACAGCAAGGCATCTGTCGGAAGACAGCTTGCGGCACATATCAGAATGCTTGTAACAGGCGTTGCCGTCACAGGCGGCTGCGGACTGCTGATGCTGACTGACAGCGCTTTCAACCCCGCAAAAAGGGTAGAAGCGAAAGAGACCGTAAGATCTGCCGTGGTACAGAAAGCAGAAAAACCTGCCCCTAAGCCTGTCGAGAAAAAGACAATTCCTGCGGCTGAACCCAAGCAGGAGACTAAAAAGGCAGAAGCTGAGCCTACTGTAAAAAAGATGACTTTCCCCAAGTATAAAAAAGCAGCCATAAGTGATTACGATATGTCGGCTGCCGAAACAAAGTGCAAGGGATTCAAGGTCAACAGCCCCGCTATCACCGACCCCGACGATTTCACGGTGCCTTTCCCCGAACAGGATACGCTTATCTATTATCCCGAAAAGGCAGCTCCACAGAAGCTCACCGCTACCAGAAGCGTGGCAGGCGAGTATTTCAGGGTGCATGATGAAAATTCAGGCTCTACCGTTGTTATGAACGGTCATGAACTTCTCTGCCTGATGGTCAATAACGAGATAGGTGATTCGTGGGACGACGATGCGATAAAAGCGCAGATAGTCGCTGCATATTCTCACCTGAGATTCAATCAGGAGCACGGTCTGACACCTACCATAGGTCTCAGATACGGCTATTCCTCCAAGCTGGAGAGCATAGTCGAATCCGTTGAAGGTCAGGCTATGCACTATGACGGCGAGATAATCAATGCTGTGTATTCAGCTTCAAGTGCGGGTTATACTACTACCGCAGGCGATATCTGGAGCATGGATTATCCCTACCTTAAATGCGTTGAAAGCGAATTCGATGACCAGGACGTAAACTGGGGCATCGAAAAGACATATACCAGATCACAGGTCAAGTCCATGCTTGAGGGTCGCTTCGGCATCACTCTCTCGGAGGATCAGACCAAGTGGTTCACTATCGACAGAGCATACAGCGTGGTTTATATCGATACCGTCACTATCGACGGCAGAGATAACTGCAAGCTCACAGGCAACCAGCTCTGTAATATGATGGGTCTTAAATCCAATGCCATCACCATAAAGTATAAGGACGGCGAATTCACATTCACCTCCTGCGGCTGGGGACACGGTGTCGGTATGTCACAGTGGGGCGCACATTACTACGCCGAGAACGGCTGGACATATGACCAGATACTGACCCACTACTATGTTGACGCTAAGCTGGAACTCTCCAAGCCTGCAGAAGGCTCGGAGGAACCGCCGAAGGACAACAGCAGCGATACCACGAATACAAATACCGCGGCTGCTGATGACAATACAGGCTATACCGCACCGCAGACCGATTACGGTTACAGCGATGGCACTTCGCAGTGGTCGGATTATTCCGCTTCCGATGATCAGTGGTCTTCGGATACGACCTATACATCTGATGCCACCTACGATAACGGCGGTTATGATAACGGTGGCTACTACGATAACAGCACAGACTGGTCGTATGACCAAAATGGGGGTTATTAAGTTTGAATATCAAAAATCTGATGATGGAATATGATGTGATACTTGCATCAGCATCACCGAGAAGAAAAGAGCTTATGCAGCTTATATGTCCGTCATTCAGGGTGATACCCGCCGACTGCGGAGAAGCAGTCCCCGAGGCACTGAGTGCGTGCGATGTTCCCGGTTTTCTGTCATTCCAGAAGTGCAAGTGCATTGCCGATGTATATCAGAAAGCTGTCGTTATCGGCTGTGATACTGTAGTTACCACCGCTGACGGCGAGATACTTGGAAAACCCAAGGACAAAGAAGATGCGGCGCGTATGCTCAGACTTCTTTCGGGACGTATGCATACCGTAGATACAGGAGTATCCATCAGCTATAAGGGTCATACCGATACCTTTACCGAAACTACAAAGGTCTGGTTCAAAGATCTTACCGATGAGGAGATAGAGGATTATATCAATACGGGCGAACCGATGGATAAGGCTGGCGCTTACGGCATACAGGGCGAGGGAACGCTTCTCGTGGATAAGATCGAGGGCGATTTCTTCAACGTTGTTGGACTGCCCGTATCCAAGCTTGCGATCAAGCTGCATGAAATGCTGGACTGAAACATCGTTTTTCAAAAAGCAAAGACCTGAGTTTATCGCATCGAAATAATACAATGGAGAGTACTTGAAAAATGTTTGAAAAGATATTGGGCACATCCGAGAAGGTCGGCGCGACCTCCTGTGCAGACAAAGAAGAATTACTCGAAATTGCGGCGGGCAACAGCTTTTTGGACGGACTGTTCACTTTTTTCAGGAAAGAGGACGTTAAAAAGTGGCAGAAAATATTCAGAGAAGTCTTTCCCGCACTGAAAGAGGAGCTTGCATTTTTCGGCTATGACTGGCTTGGCAGGCTTTATTTTGTGGATTCCGCTACAGACAATGTGAAAATGGTCGATGCTTTTGACTGCGAGTTCTATGCCACCGATATGCCTTTTGAATCCTTCCTTGATGATATCGTCGATGACCCCGACGGCTTTCTTGCCGCAGAATTCTATGAAGAATGGGTCGATGAAAACGGCGATCCCGATTTGAAATACGGCAGCTGTATAGGCTATAAAGTACCCTTGTTCCTTAACGGAGCGGAAAATATCGACAACCTTGATGTTACAGATCTTGAGGTTTACTGGACTATCACAGGGGATCTCTATAATTAACAGCCCCTGCAGGATCAGGATATAGCAAACGAAATTGAATTTGGGATATAATTTTAAACAAGGCGGATAGAGTCATCTATCCGCCTTTTGTATAGCGCGGAGAAATCGGGGGATAATGATACTAAATTTCAATAATATACTTGCAAAAATTGCGGAAATATGGTATGATATACTTATCTAGTTGTGTTTAGAGGAAATGAAAGATGGAAAGTAATTCGGTTATCAGAAAAAGGCGCGTAAAAGCGCAGCAGAATATGGTCACAGCCCTGTGTCTTGGGTGTATGCTGTTTACTGTGTGCTGGTCGGTGTTTGCAGCCGTGAAAGAAGCACACAAACCCGCCGTTGACACCAAGGCTGAAAAAACTGCGCCTAAAATTGAAATAACCTCGCATGAAGCGAAACCGGAGGAAACGGACTCCTCAGAAGCCGAGCCCGAAAGCTCTGTTACAGAGGAAACAAGTTCCAATGCGCCCGATATTTCAGATGGCGAACACCCATATGCTGTAGCAAAAGATACAGCCGATGACCTCGGTGATGCAGTGTTTATCGGTGACAGCCGTACAGTCGGCATGATGAACAGCACCGATAAGCCCCAGGCGACTTTCCTGTGCGCAGTCGGTTTGAATATCGATACCGTACTGACCTCTGCCGAGATAGCACAGGGCGACGGTTCGGTGGGTACTCTCCAGCAAGCGTTAAGCACCCGTCAGTTCGGCAGAGTTTTCATAAGCTTTGGCACCAACGAGATGGGCTGGCCTTATGTCGATACCTTTGAGGAACACTATACCGAGATGGTAAAGACTATCCAAAGCTATCAGCCCAATGCGGAGATATACCTGATAGGTATACTTCCTCTTGCAGAATCCCAGGATCAGGACGGCGATGCCGTAAATAACGAGAACGCCCGCACATTCACCGCTTCGATAGAAAAAGTGGCAGGCGAACTGGGTCTGCATTATCTGGACTGCTCTCCTGCGGTTGCGGATGAAAACGGCTACCTCCCCGAGGAAGCTTCTCCCGACGGTATACACATGACCGCCGACTATTGCCTGTACTGGCAGAATTTCATAATAGACAATACCTGATGGTATGAATATAAGATTAAAAGGATAAGGTGAGTAAAATGAATATCAAAAAAACAGTATGTATCATTCTTGCAGCTATGACAGTTACCTGCGCCTGCGCTTCCTGCGGCAAAAAGGAAGACAGCGATAAGGGCGGAGATAAAGCGAAGACAGAAACTGTCGAGAACATAGATGTTAAAGCTATAGCAGATCAGCTGAAGAGCGATATCTCCTATGAGGACAGCCTCATCGAATTTGATGCAGATAAGATCGAAAAGATAATGGGCGTTTCACCCGATGCTTACAAGTCTGCAAAGGTATATGCAAGCTCAACAGGTGCTACCCCCGAGGAGATCGCCTGCTTTGAAGCAAACAAGGATATGACTGAAGCCATCGAGGGAAGCCTTACTATAAGACTTGCTAACCAGAAGTCAACCTTCACCGATTATAAGCCCGAGCAGGCACCCAAGCTTGACGACGCTGTGCTTATCGTAAAGGGCGATTATGTATTCTACTGCGTATCAGGCGACAGCGCAAAGGCTAAGGAGATAATCGGTTAATGCTTTTTTCAAGTACGACCTTCCTTTTTGGCTTTCTGCCCGCAGTACTGCTGATGTATTTTCTCATGCCTGTACTGTTCAGAAAGCACTCAAGAACAGCCCAGAATGCTGTGCTGTTCCTGTTCAGCCTCGTGTTCTATGCATGGGGCGAACCGATATACATATTTCTTATGTGTCTGTCCATAACAGTCGCATACTTCACGGGCATATTTGCGGATAAGACCCGCCTGCCCGAAAATAAAAAGGACAGTAAAGGTCCTTTTGCCGCGATGATGACAGCGGTGGTCTGGAATCTGGGACTGCTGCTGTTTTTCAAGTATACGGATTTCTTTATCAACACGATAAATTCCGCCGCTGGCACACAGATAAAGCCCACAGGGCTGGCATTGCCTATAGGCATAAGCTTTTACAGTTTCCAGACCCTGTCCTATGTTATCGACGTATATAAGGGCAACGTTAAGTGCCAGAAGAATATACTCCATCTTGGCACTTACGTGGCACTGTTTCCCCAGCTTATAGCGGGACCTATTGTCAGATACATAGATGTCGCCGAACAGCTGGTACACAGAGATGAAAGCATCGAAAAGTTCGCGGAGGGCGTAAAACGCTTCTGTGTGGGACTTGGCAAAAAAGTCATAATAGCCAATGCAGTGGGTGAGCTTTTTGACAGTATATCCCATTCGCCACAGAACGAACTGAGTGTGGCTGCAAGCTGGATAGGCATAATCGCTTATACCTTCCAGATATACTTCGATTTCTCGGGCTATTCCGATATGGCGATAGGTCTAGGCAAGATGTTCGGGTTTGATTTCCTTGAAAACTTCAATTACCCATATATATCCGATTCCATCACCGAATTCTGGCGCAGATGGCATATCTCACTTTCAAGCTGGTTCAGGGATTACGTCTATATCCCACTGGGCGGAAACCGCAAGGGCAAGGCAAGACAGTGCGTCAATATCATGGTGGTATGGTTCCTGACAGGCTTCTGGCACGGTGCTAACTGGAATTTCATGATGTGGGGCGTATACTTCGGCGTGATACTCCTGCTGGAGAAAAACTTCCTGCTGAAACTTCTGAAAAAATCACCAAAGATAGTACAGCATATCTATGCACTTCTGCTGATAGTAATTGGCTGGGGCATATTCGCATATGAAGATACCACGGCACTTTTGCAGAACCTTAAAAATATGTTCGGCTTTGGCGGACTTCCCTTCTGGAACCACATGACATCTTTCCGCCTTTCACAGAATGCTCTGCTGTTCATACTGGCGGTAGTATGCTCTACTCCGCTTATCAAAAAAGCAGGCGGATTCCTTGCAAAGCGCAAGCCTGTCCTCTACGAAACGGTCATTGTCCCCGCAGAATGTATCCTGCTGTTCACAGTATCGGTAGCGTACCTTGCAGGCAATTCCTTCAACCCGTTTTTGTATTTCAGGTTCTAGGAGGACTCGCTTTGACGGTGATATATCAAAAATACGCCGACAAATGTAATTTCTGACGGAGGTACACCATGAAAAAATGGTATAACGAGGAATACGAATTCACAGTTAAAGTATTGGGATTTCTCCGGGGAAACAAGACCGAAAGATACTGCCGCAACG
Source organism: Ruminococcus albus AD2013 (assembly GCF_000526775.1). Lineage (NCBI taxonomy): Bacteria > Bacillati > Bacillota > Clostridia > Eubacteriales > Oscillospiraceae > Hominimerdicola > Hominimerdicola alba. The sequence continues at coordinate 2,996,323 of NZ_JAGS01000001.1, forward strand.
GCGAAGAGCCCGGCGATATATATACCTGCACTTACGGCTGTCCCGTAAACAAGGACGGTCAGGGTATATGCTCCAAAACAATGATGATGCTGTACCCGCTGATGGAAGCTGTCCGCAGCGGCGGAGACCTTGAAAACCTTGGCGGTGACAGCAAGTATACAAAAACAGTAGTCTGTCCTGACGGCTGTGTCATGTTCAGACTGACAGCAAAGCCTTTGGGCAACCCTAACTTCCATAAAGGAAAGTTCTGGGATTACCCCGATGAAACAGAGGAACACTAATGAATCACGAATTACTGAATCTGCTGGGTTCACTGGCATTAAAATGCGGCATCATAATGGTGCTGATAGTGCTGGCTTGTCTGGTAACGCCGAGAATGGCAAAATGGATACAGAATAAAAATCCTCAGCTGGCAGACAAGATCGAACGCAAGGGTCTTGCCACGCCCGAAAGGGTGGAGAATACTGCCACGGGACATTCTCCCCAGGAAAACTACGAAGTTCACAGCGCCTTTGAAGCTTCAAAGGACGAGGGCTTCGACCCGAATTACAAGATATATAATCAGGATATCTACGCTTTCAATTTCGGTAAGAAAAAGAAGAAGGCGGAAGACAAGCAGGAAGTTCAGAGCGATGAAAATGAATGAGAAAGCTTTGGCAGATATTTTTGAGAAGATCAAAGCGTCAGAGGGCTTAGACGTTGGCACGCTGTCACTGGCATGGCTGATAGTCTGCGGTGACAAAAATGCGATACTTATCGACAGCCGCGATGAGGTAAAGCTGTCCGACCTGAACGGCAGGCTGTGTTTCAGGTATAGCAGTGATGATCCTGATGATGAAAGCTATTTTGAAGCGATAGACTTCTTTGAAAATAGTTTCAGCGGCAGCGTAGAAGATACCATCACTCTCGACAGTCAGCAGACAGATAAGCTTATCGCTGAAAATATCAGAGAGCTGAATTCACTGCATGATGGTAAAATGGATATCCGATACGTTTGCAGCATTTTCAAGCTGAACAAACTGTTTGGCATACCATCGGAGGATATACAGGATTCATTCTATATGCGGTTCGGAGCGGTGGGTGAAAGCGGCAGGACGTTGCTGTACCACGATATCGAATATCTGCAAAATGATGTTGGCGAATACGAGTGCATCGATGACTTCACCCTGAATGCGGATACGCATATCGACAAGGATACAGTCAGGGTCATTAAGATCAGCAAACAGGCGCTGACGGAATTCATCTACGAGAACTTTGTTGCGGGTCAGGAAAAATATCTTGATGTAAAAGCAACAGAGGTATCGGACTATTTTGAATTAGATCCCGAAACAGGGGAGTTCATCTTCTGTGCGGTAAAGTTAGAGGACGATGACGGAAATTTCCTGACCTTGCCCGAGAATATCGATCTTAAAAAGGTCATGAAGAATATCCCCGACACCGCGGAAAGCGTGTTTGGACCATCGGGAAAGATATACAGGGACTATACAAAGTCCGAGCTGAAAAAACTTTTGGAAAAATAAGTAAACAGTGGCGGAATGATATCGCCGTACATATAATTAGGAGTTGAAAAAAATATGGCAAAGAATAAGAAAATGGTCGATGCGATAACCTCAATGGATGAGGATTTCGCAAAGTGGTATACCGATATCTGCACTAAAGCAGAACTCATAGCGTATACAAGCGTAAAGGGCTGTATGGTAATAAGACCCTATGGCTACGCTATCTGGGAGAACATACAGAAGATACTCGATACCCGTTTCAAGGCACTGGGTCACGAGAATGTTTGTATGCCTATGTTTATCCCCGAGAGCCTTCTCCAGAAGGAAAAGGATCACGTTGAGGGCTTTGCTCCCGAAGTTGCATGGGTAACTCACGGCGGAAGCGAAAAGCTTGAAGACAGACTCTGCGTAAGACCTACTTCCGAGACTCTGTTCTGCGAGCACTATGCTAATATCGTACACAGCTACCGCGACCTGCCCAAGCTGTATAACCAGTGGGTAAGCGTTGTAAGATGGGAAAAGACTACCCGTCCTTTCCTTCGTTCCAGAGAATTCCTGTGGCAGGAGGGTCATACTATCCATGAAACTCCCGAGGAGGCTATCGAAGAAACAGAGCGTATGCTCAATGTCTATGCTGACTTCTGTGAGAAGGATCTGGCTATGCCCGTAGTTAAGGGCAGAAAGACCGACAGTGATAAGTTCGCAGGCGCTGAGGCTACCTATGCTATCGAGGCACTTATGCACGATGGTAAGGCACTTCAGGCAGGTACTTCCCACTATTTCGGCGACGGCTTTGCCAAGGCTTTCGGTATCCAGTTCACAGGCAGAGATAACAAGCTTGCATTCCCCCACCAGACATCATGGGGCGTTACTACCCGTCTTATCGGCGCTATCATCATGACTCACGGCGATGACAACGGTCTTGTACTGCCTCCCGCAGTAGCACCTATACAGGCAGTTATCGTTCCTGTACAGCAGTTCAAGGAAGGCGTGCTTGAAAAGGCAAACGAGGTATATGAGCAGCTGAAAGCAGCAGGTATCCGCGTTAAGCTCGATGACAGCGATCAGTCTCCCGGATGGAAGTTTGCTGAGTACGAGATGAAGGGTGTGCCTGTTCGTATCGAACTGGGACCCAAGGATATCGAGAACGGTCAGTGCGTAATAGTTACAAGACACGACAGAGAAAAGACCTTCACACCTCTCACCGAGCTTGTTGAGACAGTAAACGCTAAGCTTGAAGCAGTACGCGAGGGAATATTCCAGAAGGCTCTCGAGAACCGCGAAAGACGTACCTACGCTTGCAAGAACACCGATGAGATCATCAAGGCTCTTGAAGAGAACGGTGACGGCTTTGTAAAGGCAATGTGGTGCGGCGAAGAAGAGTGCGAGGATAAGGTAAAGGAACTGACTGGCGTTGGTTCAAGATGTATTCCCTTCGAGCAGGATAATATCAGCGACGTTTGCGTATGCTGCGGCAAGCCTGCAAAGAAAATGGTACTCTGGGGCAAGGCATATTGATCTTACAGATAAATCCAAAGAGGACAGCGATCGGCTGTCCTCTTTTTGCGTATGTTCGTGTGATATGGCAATACAAAAGCGGTGGGTACATGAGTACTCACCGCTCAATATTTAATATCAGATCATTGAATCTTCCCAGCAAGCAGGAGCTTCGATACCGAATATCTTCAGTACAGTAGGTGCTACGTTAGCAAGACCATACTTCTCGCTGTCAGCGTCCTTGATCTCGTACTTGTCCTTGCTTACGATGTAGAAAGGAACTCTGTTCAGGGAGTGAGCAGTTCTTACATTGATCTCACCCTTCTTGTTCTTCTCCAGCATCTCGTCAGCGTTGCCGTGGTCAGCTGTGATGAGTACAGTATAACCGTATTCCTCAGCAACCTTCAGCAGTCTTGTCAGACCCAGATCAACAGACTCAACACCGATGATGGTAGCGTCCATAGAACCTGTGTGGCCAACCATGTCACCGTTAGGGAAGTTGCATCTGATGAAGTCATACTTTTCAGACTTGATAGCCTCGATCAGATCATCGGTGATCTCAGCGGACTTCATCCAGGGTCTCTGGTCAAAGGAAACCTTATCGGAAGGTATCTCTTTCCAAACTTCGGAAGCGAACTTTTCACTTCTGTTGCCGTTCCAGAAATATGTAACGTGACCGTACTTCTGTGTCTCGGATACAGCGTAGGACTTCAGACCTGCCTTCTCCAGAACCTCACTCATAGTATCCTTGATCTCGGGAGGATTTACAAGGTACTTGTTAGGAATGTGGAGATCGCCGTCGTATTCCAGCATACCTGCGTAGATAACATCGGGCTTAGCGCCTCTGTCGAAGTATGTGAACTCATCGCCGCCGTCGAATGCCATAGAAAGCTCGATAGCTCTGTCGCCGCGGAAGTTGAAGAGTACAACGCTGTCGCCGTCAACTATCTTGCCGACAGGAGCGCCGTTTTCAGCGATAACGAATGCAGGAAGATCCTGGTCGATAGCGCCTGTCTCGTTTCTGAGAGTCTCAACAGCTTCAAGAGCGTTTGCAAACTGTCTGCCCTCGCCCTTTACGTGAGTTTCCCAGCCGAGCTTTACCATATCCCAGTCAGCCTGATATCTGTCCATGGTAACTTTCATTCTTCCGCCGCCGGAAGCAATCTTAGCATCGAATGTTGCGTCATTCAGTTCAGCCATGCACTTCTCCAGATCCTCGATGTAGATGGGAGCGCTTGTTGCGGGAACATCTCTGCCGTCAAGAAGTACGTGTACTCTTACCTTAGCAGCGCCCTGCTCCTTAGCCTTAGCGATCATCTTCTTCAGGTGAGAGATGTTGGAATGAACGTTACCGTCGGAAAGCAGACCGATGAAGTGAAGAGTGCTGCTCTTAGCCTTAACGTTGTTTACCAGTTCGTTCCAAGTCTCGGAAGCGAACATCTTGCCGCTCTCGATGGACTCGTTAACGAGCTTAGCACCCTGAGAATAGATCTGACCGCAGCCAAGTGCGTTGTGACCAACCTCGGAGTTACCCATATCGTCATCGGTAGGCAGACCAACTGCGCTTCCGTGAGCTTTCAGGGTGGTGTAAGGACATTCTTTTTTCAGTCTGTCCAGTGTAGGTGTGTTAGCCTCGGTAACAGCGTCACCGAGATGTGTAACGGAAATACCGATACCGTCCATTACAACGAGGATTACTTTTTTGTTAGACATATTTTAAGTCCTTTCTGTATATATTACCGAATCGTCTGCCAAGCGCCCCCGCCGCAGCGGGGGACCCGACAGCTCTTCGGCTTTGAAATTTCAGCCGAAACTGTTACTTTGCTTTGCCCTGATTTGCCACACTGTTCATTTTTGCAGCAAGCTCATCGGGGTCGCACAGATACTCCTTGCCGATCACGTTGAATTCGTCATCAAATTCATATACCAGCGGTGTTGCCGTAGGTATATTCACATTGATTATCTCCTCATCGCTGAGACCGTCAAAGTACTTTACCAAAGCTCTCAGGCTGTTGCCGTGAGCCGCTATAACCACACGCCTGCCCGATTTTATCTGAGGTTTTATCTCCTCTTCAAAGTACGGAACAGCTCTGGCGATGGTATCCTTGAGACTTTCCTGCAAAGGTAACTCTGCGGGATCTTCCTCGCGGTACTTCGGGTCCTTCTTCGGATTTCTTTCGTCATCCTCGGTTAGTGCCATCGGAGGGATATCAAAGGATCTTCTCCAGATCTTCACCTGCTCCTCGCCGTATTTAGCGGCAGTTTCGCTTTTGTTCAGACCCTGGAGAGCGCCGTAGTGCCTTTCGTTGAGCCTCCAGCTCTTAACTACGGGCAGCCACTCTCTGTCCATCTCGGCCAGTACATTGTTGAGCGTATGTATAGCTCTTTTGAGGTATGAGGTATAGCAGATATCAAAGTCATAGCCTGTCTCTTTCAAGACCTTGCCTGCCTTCTTTGCTTCCTCAACACCTGCCTCGCTCAGCTCAACGTCAGTCCAGCCCGTGAACTTGTTCTCCTTGTTCCACTCGCTTTCGCCGTGGCGGATGAGTACCAGTTTCATGCTCATATTAAATTGTCCTTTCGTTTATCTCACTGTCCGCGCATGAAGGACAGCGGGATACTTATTTATAATAAATGCTTTGCGCATATATTACCGAAAACAAATAAGAATTAAATATACACTTTAGAGTGTGACCTGAAGTTCAGATACTGTCAGTCCAGATCACAAAATCTCTGCCTGCAAACTGCAAAGCCCATCAGCATGAAGATATATGCCGCAAGATTTGCCCAGCCGCAGTATTCCAGAATGCGGAAATGTGTCTGGGTAAAGGCTTTGACATCAGCGCCAAGTTCAGCCGCTGATCTCACCGCCTTTGAGAACAGCAGTCTTGAAATAATGGTAGATGCCGGAAGCATAAGGAATGACAGCAAACCGATGATCTGCGGGTCCATATCCTTATCCATCATAAGTTTAAGCAAGAACCATAATATAAAGTAGATTATAACGCCGCCCAGAAGTACGGCAGCAAGTGTCATGTCGGGATTATTTGCGGGGACTTCACTGATTTCTATTTTGAAGAATTTTATCAGCGCATCGTCATAAAATGCGGGACGAAAGATCAACAGTATAGTTATAAAAAACATATAGATGACTTCGGATACTACCGAAAGAGTCATAAGTCTGCGCAGCAGCCTGCTTCTTTTCATTTTTAACACACCTCATGAATAATATCAGACGGCATAAATTTACCGCTGAATATATTTATTGCAAGAATTTCCCCAAATTCCCCAATTACTCTATGAAAAAAGGGAGCGGGCTGACCCGCCCCCCGATGTGTTTGCTAATTCAGATATCAGCCGTTTACAGCTGCCTGTACGATGGTGTTGAAATCAGCAGCCTTGAGGGAAGCGCCGCCGATAAGACCGCCGTCAACGTTCTCCTTGCTGAGCAGCTCAGCAGCGTTGCCTGCGTTCATGGATCCGCCGTACTGGATAGTAACTGCCTGAGCGGTAGCATCGTCATACAGCTTAGCAAGTGTAGCTCTGATGAATGCGCAAACTTCTTCAGCCTGGTCAGCAGTAGCAGTCTTGCCTGTGCCGATAGCCCATACAGGCTCGTAAGCGATAACAGTCTTCTTAACGTCCTCAGCGGAAATATCGAAGAGGTCAAGCTTGATCTGACGAGCGATAACTTCCTCAGTGATGTTGCACTCACGCTCCCAGAGCAGCTCGCCAACGCAAACGATAGGCTTCAGACCTGCAGCCAGAGCAGCCTTTGTTCTCTTGTTAACAGTCTCATCGGTCTCGCCGAAGTACTGTCTTCTCTCGGAGTGACCGAGAACAACGTACTCAACGCCCAGCTCAGTCAGCATATCAGCAGATATCTCGCCTGTGAAGGCGCCGCTCTTCTCGAAGTGAACGTTCTCAGCGCCGACCTTTACGTTAGAACCTGCGGTAGTATTAACAGCAGTCTCCAGATTGGTGAAAGGTACGCATGCGATAACCTCGACCTTACCTTCAGCATTTGCTACGAGGGGCTTGATAGCTTCCAGAAGCTCCTTAGCTTCGGGACGGGTCTTGTTCATCTTCCAGTTGCCTGCAATGATAGCTTTTCTTACGGATTTCTTCATTTTAAAAACTCCTTTTTATAGAAAATAAGATTAAAACCTACATAATCAATTATACAACAATAGCAGACCAATGTCAATGCTTACAGATAAAATTTTAACAATTGGGAGATGATAAGCAAACCGGCGGAAACTGCCAAAGCAATCATCTTTGACAATTCCCGCCGGTCGGTTGTTTTGCCTTACAAGAACCCTCTCAGTTCCCTTGCCAATTCCTCTTCCAGCGCTATCAGCTTTTTCGTGATATCCTTGGAGTATTCCTCTGCCGCGGCATACTGGTTGAGGTATTTTGAAAGCGACTTGATACCCATATTACAGCCGTCAGTTATGAACTCTGCCGCCGCTTTATCGGTATCATCTGTCACCAGTTTGAAATTCGCCTTTATCTTCCCCATAAGTTCAGCCATCATCGGCGGGTCTTTACCCTCATCGCTGAATCTTTCAAGCCGTTCATTTATCACCCTGTTCATTTCCATATGCTGTTCCCTGCTGTTTTCAAGGATATTTTTCAAGGGTTCACTCAGCCTGAACTCCATAGTATCCTCTATTGAGGATACACCCATTTTTGCACCCGCGTCACATTCCCGCAAAAGTCGGACGGTATCTTTTTCTATCATAGTATCAGTCCTTTCAGTTTTATGGTTATAGTGTTGACCTGTTGCCGCGAATTATACTTAGCGTGTTTTTAATTGTATATTTGCTTTGGCGGGTAGTTGGTGAGTTTTCGCCTCTCAGCTGCGACTGCGTCGGCAGCGTCCTCGGGTCGATGCGCGAGCAATAATTTTACGCGGATAGTTTGTGCGTGTCGTATGGTTTGGTACACGCTCGTACAATTTGGTATTGCCGCGCCGGTTTGGTCGGGAGTTTGCTTTGCTATTTAAAGCACAATTTTCACATCGCTTTTGCGCTTTGACCGAGAGGCTCTGCCCCTCAACAGTCAGCTTTGCTGATTGTGGCTCTCCGCAAGCTTTTCACGAAAAGCTTGACCAAAAGCTCGCTTCCTTGGCATTCTATCCTCAAAAAACGGTTGACCTCGCTTTGCCGATGTGGTATAATATCTTTGAATAGTCCTTACAGTGGTATAATTTTTTATACCAACCGATACCACAGCATACGAAAGGAGAAATATAATGTACGAAGAATTCGCAGCATGGCTCGATGAAAAACTGGAGAACGGTCTCCCCGATACAGCGGCGGCAGTTAATTTCAATATCTACGAGGAGGAAAATAACGGCTGGTCCGTTCAGCTGGTAGCTTCCGACAGATTTGATGCACAGGATGATGAATGGGCTTGCTTTGAAGTTTATTCCTCGCAGGAAGACCTGTATTACTGGGAAAAGGAATACAGCTGGGAAGAAGCACACGAAGATGTCCGCGAACTTATATCCGCTTATCTTGAAAATGGCAGATACTCGGATATGCTGAAAAACTACCGTGCAGTAGGTTTCGGCTTTGTTGACGGCGACCTTGAACTTGCCTACGTAAGGGAGTGATATCATGACCGATCTTGATATTGTGATGCTGGTATGCCTTGCAATAGTCGCTGCGGCACTGATTGTTACAGATATCCGCGTGATAAAGGCATGGAAAGCCGCAAAGGATAAAGTCACCCTTACCGAGATAGGCGATATCCTCTGCATGATACTTTTTGCAGCGGGTGTGACCTGCTGTTATTCGGTGGATAATATGTCTCTGCCCGTGTATGTGCTTTCGCTGATAGTAACTCTGCTTTTTCTGCCCTGTGCATTCACTATAATCACCCCCGAGGGCATTATCGTCCCCGAGATAAAAAAGGATTGTCTCCGACCTGCCGAAAAATACAGCTACGATTATACACAGGGCAAGGTCATCAAAGAGACTCTCAACATCTACTACAACAACGGCAGACCGCTGAAACTTTATCTCGGCATAAAAAGCACCAAACTTTTAACTATGCTGAACAACAATTATGAAAAGCACGGGTACGAAAACCCCATGCTGAGGAGTGAGTAAAATGGAAATGTATAAACTTCTTGCCCTTGCAGATGATACTGACAAAAGCTTTGACGGGCTTTTCAGCGGGGCAGGTCATATCGTCGGGATAGTGCTTGCAGTTACGGGACTTCTTCTGCTGTACATAGCGTTCAAAGTTGCGCAGGGGTACAGCTTTATACCGACCCTCGGCAGTGAGACTGTCATCAAGGAAGATAACTATGTTGAGGGCACAGCAAAGGCAGTTGAAAAGATAGTTACCAAAATGCCCGACCCCAACGGCGGTGAGGACAGAGAGTTCGTGGAATGGAAGATAGTCTACACCGCGAACGGTGAGGAATACTCACAAGAGATACCGGATGACGGCTATTCAGAGGGCGATAATATCAAGATCAAATACGACCCTGCAAAGCCTTCTGCATATTATATTGCAGAGGAAAAAGAGGAAACCGACGAAAGCGAAGACACTACTGACGAGGGCAAAGGAAAAATGACAGGACTTATCCTTGGTGTACTGGGTGTGCTGGTGATACTCGGCGGCGTGGCACTATATTTGAATTCCTGATCGTCAGCGCTAACAAAAAGATCAAGCGTATGCAAAACTCAATGCATACGCTCTTTTTATGTTATATCACTTGTTCTGTGACTTGAATATCACACCGATGACCTTCGGACCTGCGTTTACCGCTATCTCCGAACCTATCTGATAGGTATCGGCAGGGGGATAGCCCAGCTTTTTGGTCATAGCCTGTATCATCTCGTCACGGACTTCGGTATCGTTGCCGTATACGACGCAGTAAGGTGTCTTGGGTATCTGTTCGCCTGCGGTGAGTTCGATTATCTTGGGGATAAGCGCCTTGTCGCCGCGTACTTTGGCTTCGGTGGTTATCTGGTTATGCTGAATTCGGGATACAGGGCGGAGACCCATTATCTCACCCACGAATGCAGCTGCCGCGGGGATACGTCCCGATTTCTTGGCATATTGCAGAGAATACATTCCGAAGAATATAACGCAGTTATCCACCCAATCGCGGATAAAGGATTCTATCTCGCTTACAGATGCGCCTTTCTGCGCTTTCTTGGCAGCTTCTACCACTGCATAGCCGTATCCGCCTGTGTAGCCCTTGCCATCGATATTGATGATATTGAACTTGCCCTTTGCTTCGGGTACTTCCTCATAAAACTGCTCAACTGCCATGACGGAATTGTTGTATGTGGCAGAACCCTTTGAGTTTATGCTGACATAGATAACATCGGTATAACCTGCGTTGTAAAGCTCCTTGTAATTCTCTGCGAATTCAAATGCAGTTATCTGCGATGTCAGGGGTATGCCGTCATACTCGTCCATCATTTTGTAGAACTTCTCGTTGTCGAAATCCACGCGGCTGGTGTAGCTTTTATCACCCATACTCATCTTGAAAGGTACTACGTGAATTTCGTACTTCTTTTCGTTCTCGGCTGAGATATCGCTCGCCGAATCTGTCATTATCTTTATTTTAGACATTTGGTTTTCCTCCTTGGTCTGTATTTATTTTATTATCTATGTATCGCTTTAATTGCGAGAACTTGCTGTTCTCAAACTCTTTTGTAAGATATGTGGTTTTTTTGGCTAACGCGTCATAGTCGATGTCCATTGCCGCACTGAATGTCAGCTTATTACTTCCTAGGTCAAAGCAGATAGTTTCTACCCATTTGGTGCCGTACCTTGTATCGTTATGCTCTCTCGTTATTTCCATGCTCCTGATATCGCTGTATTTTATAACATCGGTCTTTATAAATGCTTTTATAAATCTGACTTCCGTTTCCTGCGCCTCAAAGCTACATGGAACAAAACTGGATATCAATAGAAGCAATAGACATAACAATAACAGTATCCCGGAAACAACTGTTGCACCGTACCAAAACTTATTTAACGCTACAGTTAATATAATAACTACTAAAAAGGTCGGAAATATGAGCAAAAGCCCAGTATCCGAAGAATAAGTAAATTCTTCTTTCATACCATGTTCTCCTTTATACATCCTACATGAAAATAAATTATATGCGCTCTTTCAAGCCTATACGCTCGTCGATATAGTCTTTGAGTTCTGTCATACAGCCTTTGCCGCTGAAATCTCTCAGCTTTGTACAGAACACATACCGTTTTTCATGGGTCTGTATCACAAGTTCTTCAAAAGGGGTTACAAAAACTATCGACTTATCTACAAGTGTTCTGTACTCGCCGTAACTGACCTCCACAGACCTTATGTCGCGGTAGTCTATATGGGTCTTTCTGCCGAATATGCTGAAAGTGACCGAAGTCTCTCCCGCATCATAATAGCAGGGGATATTCAGATCTATGGCGATGAAACCTATGAGCGTCAGCAGCCACAGACCCATTGCAGCAACGCTGTCATATACGGCAGCCAGCACGAACCAGACCATTAATGGTATAAACAATATGACCGATACTACGGTCGTCCATCTGCCATTGCCTTTGAATTCATATTTTCTTTTCATGAGTTGTCATTCTTTCATTATATTTTTTCAGCACTCATGATCGGGATGCGCTCCTCGATGTAGTTTTTGAGGCGTGAGAACTTGCTGTTTGCCATGTCCTCGGCTGACACACCTGACGGTTCGGATGTGTCGTGCGGCGGGACAAGTATGCCCGCGAATGAATGGTCGCCGTCGTCACAGTGGAAAGTTATTATTTCAGTGACACCTGTATATGTGACAATTTGGTACTTCGTCTTTTTTTTCTTGAACGATCTTGTTTCGGTGCGCAGATCGATGCTTTTTATTGAGGAATAGGGTATCCGCTTCCTGAATATCCTGCTGAATGTGACAGCGTTGTCGTCAGCGGAAAAGCGCACACTGACTAAGATTCGTCCGATAAAGAATGCCAGCACGGAACCTGATATAAAAACTAATATCCAGAATATCCGTCTATCGAGATGGTCACCTTTCATGAATAAATATATCATCAGTCCAACTGCGGCAAAAAATATTAAACCTTCCGTGGCAGAGGTATCGTTGACAGTGTCATAGTCGTATTTTTCTTTCATTTTTTCATTTCCTTTCCTTTATCAGGTTGTCTTTATCATGTCCTCAATGTAAGTTTTCAGCTGAGAGAATTTGCTTTCATTGAAATCACGCTTTAGATCGCAGGGGTGACGTATCAGGTTTTTATAATTGATATCAAGCCTGCGGCGGTAAATATAGCGTTTACCATATTTTGTTTCTATGGTGAGTATTTCATTATAGTGATCCTTATCACCGCGTATCATCGCCGTTTGAAACTCTTGTTCAACTGATATTTCTGATATATCGCGGTATCTTATTCTGGTCTTCTTAAAGAATACCTTTATAAGCACCGAACGTTTTCGGGCGTGCATACTCACAGGTACAACTGACAGTATAATAAGCAGTACTATGTATACTGCTATGGATATAAGGATGATGCCTGCGTCTTCTTCCCGCAATCTCACGCCTGAATATGCCAGCAAGATCATGAGAACTATGCCGCCATAAAACAAAACGTAAAATAACGGACTCCTGTATTTATATTTTATCTTCATTTGTTGTTTCCTCTTTATATGTTATTTTTCTCTTTTTATATATTTATATAAATGCGCTCCTCGATGTAGTTTTTGAGGCGTGAGAACTTGCTGTTCTCAAACTGTGCGGTCATGCTTGCGGGGTCTTTGGCTACCTCGTCATAGTCGATATCCATCTGAGCTGAAAATACGTAGGTCTTTTCTTTTGCGTATATTGTCAGGGTCTCGACATAGCATCTCTGGATGCCCGATCTTGTTTTGAACTCGTTATTGCGACGTTCAATTTTCATATCTTTTATTTCACCGTATCTTATAACAGTTTTTCTGCCGAGATATGAGAACGTGACCTGTGTATCGTCGGCATCAAAGCTTGCTTTTGGCTCAGTTATATTGAAGGCTGCCATGGTAATCACAATCAGCGTAAATGCCAGTGCTGCACCTGCCGTCGATCTTGTTGCTACGCCAGCCAGAGCCGATATGAATAACATTACAATTGCAACTCCGCAGCCTATGGCTGTAGCTGTGTCATTTTCAAAGAAACGTGTATATTTTTCTCTCATTATGTTGTCACTCTTTCTTTCTATCTTTCTGTTTAGTCGATCTGCATGATCGGGATGCGCTCCTCGATGTAGGTTTGCAGTTTTGCGAACTCGCTGTTTTCAAATTGTTCCGGCAGATATGTGGGGTTCATGGCTATCTTGTCCTGATCCAGATCGAGTTTTCGGTAATAGACATATTCATTTTTATTGATATCGGTTATTTTAAGTATCTCACCATACCAGTTTTGTTCGCCGCGCTGTTTTGCCTTTCTGAATTCGTGCTCTAAACGTATACTCTCAATATCGGAATATCTTATAACGGTTTTCTTAAAAAGCACCTTGATATTCAGTGCGTTTTCGTCTGCAAAAATCTCTACAGGCAAATTTTTTAACAGTATATAGCAGGCGAGCACTATGACAGGATACATTATAATAACAACCGGTTTAAGCACGGATGATACTTCGTTATTTAGCGAGATTGTTAAACCTGCACCAAGAACAAGTGGTATAAACGCTAATAATAGGGTGATGATCGGAAGTAAATTGCTTCTGAAATTATAGTTGATTTTCATTTTGTTATCCTCCTTCATGGTGTTTATATCTGTCACCATGTATGTTTTGTCAGCTTTTCTTTTTTATGTCTTCTATGTATATTTTCAGCCGTGAAAAAGGGCTGTATGTCGTGTCATCGGGGGACACGATCTCGGAATTGTTCGACATTGTAATAGTTTTTTGCGATGGTTCTGATTTGCAGGCGAATGAGTGATCGCCGTTTTCACAGTGGAAAGTCAGTATCTCGATAAAATACGTGTGTCTGACTGTTCTGTTACCTTCGTCTTTCTTGTATATTCTTTTTTCGAGTCGCAGATCTATGCTTTTTATGGAAGAATACGCTATCTTCTTTCCGAAAAATCTTCTGAATGTGACAGCTGTCTCATCGGCTGTAAAGTGCATAGGGACTAAGAGGCGTGCGAGCCAGCAGATCAGCGCGGAACCCGCTATAGAAGTTAATATCCAGAATGTTCGGGGTTCAAGATCGCTGTGTTTTATTATTGAAAAGCATAGCAGTATTATACCGCCAAATAATAATATACCGTCCAGGGTACCGATCTCTTTGACGGATTCATATTCGTATTTTTCTTTCATTTTGTTATCCTCCTTCATGGTGTATATATCTTATCTGTCACCATGTATATTTTGTAAGTTTATTCTTAGCCTTTTCTCAAATTTCATTTGTTCCTCGATGTAGCGTTTGAGACGTGAGAACTCGCTTTTTTCAAACTGTTTCTCCAGATATGCGGGGTTCTTGGCTACCTTGTTTTGATCAAGTTCGATTTTTTTGTGATATACATATTTCTTTTTGTTGATATCAGTTATTGTCAGTATCTCATTGTAAAAATCATCTTCGCCACGTATTTCTGCCTTTTTGAACTCGTGATCTAGACTTATACTTTCAATATCGGAATAGCTTATAATGGTTTCTCGAAAAGGCATCGTGACTGACAGCTCGTCTGAATCTGCGATCATCTCTACCGGTATTTTAATTTTACAGAAAATCACACTGGAGAGAATAAATATAACAAAGGTTAAAAGAAATAACATAGACAATATTAGTTCTGATTTAGTGGGGCTTTTATTATATGGATTAGATGAAAACTTTAACATCATAGCTATTGTTGTCAATCCAACCATAACCATTAATTCCACAAAAATAATAGTCGAAATTAAATTGCTCCTGTATTTATATTTGATTTTCATTTTGTTATCCTCCTTCATGGTGTTTATATCTTATTTGTCACCATGTATATTTTGTAAGTTTGCCTTCTCTGCCGAGGTCGGGGTAATCCCACTGGCGGAGTACCTCGTAGGTGGCTATTGCCACGGAGTTGGACAGGTTGAGACTTCTCAGTGTGTTGCGCATTGGTATGCGGACACATTCGTCGGGGTGGGCGTAGAGGAGTTCTTCGGGGAGACCTGCATCTTCTCTGCCGAATATTATGTATACGGGCTTGTCTTCGGGATAGCGGGCCTCGGAATGTACCTGCCTGCCTTTTGTGGTGAAGAAGAAGTATGCGCCGTCGTTCTTCTCAAAAAATTCTTCTATACTATTATAATAGTATATATCCAGTTTGTCCCAGTAATCAAGACCTGCGCGTTTGAGTTTTTTGTCGTCTATCTCAAAGCCGAAAGGTCTTACCATGTGCAGTGCTGCGCCTGTTACGGCACAGGTGCGGGAGATATTGCCTGTGTTCTGGGGGATACGGGGTTCTACGAGGACTATGTTCAGTCGGTGAGTGCGGTCCTGCGAACTTTGCTGTTCTTTCTGGGGAAGCTGCTGTTCTTTATCACACAGGCTTTCCCGCCCCCCCGCCCGCAGGGAATACGACCTTGAACTGTCAAAAATTTCCACATTACTCATAGCACAGAATACCCGTCAAGCTGCTGATAGCTTGTGAGCCAGGGCAGCTGGCTTTCAAGCATAAGACCCTCTGTCCAGGGCTGCTGGTAGCTGTATGTAACCTTGACATTCAGCTCGGCGAATGCTGTTGCGCGGTTCATGGCGATGGGGAGACTGTCGCCTTTAAGGAGCGAACCTATGAGTACGCTGGCGAATATATCACCCGTGCCCGAATAGTGCGCACCGCGGACGTAGTCGTTTCGTATCTTCCAGAAGCTGTTGGTATCCCTGTCGTATCCGATGGTATGCATACCGCCGCCTGCAAGGTTCACGCTGGTGATGACCACAGTGCGCTCACCCTGTCCCGACAGCCTTACCAGCCATGATTTTGCATCGCTGCTGCCAAGGGGCATTGATGGATATTCTTCACCGAGAAGTATAGCCGCTTCGGTGATGTTGGGGGTGATTATGTCAGCTACTTCAACAAGTTCACCCATGCGCTTGCAAAGTTCGCCTGTGTAGGTGGCGTAGCTTTTGCCGTCATCGCCCATAACGGGATCGACGACTTTAAGTGCATCGGGGTAAGCGGAGAAGAATTCAAGGCAGTGATCTATCTGTTCGGCAGAAGCCAGGAAACCGCTGTATATGCAGTCAAAATGCGTGTTCATGCGCTTGTAGTGCTCCAGTGCGGGGTGAATGAAATCCGTGAGATCGCGGATAACGAATTCACTGTAACCTGTGTGTGCGGAAAGTACCGCCGTCGGCACAGGACAAACCTGCACACCCATTGCGGAAAGTGTTGGTATTATAACTGTCAGCGAACATCTGCCAAGACCTGACAGATCCTGTATTGCGGCAACTCTTTTGCAGCCATTCATTTTACTGATCCCTCTTTATAAAAATATTATTCAAATTATTATAGCACGGTTTCAGCGATTTTGCAAGAGGGGATAAAAAGTTAACAGTTGGTATACTTTGGTATGTGTTGGTATGCTTTGGAAGGAGTTCGTAGATGCTGATGTATCTGTGAAAGGTAACAATGAGGTTTGTGTCGGTCAAACACACAGCGATAACTATTCCGCTGAAAACACCATAGAGATACACCATTCCAGATTAGATCTAAAATCGACCCAAAATTATGCGATGTGCTATAAAAATATCGTACTCGAAGACAGCTACATCGAGAACCCTGTGGGCGGATATACTGCCGCACACTATATCTGCACAAGCGAAAGCAACGACCGTTAAGATCAAAAAGATATTTTCCGGACCCAAAAAGGGCGATATAAGCGGCAACGGAAAGATCACTATTTCAGACCTCACAAGGATCGCGGCACACGTAAAGGAATAATATGCAGATACACAAGCCGAACCGCTATGGTTCGGCTTTTTGATGCGCAATTATCGTGTCATCGTATTATGTTTTTAGCATTTTATGACTAGTTATTTGTTTAAAAGTAAAGTATACTGTTAAATAATATTACTATTGATTATCTGCAGACAAAATATAGTGATAGGTATAATTAACTGAGAAAATGAAAGAGAGTGGTTTTATGAAAATGAAAAGAGTTGCGACGGGTCTTTGTGCGCTTATGATGGTATTTGGCGGAGCTGTATGCCCTGCTGCCCCGATAGTTTCGAGTGTCGCTGTTACCGCAAGTGCGGCGACATACGGAGATTACGAATACATAGTATTCGGTGACAACACCGTGGAGATAACTGCGTATAACGGCGGTGCGTCAAATCTGAGCGTGCCTTCTTCCATAGGCGGCAAGACTGTAGTCAGCATAGGCGAGGAAGCCTTTGACGGCAATCATTCAATAATGAGTGTTACTCTGCCCTCCACGATAAAGAGCATAGGTACCTGTGCATTTTTCAATTGCGGCAATCTGAAGAGCATAAACCTGCCCAACGGTCTGAAGGAGATACAAAATGAGGCTTTCGAGAACTGTGTGTCACTGACTGCAATAGCTATGCCTAACAGTGTTACTTCACTGGGAAGCAATGCTTTCGGCGGATGTACAGCCCTCAGCAACCTCACGATAAGCAGCGGTCTTAAGGTGATACCAGACTATGCTTTTGACGAGTGCGCTTCACTCAGGACTGTTACTGTGCCTTACGGCGTGAAAGAATTAGGTGTTCACGCATTTGCTAAGTGCAAGTCACTTGAAAGCATATCACTGCCTTCCACACTAACCAAGATAGGCGGAAACGCTTTTTACCTCTGTGCCAGATTAAAGGGCATTTCTCTGCCTGACGGCATCACCGAGATAGAATCCAATACTTTCATTGATTGTGTTGGTCTTGCAAGTGTAAAGTTCCCTTCAAAGCTGAAAGAGATAGGTCTCGACGCTTTCCTTGGATGCATAAGTCTTACTAACGTACAGTTCCCAAGCGGTCTGCAAACTATTTGGTATGATGCTTTTTATGGCTGTACCGCTATGGGTACTGTAACTATCCCGAAGAGCGTTACAAAGATCAGTCCCGATGCGCTGGGATTTTATGATAACGGCAAGATAAAGGGTTTCAAGATGAGAGTATACAAGGGTTCTGCGGCAGAGCAGTATGCAAAGGAGAACGGACTGTCTTATGAGGTGATAGCTTCAACAAGTACTTCCAAGGGCGATATTAACGGTGACGGCAAGCTGAACGTGAGCGACCTGACAGCTTTAGCTGCCCACGTAAAGGGCAAAAGGCTCCTCAAAAACACCTCAAAGGCAGATGTTAACGGGGACGGAAAAGTTAATATCTCGGACGTTTCAAGTCTGGCTGCGGCTATCAAGGGCAAGAAAAAGCTCAAATAACACGTAAAACAGGATAATAAGCATGGACCGGGCTGTCGGATAGACAGTCCGGTTTTTGTGTATTTAAATTTATGAAATTTGGACTAAATTAACACGATAATTTTGTGCATAACAGAGTTTGAAAATCTATTGTGATTTTACACAAAGATTTTTGGAAAATTATTGTGAATTGCAAATATGTAATCGATACAACAATGCAAAAATTGCGAATGAATGACGCAAAATGCATAAAAATTGCGGTGGGCGATTGTGCAGTACGGCGAAAGCTGAATTATAGCTTAAATTTAAGGTTGCGTAAACGTTTTCTGCCGCTTGACAAATTGTCGGTTAATTGTTATAATAAATGATAGTAAAGTATGCCATTTTGGCTAATTTCGATAAATCGTGTGGCATAGTGCACTTCACTTAACTAATATTTTTGAACACATTGTACAGCAAATACTGTATATTGTATGGATAAAAATTAATATATCACAAGATGTGAAAAATGCACAAATCAACAATAATAATTGATCTGTACAAAAGCTGCGGAAGGGAGGGAGAGCCCCATGGACGTAATACTCAGGACAGAGGAGCTTTACCGTGACTTCAAGATCGGCGATGGCAGTATAGTTTCTGCTTTGAAAAATGTCAATATCGAGATAGAAAAAGGCAAGCTTACCGTGCTGAGAGGACGCTCGGGAAGCGGCAAAACTACGCTGATAAATATCCTCGGGGCACTTGACCGACCTACCAAGGGCAGGGTGCTGTTCGATGGTAAGGATATCACAAGGCTTTCCGAGGGCGCAAGAGATAATTTGCGCAGGTACGATATGGCTTTCGTTTTCCAGTCGGTTGCGCTGATGTCGGGAATGACGGCGCTTGAAAATGTGAACTTCGGGCTCAGGCTTGCGAAATACCCTTACGATAAGCGGGACGCACGTGCAAGAGAATGTCTTGCGGCGGTGGGGCTTGAAAAGAGAATGAGCCACAGACCCGGCGAGATGTCGGGCGGTGAACAGCAGAGAGTTGCGATAGCAAGGGCGATAGCCCACGAACCTCGGCTGATATTCGCTGATGAGCCCACGGCGGAACTTGATACCAATACTGCCCTGCATATAGTCAAGCTTTTCAAAGAGCTGGTGGCTAAGCAGAACATGACGATAATCATGACGACCCACGATCCAAGCATGATGGACGTGGCAGATAAGGTGTATACATTGGAGGACGGTGAGATAGTTGAGTGATGATACTATTATAAAGTCAGCCGATGAGGAATACATGATCAGATGTGAGAATCTGGTAAAGATATATAAAACTTCCGATGTGGAAGCGGTGGCATTGCAGGGGCTTGACCTGGATGTGAAAAAAGGTGAGCTTATGGCTATCGTGGGCAATTCGGGCAGCGGCAAATCTACGCTGCTGAATATGCTGGGGGGACTTGACAGACCCTCGGCGGGAAGCCTGACGGTAGACGGCAAGGATCTGCTGAAATTCACGGATAAGGACTACATGGAGTACAAGCGGGATACCGTGGGCTTCGTGTGGCAGAACAATGCGAGAAACCTTGTGCCTTACCTGACAGCGGTGCAGAATGTGGAACTTCCCATGCTGCTGAAAGGCAGAAAGGGCAGGCGTGAAAGAGCGCTGGAGCTTCTTAAAAAGGTAGGGCTGGAAAAGCGGAAAAACAGCAGGCTCGATCAGATGTCGGGCGGCGAACAGCAGAGAGTGGCTATAGCTATAGCTATGGCGAACGACCCGAAGCTGCTGCTGGCGGACGAACCTACGGGTTCGGTTGATACAAAGACCTCTGCGATGATACTTGATATATTCAAGGAGCTGAACAGGAGCGAGGGAGTCACAGTTGTGATAGTGACCCATGACCTGAAGCTTGCAGACCATATCGACAGAGTTGTGGCGATAAGGGACGGCAGGACGAGCTCGGAGATAATAAGAAAAAAATCGTACAGGGAGGACCTTGACGAGATGGGCGAGGTCATCACGAAAGAGGAAGAAGCTTCACATGAGGAGCTGGCTGTACTGGACAGGTCTGGCAGATTACAGCTTCCTAAGGATTATATGCAGTCGCTGGGAATAAAGGGCGGCGGCAAGGTCAGGGTGGAACTTGACGAAGAACGGGGCGGGATAATTCTTTTCCCCTCGGAAGACAGTTAGTATATTCGGTCTGATTTACAGACTAAGGATAGATGGGATCTCTTTACAGTTTAAATGACTATGCGTCGGTGCAGTGAGGATCTCAGGTTTTTTCACAGCATTATTTATAGAAAGGGTGGATCTAATAGTGAAAAACACAATGTTTAGGCGTGTTGTTTGCTCTGCTTTGGCGCTATCTCTGAGTGTCAGCTGCTTTGTTCCGACGGCTTTTGCAGAAACAGACAACTCTCTAGGCACCGCCGATGAAAGCTCGGAGGCTTTGACAGGCACAGACAGTATCCGTCAGAACTCTTACAGCAAGTATCTGAAAAAATATGAGGATACCGCGAGACCTACGATCGATGAGATCGTTATAAAGGGTTCGGATTATTTGCCTGACTCGGTGAGTGCAGATCTTTCCAAGGGCGCCGAAACGAGCTTTGAGGGCGTGGATGATGTATTTATCTGGTCTAATCAGCAGGGTTCGGTATCCTATGAGGTGGAGATACCTCAGGATGGCAGATACAATCTGAAAATGTCATACTACGCTCTTCCGGGAACGACAAATGATATCGAATTCTCTCTGCTTATCGATGGCGAGAGCCCTTACGGTACGGCTCAGCGTATAACACTCGATAAAGTGTGGGTGAATGACGGTGATATCGGTGAGGACGCTAAGGGCAATGATATGCGTCCCGGACAGATAGAATATCCCACATGGCAGATGGATAAGCCTCTGGCAGATGTTGACGGTCTGTACAACGAGCCTTTGCAGTTCTATATGACAGCAGGCAAGCACGTGCTTACCCTTGATTCGGACAAAGCACAGTTCGTGATAGGCGATATAAAGGTATACAATTATGAAGAACCCAAGGCGTACAGCGCTCCTTCAGCTTCAGAGATAGGCCAGTCTTCGGGACAGAAGATAGTGCTGGAGGGCGAAACTGCCAGCTTCAAGTCTTCAAGAACACTGTATCCTACTTCGGATAAGACATCTTATATGACTTCAAGCACCAAGGATTACAGCCCCACCAAGACAAGGTACAACACCATCGGCGGCGGCGGAAACTGGAACCAATCAACACAGGCTGTCACCTGGGAAGTCAATGTTTCTCAGGCAGGATACTATAAAATAGGTATATTCAGCAGACAGGATCAGATGAGAGGTATGTACTCCAACAGAAGGCTGTACATAAACGGCGTGGTTCCCAACAAGGAATCGGAGCAGGTGAAGTTCTTCTACGATACCGACTGGAATGTTGTTTCACCTTCGTGCGACGGCGACCCCATGTACTACTTCTTTGAAGCCGGTGCAAACACCATCACCCTGGAAGCTGTTCCAGGTGAGATAGGCGAGATAATGGGCGAGCTTGATGATGTCGTTTTCGATATCAACAGCTATTATCGCCAGATAAGACAGATCACAGGTCCTTCTCCTGATGAGTACAACAACTACATGATAGATGTTGCTATACCGACTATCATCGATGATTTCAAAAATAATGCCGCACTCCTCAGAGAGGAGAAGGAAAAGATCGAGAAGCTTTCGGGTTCGGGCGGAACAGAAGCCGAAACTCTTGAAAAAATGGCGATAATACTTGACAAATGTGTGAAGAAGCCTGATATAATCCCCGAGATGATGGGACAGATCAAGGATAACGTAACTGCAGTATCGACCTTTATCAATACTTACAGAATGCAGCCCCTTGAAGTTGATAAGATAGAGCTTTGCTCGGATAATGTGGATTTCTCCGACTGTGAGCAGACATTCTTCGGAACTGTCGGACATGGTTTCCAGTCCTTTATAGGCTCTTTCTTTGAGGATTACAACTCTCTTTCAAACGATGAAGATTCCTCTGCACAGGAGTGCTGGGTAACTCTCGGCCGTGATAATGCGGTAGTTATCAAGGAACTCATCGACAGTGACTACAATGCCAATTCTGATAACAAGATAAACCTCAAGCTGGTACAGGGCGGTATTACTGAGGCTACGTTCTCGGGCAAGGGTCCTGATATGGCACTCTTCCTGGGCGGTGACTACCCCATTCAGCTGGCGGTAAGAGATACGCTAGTTGATCTGACAGAGTTCAGTGACTATGAAGAAGTCACGAAGCGGTTCGCACCTGATATCATGACACTGTACACCTATGACGGCGGCGTTTACGGCCTGCCTTGTACACAGAATTTCCCGATGCTGTTCTACAGATCGGATATTCTGGAACAGTACGATATCGACCCCGATACCGATCTGGCGACATGGGACAGCATAATCAACTGCCTGCCCACTCTCCAGAGAAACTACCTTGAAGTAGGTCTGAGACTTCCCGCTACTGCTACTGCGGGTGTTACGATGGTCTCCGCCGTTACAGAAAACGGAAGCACCTTCGCTATGATGCTGCTGCAGCAGGGTCTGAACTACTACAATGAAGATCAGACCAAGACCACATTCAGTGAGCAGCCTGCTATCGAAGCTTTTGATACCTGGACAAAGTTCTATACCACATACAGCTTCCAGCAGCAGTACGATGCGTTCACAAGATTCAGACAGGGCGATATGCCTGTTCTGGTAAATGACTATTCGTTCTATAATCAGCTGACAGCTGCCGCTCCCGAAATCAAGGGCTGCTGGAGCTTCAGAGCAGTACCCGGAACCAAGGACGAAAACGGCAATATAAACCATACTGCCAACTCTGAGAGCACCGGCTGCGTTATCTTCAACAAGGCTCCCGACAAGGATGCTGCATGGGACTTCATCAAGTGGTTCACAAGCACAGAGACTCAGACCAAGTATGGCAACAACATCGAATCCGTACTCGGACCTATGGGACGTTACTCCACTGCTAACCAGGAAGCACTGAGAGGTCTTTCATGGACCACCAAGGAAGCAGATCTGCTTCTCGATCAGATGAACACTCAGGTCGAGATACCGATAATCCCCGCTTCCTACGGCGTTACAAGAAACGTTATGAACGCTTTCAGAAAAGTTGTTAACGAAAACGAAAATGCAAGAGATACCCTGTTCTGGTACAACAAGGATATCAATGACGAGATCACACGTAAGCGTGCAGATCTCGGATTAGACTAAGGAAAGGAGAGTGCTGTGTTATGGCAAGAAATACTGACGGCCCTATTAAAAAACAGGGCAAATGGGCTTATACCTGGCACATGGTAAAAGTCAACAAAGGCTGCTATATCATGCTCATCCCTTTCATGATATTCTTTATCACCTTTACGGTAGTACCTGTTATAATGTCACTGCCTATGGGCTTTACAAACTTCAATATGATACAGATGCCCAAATGGGTAGGCCTTTCAAACTTCTATACACTGTTCGTAAATGACGACGTGTTCCTTATTGCAATAAGAAATACTCTGATATTCGCAATATTCACAGGACCTTTCTCCTATGTTCTCAGCTTCCTTATAGCGTGGCTGATAAACGAGATGAATCCGTTCCTGAAAACATTCTTTACATTCGTATTCTATGCACCTTCCATGACAACATCGGTGTATGTTACATGGCAGCTGATACTTTCGGGTGACTCCTACGGCTACCTGAACGCTGTACTGATGGATCTTGGCATATTGAAATCCCCTGCACAGTGGATAACCGATACCAAGTACATACTTACAGTCGTTATCATCGTTCAGCTGTGGATGTCCATGGGTGCAGGCTTCCTTGCGATACGTGCAGGCTTCCAGAACATAGATAAGTCCATGTACGAGGCTGGCGCTATCGAGGGCATCAAGAACAGATGGCAGGAGCTTTTCAAGATCACTATCCCCTCTATGGGACCTCAGCTCCTGTTCGCAGCTGTTATGCAGATATCCACTTCGTTCACAGTTGGTATGGTAGGTCAGAATCTGGTAGGTCTGCCTTCCACCGACTACGCTGCACATACCATAATGAACCACGCTACCGACTACGGCTGGGTACGTTATGAGATGGGCTATTCGTCAGCGATATGTTTCGTGCTCTTCGCGGCGATGCTTCTTGCCAATAAGGGTGTCAACTGGATACTCGGCAAGTATCTTGACTAAAAGGGGGGAATATTCCAAATGGCTGGAAGAAAGAAAAAGAAGCAGTCTATCGAGACGCTCAAAGTTTCAGATAAGAAAAAGTCTATCAACGGCTCAAGAGCGGGCGATGTCTGCATATTCATATTTTTGGTGCTTCTGGGTGCATTCATGGTATTCCCGCTGTACTACTCGGTGATACAGTCGTTAAAGCCCGTTGAGGAACTGTTCGTGTTCCCGCCGAAGCTTTACGTCATAAATCCCACGGGAAGGAACTTCTCGGATATGTTCAGAGTTGCGGCTAACTCATGGCAGGTGCCGCTTTCCAGATATATCTTCAACAGCTTCTTCATAACCATCGTTATCTGCGGTGCGAACCTGTTTGTTTGCTGCTGTGCGGCATTCGTGCTTTCAAAGTGCCGTTTTCCCGGTGATAAGTTCATCAACCAGGTCATCGTACTTGCACTGCTGTTTGCTTCAAACGCAACATGGATCATGCAGTTCATGGTAATGTCTAAGTTGGGAATTATCGATAGCTATTTGGCACTGATACTCCCAAGTATCTCCACATCCATCGGTCTGTACCTGATGAGACAGTCAATGTCCACGATACACGATGCGATGGTCGAAGCTGCAAAGGTGGACGGCGCAAGTCTGTTCAGGATATGCTGGCAGATCGTCGTTCCCAACTCAAAGCCCGCACTGATGACCCTGATAATTTTCGCATTCCAGGGCGCATGGAATATGCAGGGCGGCGCTCTGATATATTCGGAAGAACTCAAAACACTACCTACTGTTGTACAGCAGATCTCCGCAGCAGGTCTTGCCCGTCAGGGCGTTACCTTCGCTTCGAGCGTTGTACTTCTCATTCCTCCGCTGGCGGTATTCCTGGTTGCACAGGGCAACGTAATGGAGACCATGGCGAATTCCGGTATGAAGGATTAACAGGTATCCGACATGAGAACTAGAAAAGGAAAAAGGTGATAAGTAGTGTTGAGAATAAAAAATTCTTTTAAAAAGATTCTCTGCGCAGGACTGGCTGCCGTCGCTGCAATGTCGATGACGCTGAATGCCTACGCTGCAGAACCCTACAAGTCCTATATATACGATTTCTGGGGCGACCCGATACCTTCGCAGAATGCTTACCGTATCGATAAGACCGTTACCGGATTTGATATGGGACTAGACAGGCTTTCGGATCCCGCAGATCCGCTGTTCATCGGTGAAAAGGCTTCCGCAAGGCTTGCAAATTCAAAGGATATGTTCTTTGATCCCGAGCTGAAACAGTTCTGGGTGGCAGATACAGATAATAACCGTATCCTCAGACTTGATGAAAAGCTGAAGCTGGTAGGCGCTTATACAGGCGCTTCCGACGGCAAAAATTTCAAAGCTCCCTCGGGAGTATATGTAAAGAGAAGCGTATTGGACGGCAAGCTTTACATATACATTGCAGACTATGAAAATTCAAGAATTGTCAAGGCTTCGGTAGAATCCAATACAGAACTCGAACTTGTGAAGGAATATACAAGACCCGAGACCGATCTTTATACCGTTGAGACTTTCAACCCCTCAAAGGTAGTAGCAGATAAGGCTGAAAACGTATATGCGGTTTGTACCTCTGTTAACCAGGGTGCGGTCCAGTTCACAAAGTCAGGCAAGTTCCAGGGATACTTCGGTGCCAACAGAGTTGAGGTAACGGCTGCCGTTATCGCACAGAAGCTCTGGAGAAAGTTTGCTTCAAACGAGCAGATATCCGGTATGACAAGAAATGTACCTGTTGAGTATGCTAACTTCGATATTGATGACGGCGGTTTCATATACACCGTTACCGAAGCTGCTAACGCTACTACGGACGCTGTAAAGAAGCTGAACCCCGCAGGCTACAATATCTGGAACAACTCTACCGGTGATACCTACATCTTCGGTGATATGGCTTCGGAGTACGATGCTACTGCGAACCAGACTTATTCCACCAGACTTACGGATATATGCATATCCGACAACGGTCTGATAAATGTACTGGACTTCTCCACAGGACGTGTGTTCCAGTACGACAGAAATGCTGAACTTCTTTGTATCTTCGGTACAAAGAACTCTACCAACGATCAGCGCGGAAGCTTCTCGAATCCCAACGCGGTAGAAGCTTACAACAATAACATCTATGTACTTGACGGCTCAAAGAACGATATAACCATCTACTCCGAGACCACATTCGGATCTCTGATGCATGAGGCGATCGAACTTTACGATCAGGGCAGATATTCCGAGGCAAAGCCTATCTGGGAGAACGTTCTCGCAAGAGACGGTGGCTATCCTATGGCATATATGGGTCTCGGCAAGGCAGCACTGAACGAGGGAGAGTACCAGAAGGCTCTGGATTATTTTGAGACAGCTTATGCTCAGAAATCTTATGACAGAGCATTCAAGTACGCAAGAAACGAGTTCATTGAGGAAAACTTCAATATTATCGTTACAGTTTTAGTTGTGCTGATAGTATGGCTGATAGTACTTTCCAAGCTGCACAAGAGAAAGATCTATATCGTCAAGGGCAAGCTCGGAAAATTATTCAAAAAACAAAAGGAGGGAAGATAAGTCATGTATGAATTTACACCCATGGGCTGGTTAAAGCACTGTATCTTCCACCCTGTTGAAGGCTTTGAGGATCTCAGATGGAAGAAGCAGGGATCTATAAGGATATCCGCTGTGATAGTATTCTTCCTTTTCGTTGCAATGGTGGCCGACAGACAGCTGACAGGCTTCCAGTTCAACGGCAACTACGTAAAGATCTTCAATGTCGTTCCGCTGATAGTTCAGTCGGTGGTATACTACATTACATGGTGCATCGGCAACTGGTCGATATGCACACTGCTGGAGGGCGAGGGTACTTTCAGAAAGATCTGTATCTACTCCGCTTACTCTTTGGTACCTTATATAGTATGCACACTTATACGAGTACTTCTCTCAAACTTCCTGGTACAGGAAGAGGCCATCTGGATCGCGGCGCTGTACTATCTGGGATTAGGCTGGTCAATAGTGCTTATGATACAGGCAATGAGAGCCTGCCATCAGTATTCCTTCGGCAAGACCCTCATTTCCATGCTGCTGACAGTAGCAGCTATGCTGCTGATACTGTTCCTGGCAATACTTCTGCTCTCTCTGTTCCAGCAGGTTTACGTATTCATCTATCAGATCTACACTGAGATCGCGTATAGGATCCGAGGCTAATTAGAAACGGTGGTGTTAAAATGCATAATAAAAGTTATAAAAAAGCGATAGTCTTTGGTTTGTGCCTTACTATGCTGATGCCTCTGGGTTCTATGGCCGTTACTTCGGCTGATGCTGAAGAGGATACCGCCGCGGTGGAGGAAACTGCGGAGGTGGAAGATACTGTAGCGGCTGATGAGGATACTTCGGGAGCAGAGGATGCTCTCCCCGAAAAGATCTCCGATGAGCAGGCTGCATCTATGGCTCAAAAGCTCTGTGAGAATGACAATCTAATTCTCTACGGTGACGAAAAGAACGAAAGACTCGGTCTTTATGTAAAGAGCAGCGGCGCTTACTGGTGGACATCTCCTATAAACGTATTTTCCGAGGATCAGGTAGTTGATGTTGAAAAGGGCAACATGATGAAGAAAGCGCTGAGAAAGCAGATCGCATCAAGCTGCGCTATCAAGGTCGGTGACCTGAGACAGGAAAAGAGGACAGAGTCAGCTGCACCTATCTACTCAAATAAGGCAAAGTCCAAGTGGACTACCAATGACAAGGGCGCTGTTATCGAATACAAATTCAACTCCGAGGGCGTTACGCTGAAAGTTCATTACGAGCTTTGCGAGGACAGTCTGTATGTTTATGTTAATTCTTCTGAGGTAGAAGAAGCGAACACTTCTCAGGTGGACGGCAAGATACTTACCAAGCTCCAGCTTTGTCCTTACTTCGCAGCAGCTCCTGCTGTGGACTATAACGGCAATCCTACGGAAGGCTATATGATAATTCCCGACGGCAGCGGTGCTGTTATCAACTACAATAACGGCAAGGGAACGTATCCCGATTATATTCAGCAGGTATACGGCAGAGACTACACCATGGTTCCTCTGCAGGCACCGAGAGTTACCGAACAGGCTTATCTGCCCGTGCTTTCCACGGTAAACGGCAGCAACGGCATTGTTGCGGTGGCTACCGACGGTGATGCAAATGTATACGCAAGGGCTCAGGTAAGCGGTCAGAACAAGCAGGTATACAACAGCTGCTACTTCGAGTTTGAAACACGTTCTTCCGATGCGTTCTTTATGAGCGGCGACAGCGCCAACAAGCTGAACGTATTTGAAAAGGGAGATATCAAGACCGAGCGTTTCGGCATACACTACTATCCCGTTACAAGCAAGGACGGCGGTACTGTAAACTATGCTGACTGCGCTGAGGTTTACAGAAACTATCTTATAGATGAGAAGGGTCTGAAAAGGCAGTCTTCTCTCGGCAACAAGCTTTATATGGACCTCTACGGCGGCGTGCTGAAGAGAACTTCCATACTGGGTCTGCCTTTCAATCTCAAAACTGAGATAACAGGCTTCGACCAGGCGGGCGAGATAGTTAAAGAGCTTAAAGGCAAGGGTGTCAACAGTTTCAATGTAAACTACAACGACTGGACAAATGCCGCTATAAAGGATAATATCTCCACTAAGGCAAAGCCCTCGGGCACACTTGGCGGAAAAAGTGATTTCACTGAATTTATCAACACTGACAATGTTCAGGTGTACCCGTCCATGAACAACTTTACAATGGACAGATCTTCCGGTGGTTACTGGACGCTGACAAGCACTGCTATAAGAATATCCAACGCTTATTCAAGACAGACCTCTTACAGCCTGTCGTTCGGCGTTGCACAGAAAGGCGTTGCTCCTGCACTGCTTTCACCAAGCAAGTATTCAAAGACCTTTGAAGAGATGCTTGGCAGTTATCAGAAGGAAGGTATCGACAGGATCGGCTTTGGCTATCTGTCTTCCAGACTGGTGGGAGATTACACCAGAAAGGACACATATTGCAGAGATAAGACCATGAATGTACTTGTTGATGAATACAAGAAAGCAAACAGTAATATAGGCGCTATCCTGGCTGATGAGGCTAACGCTTATATCCTGCCCTATGTTTCCACTGTATCCGGTGTGCCTGTTTCGTCCAGCGGATATGATATCACAGACTTTGATATCCCGTTCTATCAGATGGTCATCCACGGTTATGTGCCTTACGCTTCAAGCGCTATCAACAAGAGCTCCAACACAGATGAGACCTTTATGCTGGCTCTCGCTTCGGGCTCTCAGATACACTATGATTTCACCTATGCTGACAGCGATGTGCTCCAGGATACCGAGTACAATGACCTGTACTATACTAATTACAGGGGCTGGACAGAAGCGGCAGCAAGACAGTACAAGGCTGCAAAGAACATTGTCGGCGGTGTTTCTGACTACACTATCAGCAAGTACGAGATAAGCGGCGACGGAAATGTTCTCACGACCACCTATTCAAAGGAAGGTCAGGGTGATGTTGTGGTAAAGATCGACAAGAAGAACGCTACCGCGACTGTTGACGGTCAGAACGTCAATATAGAAAACTGTATCGAAGGAGGTTTGAAATAATGAGCAAAGAAAACAATAAAGCAGTTCAGACTTCCGAAAATACAGCTCCCGAAAAGCAGAAAAAGCACGTACTTTCGTATGAAAAGAGAAAGGGACTTTACGGCTACGGCTTCATAGGTCTCTGGGCGCTGGGCACGATATATTTCTTTATCGCACCTCTCGTCATGTCGCTTATCTACTCCTTCAACGAAACGAAGGTAGAAGTCGGCGGCATGGAGATGAAGTGGATAGGCATGAAGAACTATGTCAATGCTTTCCGTAAGGATCAGGATTATACTCTCGCGCTGGTGGATATGCTGAAGAATACGGCGCTCAGAACACCTCTGATCATTATTTTCTCGATATTCATCGCACTGGTGCTGAACCAGAAGTTCAAGGGAAGAACATTTGCAAGAGCAGTATTCTTCCTGCCTGTTATCATAGCTACGGGTCCTGTTATGGATATCATCAACGGCAACATGAGCACAGGCGGCTATTCTGGCGGTTCCGAGCAGTTCAGCACGATGTTTGAAGCTAACCTTGTAGATCAGCTCCTGAACTTCCTGGGTATCTACAATATAAGCGACAGACTTTCAAATATCATAAATTCGCTGACAACAGATATCTTCAATCTGGTTTGGAACTCGGGTATACAGATACTTCTGATACTCGCGGCACTTCAGGGCATCTCGCCTGCTTCCAAGGAAGCGGCTCAGATGGAGGGTGCTACTTCGTGGGAATTCTTCTGGAAGATAACTCTTCCCACGATAAGCCCTATGATACTCGCAAGTGTTGTTTATACAGTAGTTGACTCCTTCGTTGACCCCGGCAATAAGGTAATGACCATAGTTCTTAACAAGTCTACCAACTGGCAGCACGGATATTCAGCTGCGATGGCGTGGGCATACTTCGCAATAATAGGTGTTTGTCTGGCTATCATAGTTGCTATCCTTAACAAGGTCATCTACTACGAAGTTGAGTAAAGGGGGGATAGAAGTGGCAACTAAAAAAGAAGAAAAGCAGTTTGAAAAAGAACGCAAGGCTGCTATTAAAGCTCGTGAGAAGCGAATGAAGGCGGAAGGTCTTGAAAAATTCCTTACTCCCGACCAGATAAAGTACAACAAAAGGCAGAAAGCCATAGGCGCTGTCTGGCCTGTATTCAGATTTCTGATACTCTTCGGTCTGTGCTTTGTCATACTCTATCCTCTGATATTTATGCTTTCAACAGCATTCAGACCCAACGAACAGATGAACGATCCTTCTATCATCTGGATACCCAAGAACTTCACCATGCAGAATATCAAGGATACCTGGAAGGTAATGAAGTTCGACAAGACACTGATAAACACCATCATCCTGAACCTGGTATCTTCTGTTCTTCAGGTAATAACCTGTTCGATAACAGGCTATGGTTTCGCAAGATTCAAGTTCAAGGGCAAGAATATACTGTTCGGCTTGGTTGTAATGATGATAATCGTTCCTCCCCAGATAACAACGATACCCATGTATATGCAGTACGCACATTTCAAGCCTCAGTTCCTTGCTAAGATGTTGACTCTTGGCAAAACTTCACTGATAAACAGCGGCTGGACGATGTATCTGCCTGCATTGTTCGCAAACGGCATAAGAGCCGGTCTGTTCATCTTCATATTCCGTCAGTTCTTCAGAGGATTGCCCAAGGAACTTGAAGACGCAGCTTATCTGGACGGCTGTTCACCTCTTTACACCTATGTAAAGATAATGATACCCAATGCAAGGCAGTCATTCCTGACAGTTTTCCTGTTCTCCATCGTATGGTACTGGAACGACTACTATGTATCAAGTTCTTTCTTCACCAACAACGACACCGTTGCACTGATGCTGAAGAACCTGAATACCACCCTTGCAAAGACACTGTTCAACAATCAGTCGGTATCTGTTCGTCAGATAATCGTTTGGCTGGAAGCAGGCTGTCTGCTTTCAATAACCCCTATACTGGTAATGTATGTATTCCTGCAGAGATACTTTGTAGAAGGTATCGAGAAGTCCGGTCTTGCAAACTAATATCGGTATTGCGGAGGTAATACGCAGCAAGAATAAGGCACTTCTGTTGGAATACTGACAGAAGTGCCTTTGCGCTTTTATGAGGGTAAAACTGCCCTCGTTATCAATAAAAAAAGCGAACAGCGGTTAGTCGGGGACTTCGCTGTTCACTGTAACAATTATTCGTATGCAAGAAATTCTTCCGGAATATAGTTTATGTAGTTCTGCAGAACGTTCCTGTTTACACCTGCCTGCTGATACATCATGTGGCGGGAAAGCATATCGTCAGTGTAATCGCCATAGGGGTACACCGCACAGTTGTACCACATCGAATCCCAGTTTGCACCCTCATAGTGGGAAATAACGGGGATGGCTTTTTACGTTTTCAAACGATATTTTACCGCCGTTGTCGTAGTCTTTTACTACGTCCAGCTTGCCGAATATGCCGATTATGGACCTGCCGTACTGACCGTCGGGATTGTCTCCGTCGAACATGGTGGAGAAGAAATTGCCCAGACCGTAGTAGCAGAAATCCTGACCGCCGTCGGGCTTATCGAGATATGTACAGGTCGAAAGTGCGTGTGCTTGAGTGCCTATGATAAGGTCTGCACCCCATTCGACCAGCTTGGGAGTAAGCTCCAGCTGCATATCGTTCAGGTCGTTTATGACTTCGGTGCCGTAGTGGCAGGACACAACAACAACATCTGCCATTTTGTTAGCTTTTTCGATCTGCCGCCTGACGGTCTCTTCATCGGAGAGGTAAACCACCTTTCCAGGGTCGCCGTCACCAAGGAATATGCCGTTGGTGTGTTCCATATAGCCCAGAAAAGCAAATGTTACGCCATTGACTTCCATCGTCCTGATGTTCTCGGAATCGGCTTCATCGCGGTAAGCACCGTAATGCACGACACCTTTGCTGTCCCAGTAATCAAGTGAGGATATCAGTCCGTCGGAGAACTTATCCAGCACATGGTTGTTGGACATGGATATGACGTTGAATCCGAAATCAACCACTGCATCACCGACCTCGGTGGGTGTGGAGAACATGGGGAAGGTCGAAGGCTCAAAGGCATCGTTTACAAGGGTCTCCTGATTGAGTATGGCTATATCTGTACCCTCTATCAGCTTTTTGCAGGGGGCATAGCACTTTGAAAAATCGTAGCTTCCGTCTTCCTGCTGTGCTTCAACGTAGATATTATCGTGGATAAGGTTATCACCTGCGCAGGCAAGATGAACGACGGTTTTGCCCGTCTTGTTCTCATCGGCAGACTTCTCTTCGGTGGCATTTGCAGCAGCTGAGTTTTCATCTGCGGGGGCATTATCTTCCTCAGAGCTCTTGACGTTGTCCTGTACTTCGATGCTTACAGCGGAACTCTTTTCTGTTTCGGTCGTCGGTTCGTTGTTTGTCTGCTTACCGCAGGAAGCTGTCAGCATAGCGGCGGCAAGAATGAAAGGAATTGTCTTTATTTTCATATAATGATACTCCTTCAAAAATCAAATTTCGGATACTATTATAACACGTATCTTTCGGATTGTCACCAAATTTTTAAAAAATTGTGAAATCTAAACAAGCGCCGATTGGTGGAAAACTGTGAATATACCGAAATTGCTCATTCCTGCGGGAGGGCGCAGTCATAAAGCTGTAAAGAATGGTAATACTATATCGGGTAAGCACAACGGCGAAAAGTCTGTATATAACGCAAAAAGTCGTAATAGTGATGCAATGGCGGAAGCCCTGCAAAATAAGGATGCCCAAATTGCAGAACGTTAAAAAAAAGTTTAAAAAAGATAGTGAAATATGTGATTGACAAAAAAATAACAAACTGGTATAATAGGATTATGATAAAAGGAGATCGGGGTCGTAATGACCCGATATTACCTGTTTTGGTGTGAAGATTCAACCTTATAATGTTTGGAGGATACTATAATGGCTAAAACTACTGCTAAAAAGAACGAACCGATTTTCGTGGACAGCGTAGAAGCACTATCTGCCAAGATAAAGGAAGTCAGAGCTGCGCAGGCTGTGTTTGCGACCTATACTCAGGAACAGGTCGATAAGATATTCAAGGCTGCTGCACTGGCTGCCAACAAGGCACGTCTGCCCCTCGCTAAAATGGCTGTTGAAGAAACAGGCATGGGTATAGTTGAAGACAAGGTCATCAAGAACAACTATGCGTCCGAGCATATTTACAATGCTTATAAGAATGTCCAGACCTGCGGTGTGTTCGAGACTAACGAAGCTTACGGCACTACAAAGCTTTATGAACCCATCGGTCTTATCGCTGCGGTAATACCTACTACCAACCCTACTTCTACCGCTATATTCAAGACACTTATCTCGCTGAAGACCAGAAACGGTATCATCATCAGCCCTCACCCCCGTGCAAAGAACTGCACTATCGCAGCTGCCAAGATAGTTCTTGATGCTGCTGTGGCTGCTGGCGCACCCGAGAATATCATCGGCTGGATAGATGTTCCTTCACTGGATATGACCAACCAGATAATGAGAGATTCCGACCTGATACTTGCAACAGGCGGTCCCGGAATGGTAAAGAGTGCTTATTCTTCAGGCACACCTGCACTGGGCGTTGGCGCGGGCAATGCTTCCGCTATAATCGATGCTTCTGCTGATATCAAGGTTGCAGTAAACTCCATAATTCACTCCAAGACCTTCGATAATGGTATGATATGCGCTACCGAGCAGACACTTATCGTTGATAAGAAAATATACAAGGAAGTAAAGGCTGAGCTGAAAGCACGCGGCTGTTATTTCCTTAACAATGAGGAAGCTGATAAGGTAAGGCATACCATGATAATCAACGGCAGCCTTAATGCAAAGATAGTTGGTCAGAGACCTGTTACTATCGCTAAGCTCTGCGGTTTTGAAGTTCCTGAGGACGTAAAGGTACTGATAGGCGAAGCTACCAGCACCGACCGCGAAGAAGCTTTCGGTCATGAGAAACTGACTACCGTTCTCGGTATGTACAAGGCTGAGGATTTCGATGATGCACTCGATAAGGCTGAGACCCTGCTTGAAAACAATGGCGGACTTGGTCATACCTCGGTACTTTGGATAGATAACGTAAACGAGCGCGAGAAACTGCTGAAATTCGCTGACAGACTGAATACCAGCCGTCTTATCGTGAATACACCGTCTTCACTGGGCGGTATAGGCGACCTCTACAACTTCAACTTTGCACCTTCGCTGACACTGGGCTGCGGCTCCTGGGGCGGAAACTCCGTCAGCGAGAACGTTGGTGTAAAGCACCTGCTTAACGTTAAGACAGTTGTTGAGAGGAGAGAGAATATGCTGTGGTTCAGAGCACCCGAAAAGGTATACTTCAAGAAGGGTTGTCTGCCTGTTGCCCTTGATGAACTGAAAAACGTAATGGGCAAGAAGAAGGCGTTCATCGTTACCGACCAGTTCCTGTACAAGAACGGCTACACCAAGCCTATCACTGATAAGCTGGATCAGATGGGTATCGCACACAATGTATTCTTCGATGTTGCTCCCGATCCTTCACTGGGCTGCGCACTTGAAGGCGTAAAGGCTATCCGTGCTTTCGAGCCTGATACCATCATTGCTATCGGCGGCGGTTCTGCTATGGACGCTGCAAAGATCATGTGGGTACTTTACGAGCACCCCGAGGCTGACTTCATGGATATGGCTATGCGTTTCATAGATATCCGCAAGAGAGTATACACTTTCCCGAAAATGGGCGAAAAGGCTTACTTCATCTGCATACCTACATCTTCCGGTACAGGTTCCGAAGTTACACCTTTCGCGGTTATTACTGATGAAAAGACAGGTCACAAGTATCCTCTGGCAGACTACGCTCTGCTGCCTAACATGGCTATCGTTGATACCGACCTGATGATGAGCGCACCAAAGGGTCTGACCGCTGCTTCGGGTCTGGACTGCATGGTACACAACCTTGAGGCTCTGGCGTCGGTAATGGCTACCGATTTCACTGACGGTATCGCTCTCCAGTCGCTGAAAATGACATTTGAAAATCTGCCCGAGTGCGTTGACAACGGACAGACTGCATACAAGGCAAGAGAGAAGATGGCACACGCTGCTACCATGGCAGGTATGGCATTTGCAAACGCATTCCTTGGCATAGGACATTCCCTTGCGCACAAGCTTGGTGCATATCACCACCTGCCTCACGGCATCTGCTGCGCACTGGTAATAACCAATGTCATGAAGTTCAATGCTAATCCTGTTCCTACCAAGATGGGCACATTCTCGCAGTATGAATACCCCAAGACTCTTGAAAAGTACGCTGATGTTGCACGTTCGCTGGGTCTGTTCGGCAAGGACGACAAGGCTTGCTTCAAGATGCTCTGCGATAAGGTAGAAGAGCTGAAAGAGCGCGTAGGCTGCAAGAAGACCATTGCTGAGTACGGTATCAGCGAGGAAGACTTCCTTGCAACACTGGATCAGATGTCCGAGGACGCATTCGACGATCAGTGCACAGGCGCTAACCCCAGATATCCTCTCATCGAAGAGCTGAAGGAGATCTACAAGGCTTGCTACTACGGCACCGAGTACAAGGGCTAATTAAGAGAATAAATAATTCAGGCACTTCTGTCAGCATCGACAGAAGTGCCTTTTCGCCTATTAAATATCAGTTTGAACCATCGAGGTGATATATCCTGTTCATCTCGGCTGAAAGCCCGCCGTCGGCAGAACGCACATAAAGCGGCTTTTCAATTTGTATAAAATTATTTCCTCCCATGCGCCCCTCAACGAGTATCAGCCACGGTGCACAGTCGGGATTTTTGTGTACAGTCCGCAGTCGCTTTGGTTCAATGCCATTGGATCGCATGGCGGTCATGATATCACAGAGCCTTTCGGGGCGGTTGCATATACACAGTCTGCCGCCGTAGCGAAGATTTTTCTTTGCCGCTCTGCAAACGTCCTCAACTGTACAAAGCATCTCATGACGGGCGATGGATACCGCTTCGCTGTCGTTCTTTTCGCCTGTGTTGTTTATCTTGTAGGGGGGATTGCAGGTTATAAGGTCGATGGGCTTGTCCGCACGCCAGTCTTTAAGGTCACCCAGTACGGGGACGATATCATCTATATCCGACTTTTTCAGTGAGATCTTCAGCTGTTCGTGGGCTTTCTCCTGTATCTCCAGTGCGTAGGTCAGCTTCGGCTTGTAATTCTTGTGAAGCAGAAGAGCGATTATGCCGCTGCCTGTGCAGAAGTCGGCGCATATATCCTTATGTCTTGCCTGAGCAAAATCAGCCAGCAGAAAAGCGTCCGTACCGAAACGGTGTTCATCGGATATGCATATCTCAATACCGTCTCCGAGGGATTCAAAGGTGAAGTCAGTGTATTCCATGAGATCTTCCTCTCGTATTTATACCGCGTTTTAAAAAGCCCCCGCTTATGCAGGGGCTTTTGTGATCTTAATTTCAGAACATTCTTATCTTGCTTGCTATCTCAGCAGAGTGAGAGAGTATAGCCAGGTTGGCATCGATATCGCTCTCTACCATGTTGGGTGTGATGAATGCAAGCTCATCGTCGGGGCGATTAGCACGCTCAATGTACATCAGCTTGCCGAACATCTCGGAGATGGAAGGCTTGAGAGCCTGAACATCGTCGCCTTTAAGACGAACATACATGGAGCAGTTGATATCCTTGTATCTTACCACGAACTTCTCGTCCTTCTTGGATTCCTCCCAGTGGATACCGAGAGATCTGCCGTTATGTCTCAGGCAGTCAATGATATCACCTACAACTGCGGAAGCGGTAGGAAGCTTGCCTGCGCCCTGACCGTAGAACAGTACATCGCCGACACCGTCGCCTGTAACGCTTACTGCGTTGTAAACATCGTCAACGCTTGCCAGCATATTGCTCTTGGGAACGAGTCTGGGGCAAACGATAGCGCTGAGACTGCTGTCTTCAAGTCTCTTTACGGAAGCTATCAGCTTGATAACATAGCCTGCGTTGTCAGCGTACTCAACATCGTCCAGAGTGATCCTTGTGATACCGCTCTTATGTACCATTTCGGGATAGATGTGCTTGCCGTATACCAGTGAACCCAGTATGCATATCTTGCGGCAGGCGTCCTCGCCCTCAACATCGGCAGTAGGATCAGCCTCGGCATAGCCCAGCTGCTGAGCCAGCTTCAGTGCATCCTCAAAGCTCATCTGATCCTTTATCATCTTAGTGAGGATAAAGTTTGTAGTACCGTTGAGTATACCCGAGATCTGCTGGATCTCGTTACCTGCCAGACATTTGTTCAGGGGTCTGATTATCGGTATACCGCCGCCTACGCTGGCTTCAAACAGATAGGAACAGCCGTTATCCTGTGCAAGCTGTAAAAGCTCTGCACCGTAAGCTGCAACAAGAGCCTTGTTGGAAGTTACTACGCTCTTGCCCTTTGCAAGCAGCTTCTTGGTGTACTCATATGCAAATGTAGTGCCGCCTACAACTTCGGCAACTACCTCTATCTCATCATCGTTGAGTATAGTATCAAAATCGTGTATGATCATATCGGCAAAAGGAGATTCGGGGAAATCCCTGAGATCGAGAATATACTTGATATCGCAATCCCTGCCGATCTTCTTATTGATAGCTTCCCTGTTCTTCATAAACAGCTCGACAGTACCCGAGCCTACTACACCGTATCCTATGACCGCTACATTCTTACTCATAATTATCCTCTTCCTAAATTATTATTATGTCTGTTCAGACCGAACTCACTCGCCCGAGATTATCTTCGCTTCAACTACACCCGATACTTTTGAAAGCTCCTCGGTGAGCTTCTGGGTATTCAGCGCGTCTCTGTCGAATCTTACCGAGAACGTGACCGTAGCCACGGAATCCACGGGGATATTCTGGTTTATGGTCAGTATATTCGTCCCCAGCTCGTAAAGCTTCGATATTATTGAGGAAAGCACGCCCTTTTCGTCACGCAGTGTGCAGTAGACGGAAACGATATTGTTGGTGAGACGTTCCTCATAATTAAAAACAGAGTCCTTGTATTTGTAGTAAGCGCTTCTTGAAATGCCAACTGCCCTGCAAGCCTCGGTAGAGGTGGAGACCTCCCCCCTTGCCCGCATACGTTTTGCGGCAAGCACTTTCAGCACGATATCAGGCAGTACATCTGCACTAACTATAACAAGACCCGACTCGTTATCAGCCACGGAAAGTTCACCTCCGACAAACAAGTGTATTCGCAACAAATACAACTATACCACGTTTTTTCAGTTTTGTCAAGCATTCATTTTTTTATTAAAGCGCGCAGTCAGGTGATATTTTTCGCTGATACGGGCAGTTTGACAGTATTTTGCCATCGGGATATGGTTATAATCAACGAAATTGAGTTGGGGGCTATGCAACTATTGTTAAATATGTGGAAAAAAATAGGGCTGACTTGAATTTTATGATAAAAAGTTGTAAAATGATAATGTATTTTTAAACATATGACTATAGGTCATTATAGCGAGCGGCAAACAGATATCGATGCCGTTTAATATAAACTGCCGAAAGGAGTGAGCAGTTTGGATATAATCAGTGAGATACTGGAAACAGACAGACTTGCCGAGGAAAAGCTTGAACAGGCTATGCAGAAGCGCAGCGAGATGCTGAAAGAATGCGAGAAAAAGGTCGAGAGGATACATGAGAATGCTGAGTCTGAGGCAGATCTCTACCGCGCATTCCTTATTTCCGAGGAGGATATGAGCAACTGCGAGAATGAGCTGAAGCAAAGTGAAAGAGAACAGCTTGATGCCCTTGTTGCGG
Organism: Ruminococcus albus AD2013; assembly: GCF_000526775.1. NCBI lineage: Bacteria > Bacillati > Bacillota > Clostridia > Eubacteriales > Oscillospiraceae > Hominimerdicola > Hominimerdicola alba. The sequence goes on from NZ_JAGS01000001.1 coordinate 3,036,243, forward strand.
CTTATGAAGCTTGTCATGAGGACTGGGAAAATGATATAATCGCCGCGATAATAGGCTGATGACCCTGCGGCTGAAAGGAGGTGCCCGATATGTTGGAGAATTATAGTTCAAATGCCACCACTGCGAAGATAAGAGCGAAGTACGCTCAGCTTTTCACGCAGGAGGATTATCGGGAACTGGCGGCGCTGAGGACTGTGCCCGAAGCGGCGGAATACATCTCACGGTCGGCACGTTTCAGGGAAGCTTTCGCGGAAGTTGATCCCAACACCATACACCGTGGTTTTCTTGAAGAACTGCTGTACAGGGAGAACTTTGAGACATATATAAGACTGTGCAAATTTCAGGGGCTTGATAAACAGCCGTTTTTCGGATTTCTGATAAGGCGCAGCGAGATAGACTGCATACTTTCTATCATAAATCGAATAAACTCGTCACTTGACAGGACATATCTTTCCGACCTGCCTGGATATCTTATAAAGTATCTGACGATACCCGTTATGGAGCTCAGCCTTTCACAGACCTATGAAGATCTGGTGGCGGGACTGAAGGGTACACGCTATGGCAAGGTACTGAAAAAGATACCTGTCCGCGAGGATGGCAGAGCCGATTATACCGAGTGTGAGCTCAGGCTGAGGACAGCCTATTACGAAGAACTACTCGAACAGGCTGAAAAGGAGTTTTCGGGCAGTGTTTCTGAGGAGCTGAAAACAATCATACTCCGTGAGATCGACTGCCGAAATATAATAAATGCCTACCGTATGAAATCCTACTTCGGGTATTCACCCGAGGAGATAAAGAGGAGATCGCTGAAATATTACGGCATAGGCAAAAAGAATATGGAAAGGCTGTATGAAGCAGCCGACAGTGAGACCATGATGGACATGGTAAATCATACTATTTATGGGAAAAACTCCCCCGATACAGATAATATCGAGGTGGAGATAAACAGCGTGAAGATAAGAAGGCTGAGGCATTACCTTACGGGCAGCACAAATGCTCCCGTGGCGTTGTATGCTTTCATTATCCTCTGCGATATAGAAGTTTCCAATCTGGTGCATATCATCGAGGGCATCAGATACGGCGTTGAGGCTGCCGCTATTGAAGCACAGCTGATAACGCTTTGATATCTTCCCGATGAAAGGAGTGCGAACACCTAAATATGGCGATTGAAAAAATGGCGCTTGTCAATATCATCGGCAGATTTGAGGATCTGGATGAGACCCTCATACGCTGCTGCGACAGCGGGTGCTTCCATATCGAGCCGGCTTTCAAGAATGAAGCTAATTCGACTGTAAAGCTGCTCAATGAGAAGAACCCCTTCGGTGTGCCGCTTAAAGAATTTGCGTCCCTTGCCACTGAGATGGGCATTGAGCTGAAAGAGACAAAGGGGACAAGGTTCAATGGGTGGACAGCGGAACAGTTCAATGAACTTTCCGAGAATATCGACAGCGAGATAGAGGAAAAGAACGGCGAGAAACAAAAGCTCGCAACAGAGGTATCAGAGCTGGAGGGCGCTGTGCTGCAGGTAGACCATCTGCGGGGCATGAACAGCGATTTCAGCAAGATATTTGCCTGCAAGCATACTGCCTGTCGCATCGGACGTATGCCTGCGGATAATCTGGCAAAGCTTCAGTACTACGATCAGACATTCTTCTTTGTGCCTTTCGAGACTACAAAGGATTTCTGCTGGGGTATGTACTTCTGTGCAAATGGCGACAAGGAACTGGTGGACAGTATATTCCGTTCAATGTTCTTTGAAAGGATACATCTTCCCGACTATGTATCGGGCAATACAGATGAAGCCATTGCAAAGCTGAATGACCAGATAAAGAACAAAAAGGCGGAGATAGAGGCTCTTGATAAAGAGATAGCCGTACTCGCCGAAAAGCATGACCAGACAATACTGGAAGCTTATACCGCGCTGAAAAAGCGCTACGATATCTTTGAACTGCGCCGCAAAGTCGGGGCTGTCAAGGAAAAGTTCTATATCAAGGGATTTGTTCCCAAAAAGCAGGCGGATAAATTCTCCGAAAGCTTCGATGATATGGAAGAAGTGGAAGTCGTGCTTCTGCCGCCTGATGCGGATGCATACTGCACTCCGCCTACGGTGCTGAAAAACGGCTGGTTCACAAGACCGTATTCAATGCTTGTTGAGATGTACGGTCTGCCAAAGTACAACGGGTTCAATCCCACGGCATTCGTGGCTATAACATATACTCTGCTGTTCGGTATAATGTTCGGCGACCTGGGACAGGGATTCCTGCTGTTTCTCGGCGGACTGATACTTGGCAGAAAGAGCAAGCAGGCAGGCGGTATCGTTGCAAGATGCGGTTTTTCCAGTATGATCTTCGGTACACTGTACGGTTCGGTATTCGGATTTGAAGAACTTCTCGACCCGATATACGAAAGCATCGGGATAGACTTCCTGCCGCTGAAAGCTTTTGAACAGTCATCGTTCATACTGCTTACCGCGGTGGGCATAGGTATATTCCTGATAGCGGTATCCATGCTGCTGAACATCTACATAGGTTTCAGAGAAAAGAACTACGAAAAGGCAGTATTCGGCTGCAACGGCATCGCGGGACTTATTTTCTACGGTTCGCTGGTAACTTTCGTAGTAAGCAAGTTCATACTGAAGATAGAACTTGCAAGCAGTGCAGTGTTCGCGCTGCTGCTGGTGATACCCGGTATATGTATATTCTGCCGAGTACCTTTTGCGATAGCCGCAAAGTACAAGAAATGGAAGCTTTCCGAGGATGAAGAGGATATGACAGTCGGCGGATTCATCGTCGAGAACTTCTTTGAGATGTTTGAATTCCTGCTGAGTTATGTTTCAAACACCATGTCATTCCTGAGAGTCGGCGGATTTGTACTTTCCCACGCTGGTATGATGCTGGTCGTAATGACACTTCTGAATATGTCAGCAACGGCTGCCAAGCCCTTCACACTTGTGATAGGCAACCTGTTCGTTATGGCTATGGAAGGTATGATAGTTGCTATACAGATCATACGTCTGGAATTCTACGAGATATTCTCGCGTTTCTATGAGAGCGACGGCAAGGAGTTTGAGCCTATGAGCGTAAGCTTCGATACCGAAGTAAATATATGATAATTAATTTTGGAGGTTTTAGATATGCTTAAAATCATGTTGCTGCCGCTGGCAGCTGTCGTACTGCTGACAGTACCCTTTATGTTTATGGCTAAGAAGATAAAGACAGGTGAGAAGTCTGCAAAGGCTGCTTTCATCGGAAATCTGTGTACATTTGCAGGCATAATGCTGGTGGGTATGATAGTACCTTTCACCGACCTTATAGCTTTTGCGGCTGAAGAAGGCTCTACCGTTAAGGAAGCTATCACAACAGGTGCAGGTATCGGTTATCTGGCGGCAGGTCTTTCTGTTGGTCTTGCTTGTATCGGTTCGGGTATTGCCGTTGGTTCGGGTGCGCCCGCAGCTATCGGTGCTACATCCGAAGACCCCAAGAACTTCGTTAAGGCACTGATCTTCGTCGTACTGGGTGAAGGTATCGCTCTGTACGGTCTGCTGATCTCCATGCTGATAATCTCGGGCATCGGCGGCTAATACTATGAAATTCTATTTGCTCAGCGATAATATAGATACCCAGATGGGTATGAGGCTGGCAGGTATCGAGGGCAAGGTCGTACACGGTGAAAAAGAGGTAGCGCAGGCGCTGGATGAAGCGATGGAAATGAAGGACGTTGGAATAGTCCTGATGACAGAAAAGGCGCTGAAAGAGTGTCCTGACAAGGTCATGGACTACAAGCTCAACCGTGCGACTCCCCTTATTGTTGAGATACCCGACAGACACGCCACAGCGAATATCTCAGATACGATATCAAAGTATCTGGCTGAGGCTGTTGGCATAAAGCTGTAAAGCGTTGGAGGATTACAATGACGGATCAGACACAAAAGCTGGAAAAATTCAAGCAGGCAGTATTCGATGAGGCTGCCGAAAAGGCTGCTGAGATAATAAAGGAGACCGAAGAGCAGTGCGCCGAAGTGCTGGCTGAGGCTGAAGCTGAGGCAAGAGATTTTGTCAAACAGAGCAGAGCTAAGGCTGAAAAGGAGCAGAAAGAGGCTGCACAGAGGACGGAATCCGCAGGACGTCTGGCACAGCGCAGGAACGTGCTGAACGCAAGACAGGAAGTCATAGACAGGGTGTTCTCGAATGTCAGGGAAAAGCTGGAGGCTTTCAGACAAAGCGCTGATTATGAAAAGTTGCTTGTCAGGCGCGTTACTGAGTGTGCAGCGGTATATCCGAACAAAAAAGGCGAGGTGCGTTTAGCATCGGCTGATATGAAATATGCTTCTGTGCTTACATGCGGCGGAAGATTTACTGTCACCGAGAGCGCGAATATACTGCTTGGGGGACTCATGGTAGTATTCCCCGAAGATAATCTGGCACTGGACTGCACTTTCGATAACGAATTCAAAAGACAGAAAAGCGGCTTTGCAGGCAAAGCAGGATTGGGCACTGACCTGTAATGAAGAAATGACATGCTCTCCCTGCTGATCCGCTCGGGATAGATGTCATTCACTATGATTTATCATATATACCGAATTCCCTCGGGGCTTTGGTAGAGTTCACATAAAGGGCGTGAATAAAATGAGTACGGAAACAATGGATAAGATATATTCGGTCAACGGACCTGTCGTTACGGTGCGCAATACCAAGAGCTTTGCCATGCAGGAAATGGTTTTTGTCGGCGAAAAGCGCTTGATAGGCGAAGTTATCCGCGTAAGCGCAAAGGAAACTACCTTGCAGGTCTATGAGACTACCACGGGACTGAAACCCGGTGAACCTGTTTACGGCACGGGTGCGCCTATGGCGGCAACTCTCGGCCCGGGAATACTTGATAATATGTATGACGGTATCGAAAGACCTCTGAAAAAGCTGGAGGAGATAAGCGGTGCGTTCATATCCGAGGGCGCTAATGTCCCTGCGCTTGATCCCAAGCGTAAGTTCGATGTTACGGTGACAGTAAAGAGGGGCGATATACTTCGTCCCGGCGAGATATATGCTACCTGCCCCGAAACTGCGCTGATAACACACAAGTGTATGCTCTCGCCTTTATCTAAGGGCGGAAAGGTCGTATGGACGGCTGTTACGGGCAAGTATAATGTAAACGATGTAGTAGTAAGGCTGCATGACGAGTACGGCAATGAAGAGGAACTCACCCTCTGCCAGAAGTGGCCTATAAGAACTCCCCGCCCCTGTGCGGAGAGAATGCCTATGTCGAGACCGCTGATAACAGGTCAGCGTATAATCGATACCGTAGTACCCGTGGCTAAGGGCGGTACTGCTGCTATTCCGGGAGGATTCGGTACAGGCAAGACCATGAACCAGCACCAGATAGCAAAGTGGTGCGATGCTGATATAATCGTATACGTAGGCTGCGGCGAGCGTGGAAATGAAATGACACAGGTACTTGAGGAATTCAGCGAACTGATAGACCCCAAGACACAGCGTCCGCTGACTGACAGAACTACCATGATAGCAAATACCTCGAATATGCCTGTTGCAGCAAGAGAGGCTTCCATATACACAGGTATAACTCTGGCTGAATATTACAGAGATATGGGCTATCATATAGCTATTATGGCAGATTCCACATCCCGTTGGGCTGAGGCTCTGCGTGAGATATCGGGCCGTCTGGAAGAAATGCCCGCAGAGGAAGGTTTCCCTGCATATCTGCCATCGCGTATATCGGAATTTTACGAGAGAGCAGGTTATGTAAAGACACTGAACGGTGCTGAGGGCTCTGTTACCATAATAGGAGCGGTATCCCCTCAGGGTTCGGATTTCTCCGAGCCTGTAACACAGAACACCAAGCGTTTCGTAAGGTGCTTCTGGGCACTGGATAAGGCACTTGCTTATGCAAGACACTATCCTGCCATAAACTGGAATACAAGCTATTCCGAATATACCGATGATCTCTCAGCATATTACAGAGATAATGTTGCCCCTGATTTTATGGAGGTAAGACAGCAGATATCAAATATCCTCGTTGAGGAAAACAGCCTGATGGAGATAGTCAAGCTGATGGGTACTGATGTGCTCCCCGATGACCAGAAACTGCTTATCGAAGTTGCAAGAGTAGTGCGTGTAGGATTCTTACAGCAGAATGCTTACCATAAGGACGATACCTATGTACCTTTGGAGAAGCAGTACCGCATGATGAAGGCTATACTCAGATTCTTTGAGCTTTCAAAAGATGCTCTCGCAGATGGTGTTTCCATCGACAGGATAATGTCTAACGGCTGGGCTGACAAGCTCATCAAGATAAAGTACGATATCCCCAATGACAAACTCGGTATGTTCGACGATTACGAGAGGGATATGAACGAGTGGTACAAGAACGCGGAGGTGGTCTGAGTTGAATATAAAATATATCGGTCTCAGCGAGATAAACGGACCTCTGGTCGTTCTCGATAAATGTAAGAACGTAAGCTATGACGAGATAGCTGATATCGAGTTGGATAATGGCACTCACCGTCTGGCGCGTGTTGTTGAGGTATACGAGGATAAGGCAGTATTGCAGGTCTTTGAGGGCACTAAGGGGCTCTCGCTGAAAAATACGACCACAAGCTTTGAAGGCAGACCTATGGAACTCCCTCTGGGCGGAGAAATGCTGGGACGTATTTTCAACGGCGCAGGCAAGCCTATCGATGGTCTGGGCGAGATAGTTGCAGAAGAGTACCGCGATATCAACGGCGAACCGCTGAATCCCGTATCCAGAGTTTACCCCAGAAACTATATAAATACAGGCATATCATCCATAGATGCACTTATGACCCTTATCAGAGGTCAGAAACTGCCTATATTCTCTGGCTCGGGTCTTTCACATAATAAACTGGCTGTGCAGATAGTACGTCAGGCAAAGATAGCTGATGAAGCAGGTCAGGATTTCGCAGTAGTATTCGGTGCGATGGGCGTTACCAACGACGTTGCTGATTACTTCCGCAGAAGTTTTGAGGAAACAGGTGTTCTCCAGAGAGTATCCATGTTCCTTAACCTTTCAAATGACCCTATCATAGAGCGTATACTTACCCCCAGATGCGCACTTACCTGCGCTGAATATCTGGCATTCAAAAAGAATATGCATATCCTCGTCATACTGACAGATATGACTTCATACGCAGAAGCACTTCGTGAGTTCTCGTCTTCAAAGGGTGAGATACCGGGAAGAAAGGGCTATCCGGGATACCTCTATTCCGACCTTGCTTCTATCTATGAAAGAGCGGGCATCGTTAAGGGCGCAAACGGTTCTGTTACACAGATACCCATACTTACCATGCCTAATGACGATATCACCCACCCTGTACCCGACCTTACGGGATATATCACCGAGGGTCAGATAGTTCTGGACAGAAACCTGGATGCTACGGGCATATACCCCGGTGTTGCCATACTGCCCAGCCTTTCAAGACTTATGAAAGACGGCATAGGCGAGGGCTATACCAGAGAAGACCACCAGATGTGCGCTAACCAGCTGTTTGCGGCTTATGCAAAAGTTCAGGACGCGCGTTCGCTGGCTTCCGTTATCGGTGAGGAAGAGCTTACTGCGGCGGATAAGGCATACCTTAAATTCGGTGAGCTTTTCGAGGAGCACTTCATCAATCAGGGCTTTGAGACTAACCGTTCGATAGAGGAGACTCTTGATCTCGGCTGGAAACTGCTATCGTCACTGCCGAGGACTGAACTTGACAGAGTTGATGATGAACATCTGGACAAGTTCTACGATCCTGAGAATGCGTATAAATAGTGATTTTAGGGAGAATTTATATGACATCGTATGAGATCATAAAAATGGCTTTTGCTGTCGCAGCAGTCATTTTAGGGGTTGGTATGCTTATAAAGCCCGAAAAATACCTTAAAAAGGGCAGTGAGGGCAGTGAAGCTGAGATAAGCAAGTATCGCAAAGTAGGTACTTTTGTCACTGTGGTCGGTATACTGGCCGTATTGCTGAATATCGTACTTATAGTGAAATACTGAGTTATCATAAATTAAGCGAGTGTCTCGTTTCTTATTTCCGAAAGGAGTGAAAAAGCTTTGGCTGTACAGCAGGTGTTCCCCACGAAGGGTAACCTCATAGCAACTAAGAAAAATCTCCAGCTTGCGGCACTGGGCTATGAACTTCTCGACAGAAAGCGCAATATCCTTATACGTGAGATAATGACGCTGGTCGAAAAAGCCAAGGAACTCAGAAGCTCCATAGAAGATACCTATAAGGAAGCCTATGAGATGCTGAAGATGGCTAATATGTCAATGGGTGTTATAACCCCATATGCCGAATGTATGCCTGTTGAGGACGGTATCGAACTATCCTCCAAAAGCGTTATGGGCGTGGAGCTCCCGCAGGTCATTTACCATGAAACTCCCCGTGAAGTCTGCTATGGATTCGCAAGAACTAATTCTCAGCTGGACAGAGCGTTCATCGCCTTTGAAAAAGTTAAAAGGCTTACGGTGAAACTCGCTGAAGTCGAGAACAGTATTTACAGACTTTCCGTGGCGATAAAGAAAACCCAGCGCAGAGCAAATGCGCTGCAGAATATCATAATTCCCCGCTATACCGATACTGTTAAGTTCATCGCAGATTCTCTGGAAGAAAAAGACAGAGAGGAATTCTCGCGTATGAAAGTCATAAAGGCGGTAAAGCTGAAAAAAGAGAATGAGAACAATGGGGAGGGACAGCAATGAATAAAATGAAAAAAGTGTTGGGCAATTTTACGGTGCTCTCTGTTTTCTGCATAGTTATGGGCATCGCACTGATAATCAGACCCGATTTCTTTACAAGGGTCGTCGGGCTTGTGGTTGGCGGAGTCATCACTGCTATGGGCGCAGTTGCTCTGCTGAGATACTTTATACGTACAAAAACTGACCCCAATAATGCGAGCGGTCTTATAAGCGGTGTTATACTCGTTCTTGCAGGTGTGTTCGTCATGGTAAGACCCGATTTTATACCGAAAGTAATAGCTTTCGTCTTCGGTGCCTATATGCTGATAAGCGGTATAACCAATATCCAGGGCGCTTTTGCACTGAAAAAGAACAACAGCACCCGCTGGACAAAAGCTCTGGTGATCGCAGTGCTTACTACACTGGCAGGTCTGATGCTGGTAATAAATCCTATACTGCTGGCTGATGTTACTTCCAGACTGATGGGCGTTTGCCTGCTTATCTCGGGAATGTCCAATATCGGCGGAACTCTGCTGACAGGCAGGAACAAGCAGGATCCCAATATCAGGTTCGATAACAGGGATAACGGACAGAAATTTATCGATATCGATTAAAGACTAAAGCAGTCCTTCGGGGCTGCTTTTTTGATGCTTTAGGTAAAACCATGGCGCTTCGCTATTGACATCGTGGGCGGTTCTGTGATATAATATAATTTGTCATGAATATGTTTTTTAGGAGCGTGTTATAAATGAAAATTAAGATATTTGCAGCCTGTGCAGCCGCCATGCTGATGCTTACGGGCTGTGGAAATACCATCGGACAGAATAAGGATATGGTCGTTGCCCCTAAGCCAAAGACCACCGAAGCTGTACCAACAGTCGATGAAGACAGTGTAGAGTCCGAAAAGCCAGAAGAACCTACAGAGTCCGCTGCTAAAGATGATAAAAAGGACGAGAAAAAGACATCGAAGGCTACTACTACGAAAGCTCCCGAGACTACGACCAAGCCCGTTACCACAACCGCAAAACCCGAAGAAGGTACATATGAGTACTTCAACGGCTGTATACTTGCTAATTCGGGCACGTCAAATGTCCGCGCCATGGAGGAGTACTATTATAACTCCGAGAACGGCAGATATCTGGCAGACTGCGTTGATGTTTATGCTGACAGCGTGGGAAGTAATGTAAATACCTACCTGATGATGATACCTACTTCTCAGGAATTCTATATCCCCGATGACCTCAGGGACAGCTACCCCGACCAGAAGGAATGTGCCGATGAGGTGTATTCCATGATGACATCGGGAAAGAGTGTGCCTATAAATTCCACGCTTGAAGACCACAAGGGTGAGTACCTCTATTCCCGCAGTGATTACCACTGGCAGCCACTGGCGGCTTACTATGCTTCAAAGGTCTTCGCTGAAAAGGCAGGAGTTGATTTTTCATCTCTGGACAGTTATGAAAAAGTTGAACGTGAGGGCTATCTCGGGGCGTTCTATTCGGTGAACGGCATCTATCCTCTGGAGGAATCTCCCGACACTTTCACCTACTACAAGCCCGCAAACCTTGATTCGCTGAATGTGCTTTTCCATGATACCTATTTCGGTGAGGGTGTACCAAGCTCACTTTTCTTTGAGGACAACGATATCTCAGCAAGCTACACCGTGTTTGTAGGTACAGATGATACGATACTTGAAGTCGATACTGATGCTGATAACGACAGAGTTCTGGTAATATTCAAGGACAGCTACGGCAACGCCCTTGTGCCTTTCCTGACTTCCTCATTCTCGAAGATTTACCTCTGCGATAACAGGTTCTTCAATATCAATTCCGTTGATTTTGCCAAAGAAGTAGGAGCAACAGACGTGCTTTTCGCCCTCGGCGCAGCGTCCTCCAGCAGCTACGATAAGATATCACTGATAGAATCAAACATGAACCAGTAAAAAAATCGTCCGACTGAAATTTACATCAGTCGGACGGTTTTTATTTTATTATTTGTCTTCGTCGGAATCGTCTTCTGTTTCGTGGGTCTTGAAGTATTCCTCGGCACTCAGTTTCAGCAGACGTTCTGCGGGGGCTTGCAAACGCACGAATTCCTGCTCGGCAGTTATGGCGTTGAAGCCTATTTTCAGGCGTATAGCCTGTTTCAGGTTCAAAATATCCACATCGTCATGCACGCCGCCCGATTCACCGTCCAGCGCCCATGCAAGGGGCTGCTTGCTCTTTATTTTCAGGTGAGATGTTTTGAATGTCACAAAGTTGGGACCTGTCAGCTTGTTTATAGCCGCTTCTGCGAGTATACCGCTGAGCTCGATAGCATTGTTTGGAGTTCTGATAAGACATACCTCGAACAGACCGTCATCATAGCATACTCCGTCCTGAATGAAGTTTTTCATGCCTGCGATGCTCTGGGAATTGGAAATAAGACCCAGTGCGAAACTGCCCTCGATAGTCTCACCGTCATGTTCGATAGTGAGGTCGTAACCTCTTATCTCATTTATGCGGCGCAGAGCCTCAACGATATAAGCCACATGACCGAAACGGTTCTTGTACTCCTGTGGAGTTTCGTAGGATACCGCTGTAAATGCACCAAAAGCCGCCACATAGACGAAATTCTTGTTGCCGTTGAACAGACCGATATCGTAATCGAAAAATACTCCTTTAGCGATGGCATTTGCGCAGTCTACGGGCTTATTTGGCAGTCCCAAAGACATACCCACATCGTTTGTAGAGCCTGTGGGGATATATCCCAGAGGTACTTTCTTATCCAGCGGGATAAGAGCACTTACGGCTTCGGAAAGCGTACCGTCGCCGCCGCTTGCCAGTATAAGGTCGTAATTGTCGGCGTCCTCTCTTATCTTGCGTTCGCCGTCACCTGAACACTGGGTAGGGTAAACGGTAACATCAAAGCCCTCCTTGGTAAAGATATCGACAATATTGAAAAGCTCATTTTTTATCTGACCTTTACCCGCAAAGGGGTTGAATACAAAAAGCAGTTTTTTCATTTGTTCCTCCGATAGATGCATTGATTTATCTTTTATGATATTTTCCCCCGAAGCGGCAATGAGATACGTCCGTACAGCCGTTCCGCGGGAGTTTGATCTTTGTTCTATTTTTAATTTTATCACGCCGCTTTTTTCTTGTCAATACCCTTTGTGTTAATTAATCTAACTTTAATTCTACACTTCTGTTAGTTCTTTTTTTATTCAGAACTCTCTTTCTCTTTTTTTATGAAGATTATAAAGCTTATGACCGCAGTTAAAGCCGAAATACCTGACAGAGCAAAGAAGAGTTCTATGCTGTTCAGCCCCTGTATCTTTTTGATTGCTGTCTCACTACCAAATAATGTCAGCAGGATAGCGGGTACCATGTTGTTATGTATCATATGGATAAAAGATGCGGGATATATCGACTTTGTCTTTTCGGTGACAAGGGTGAGGAAGCAGTTCATCATCACACAGAACAGGCACATAATCAGTATACCCACAAATGGGTAGCCTACATAGTCTGTGCCGAAATTGTGTCCCGCTATCGTGAGAGGTGCGTGCCAGAGACCCCAGATGATACCTCCCACAACTATTGCGGCGGGCTTAGGCATAAGTTCCAGAAGCTTCGGCATCATATAGCCGCGCCAGCCCCATTCCTCGCCAAAGGCAGGGAAGAAAATAATTACCGAGTACGCAAGCTGTAAAAGGTATGCGCCAATGTACTTCATGCTGAAATCCGGAAAGGCTTCACTGAATGATAATTCTTTCAGGAATAACACCCAAAGCAGGAAAAGTCCTGCCCATCCCTCTGCCAGTTTAACCAATATTGAAGCAATCCAATAGCCCTCTTTGCCCTTGAAATGAACACCGAGATAGGTGTTATCAAAACCCTCTTTTGTGACCAGCCTTGTGATGAGATGTGCGGCAGAGGGTATCATCATTCCGAAAACACCCAGTATATATGCGACAACTGCAACGTTTTCCTTTTTGCTTGTATATATGGGTTCGCCGAAGATGTTCCAGAGTATAGGTATAATTATGATAAAGGGAATGAATGATATCACAAGGAATATCACCAGCCTTTTGATAGTCAGCTTTTTATCATTGTTCATAATTCTCTGCCCCCCTCCTGAATACAATGACGGATATCTTACAGGAAAGCCAATATGCCGCTATGCTGAAAAACGGGAACAATGATATTGGAAATATGATATTTCCGCTTTTTACCAGGTTCATAAATGCTTTGATGGGGTCATCGCTGTTTATCAGCCATGAGATATCGCCGAACATAAGGTATATCAAAACAAGCATAACTATAAAGGCTATCACCAGCCCTTTTATAGCAATGCCTTTCTGTGAGCCGAAGCGTATCACAAAAGGTATTTCTATCGCTGAGATCAGGAGCCTGAAACAGAAGATCAGCACAAGCATCATAGCGGCGCTGAAAGTTCCGCCGAGAATACCGTAAATTACTGTGTCGGTCAGAAAAGTGATGAACAGCACCACAAGATACTGTATCAGGATATACCAGTATTTGGATTCGATATGTCCCTTACTGCACTGCGGGAGGGACATTGCAAAAGCGCTTGCCGTTCTGCTTTCGTCGGATTCAAACAGCAGATTAGAGGTCAGTGAGGGCATCATAAAGACGAAATAATACAAAACTGCAAACATCAGAGCACCGTCATTCTCGGCAATAAAATCAGCTCCGCTTACTATGGATACAGCGATGATGGAAGCACAGCATACAAATGCGGTTATCAATATCAGCAGGCAGGAAGAAAAGTTTATCCGAAAGTTCTTGTAAAGCAGACCCCTCATTATTTCTCCCTCCTTTTGTAAATCAGATACATAGACACGAACAGCACTGCAAAAATCACTGCTATCGCTATATAAATGAGTGGGCAATACTCCAGCGTTTTTTCTATAAAATCTTTTATAGTCTCTTGAAAACTCACTTCTTTGCCGCTTTCACGTTCATTCTTTGAGTTTATGAAACTGATTATAAAGATAGGTGCCATTACTATCGCCGTTGTACACAGCATACCCTTATCCCTGTCTTTAAGCAGCATGATAAATATCTGCGACAGTACACCTAATACAACCAGGAATAACAAAAAAATCGAAATTATCGAAATTTCCGCATAGGTGAAGCTTTCCCCAAGTCCGATATCAATAGTAAACATATAAAACACAGCAAGAATAAAGCTGATGGTTGTCGTGATAAGCATTGATATCGTTTTGACTGCCGCAAATCTTAACGGAGTGACGGGAGTTGAGTGCTCGAATCTGTTCCATTTGTTCATTACATCTTTGCACGCAACGTCCATAAACACTCCTGCGCCGATGGTGCAGGACATCAATGCGGGGATATACCGCATGAATAACAGGATCATAGCCCGAATTATTTCGGAAGCTTCTTTGTTTTTGATAACGCCGCCGCTGAGATCTTTACCGAACAGCGATCCGAAATTGCCGTATTTCAGGCTGAGAAGTGAAAGCCAGCCAAGAAGTGCGGATCCTGCAAATAATAATATCCCTGTTATATAGCTGCTTTTGCCCAGATAGAATTCACGGTAAAGAAGTCCAGTGAATGAACCTTTTTTCATCAAGACCACTCCTTTTTCTCGCGGTTCACGTAGAACAGCATTATTTCTTCAAGGGTCGGTTTTTCTATTATCGCACCTGAGTATTTCTTTGCAGCAACCCTGCGGTCGGGAGTCATGAGTTCCGCGCCGAAATCGCTGATCCTAGCACTGATATAATCTGTCGGGTCAATCTCCCTGAAGTCATCTTTGGTGCATTTGATGATGCCGTGAGAATCAAGGATATCGTCTTTAAATCCCGTTATCAGAATCTTTCCCTTATCGATGAAAGCCACGCTGTCGGCTATTTTTTCAAGGTCGCTGGTGATATGCGATGACATTAGTATCGACCTGTTGCCGTCCATCAGGTATTCGCGGAAGATATCAAGTATCTCATTCCTTACTATCGGGTCAAGACCTGTGGTAGCTTCGTCCATGATAAGCAGTTCGGCATTGTGTGAAAGTGCGGTGGCTATCTGCATTTTCATCTTCATGCCCTTTGAGAATTTAGAGAGCTTTTTCTTTACAGGCAGACCGAATCTTTCGCAAAGCCTGAAAAACTCGTCCTTGTCCCATGAACCGTAAAGCCCCGAGAACATCTTTGAAAGGGTTTCACCTGTAAATGAATCATGGAAAGGCAGTTCATCGAATACCACAGCGATACGCTCTTTTATGGCGTATTCGTCCTTTATATGGTCAAGCCCCAGCAGCTTTATCTCACCGCTGTTGATACCGATGATATTCAGAATGGAACGTATAGTAGTAGTCTTGCCTGCTCCGTTCTGCCCGATAAATCCCATGATAGAGCCCTTTGCAACAGTGAAGCTGACATTGTCCAGTGTAAAGCCGTCGTATTTTTTTGTTACGTTTTTAAGTTCAATAGCATTTTCATATTCAGTCATTGTCATCCTCCTCCGAATACATGATATCCAACATCTCTTTCAGGTCGTCTGCACTAAGGCCGCAAAGTTTTGCCTTTTTGCATACCTGCGCAAGCATCTCCTCGGTCTGCCTGATAGTTTCTTCGCGCAGAAAATCAGTATTCTGCTTTTTGACGAAACAGCCTTTTCCTGTATAATTCTCGATATAACCCGAGCGTTCAAGCTCCTCATAGGCGCGTTTTGTTGTGATAACGCTTATGCGAAGCTGTGCTGCGAGAGTTCGCATCGACGGCAGAGCGTCCCCTGCGGTGAGCGTACCATCCATTATCTGTGCCTTTATCTGCTCTGTTATCTGCTGATATATCGGCTCATCAGATTCGTTGCGTAAAATAATATCCATTTTATCCTCCAAGAAAATTGTATATATACACTATACACAGTTTAGCATACATATGCACAGTTGTCAAGTAGTTTTGGAAAAAATATTGGCGGCATAGTAAATTGTTGCAAATAAAAAATACCCGCCGAGGGATATCCCCCGACGGGTCTGCCGCTTATGACCGAGCTTCTGCGGCGGAAGCTTTTCTGACGTTCACCGGTTTTGTAAAAAAATCAGAGAAAACATTGTACCTTAAAAATAACGGATAACAAAATCAATAACCAATAACCTATACCATGTACCTGATCTATGTACTGTTAAAGAATAAATCTTTTTGGGAACGTCAGCGGAAGATCAAGCCCTTATCAGGGCTCGAATTCCATAGTTACTGTGCTGTTGACCAGGTCAAGAGCAGTCTGCAGTTTTGCCAGGGTGTTGCGTGCCTTTTCGTAATCAGCCTTTGCCTGAGCAGGGTCGTAGTTTGTGTAGGTGTAGTCTATGATGTTGTTGTAGTTGCTCGTAGTGCATCTGCGCTTCGGCAGTACGTTCATCATGCGGAACAGCCTGTTTATACGTGCTGTCAGCTGAGGTATATATACCAGCACCTGGTCGATTGTCATATCGAACCCCGGAACTTCGGTGGTGCTGTTGAATATGTTTATGGTGTGCTTCAGCTTTCTTATTTTTCTGTCCAGCTCTTCCAGCTGTGCCTGGGTAGACACATAGTCGTATTCGGGGCGCAGTTCATCCGGGTCTTCACCCACAGCGGCGTTGTATTCCTTGCCATTCTGCTCGGCAATGCAGAGATTGTTGTATTCATCTGTGTAGCCTCTCAGTATCTTAGCTGCTTCTGCTGATGTTATCTTCATTATTATCTCCTCCTCGGTGATGTTTATGTCTGAGGTCTCCCTCGTTGTTTTCTGTACTGATTATACCATACTCTGTTCAAAATATCAAATATTTTTTTCTGCAATGATCCATCGGTATAAAAAGAGTGCGTGAGAAACGCTGTCTCACACACTCTTTATTACAGTCTATCTATTACTTAACGTAGAACAGCAGCTGACCGTATGTGGGATAAGGCCAGTACTTCTCGCCTACCAGAGTTTCTATCTCGTCAGCGGAAGCTCTCAGCTCGCCCATGGCAACGAATACAGTATCGTGATAGTAGTTAGCCAGTGCTTCAACATCGTCGATATCCTTTGCTTTGATCTCTGCTTCTTCCAGTGCGGAAAGTCTGCGGTATGTCTGACCTGCCAGTGCGGAAAGTCTCTTGACCATATCGTCCTCGAAAGATGTATCTGCACCGCAGTCTTTAGCCAGTGAAGAAGTCTGTGCCAGCTCCTTGATATAGGTAGCAACAGCAGGGAGGATATCCTTCTTAGCCATATCTATCATAGTCAGAGCTTCGATGTTGATGGTCTTGCAGTATTCGTCCAGCAGTATATCAACTCTCGATCTCAGCTCGGTCTCGCTGTAAACATTGTACTTCGAGAACAGCTCAACATTCTTGGGTGCGAGGTATGTGGGTATAGCCTCGGGAGTGCTCTTCAGGTTCAGCAGACCTCTCTTCTCAGCTTCGGTGACCCAGTCCTCGGAATAGCCGTCGCCGTTGAAGATGATATTCTTGCTTTCTTTGATGGTGTTCTTGATGAGGTCGTCCAGTGCATCCTGGAAATTGTCAGCCTTTTCAAGCACATCTGCGAAATCGTCCAGTACCTTTGCAACGATGGTGTTGATAACGGTATTGGGACCTGCGCAGGAAAGTCTTGAACCTGGGCTTCTGAACTCGAACTTGTTGCCTGTGAAAGCAAAAGGAGAAGTTCTGTTTCTGTCGGTTGTATCCTTAGCGAAGTGGGGAAGTACGTCAACGCCTATCTCCATCTCAACGTGCTCACCCTCGTACTTGTAGCCGTTAACGATAGCGTCAAGTACACCTGTCAGTTCATCGCCGAGGAATATGGAGATGATAGCGGGAGGTGCTTCGTTAGCGCCCAGTCTGTGATCGTTGCCCGCAGTAGCTACGCAGGCTCTCAGAACGTCCTGATAATCATAAACAGCCTTGATGACTGCGGTGAGGAACAGCAGGAACTGAGCATTCTCCGCAGGGGTCTTGCCGGGTTCAAGCAGATTGATGCCTGTATTTGTAGAAAGCGACCAGTTGTTGTGCTTGCCGGAACCGTTGATGCCTGCAAAAGGCTTTTCGTGGAGCAGGCATTTGAAGCCGTGCTTTCTTGCAGTACGCTTCATGATCTCCATGGTCAGCTGGTTGTGGTCGGTAGCGATATTGGTAGTGCCGTAGATGGGAGCCAGCTCGTGCTGTGCGGGAGCGACTTCGTTGTGCTTGGTCTTGGCATGGATACCCAGTCTCCAGAGCTGTTCGTCCAGATCCTTCATATAAGCGGCAACTCTTGTCTTGATAGTACCGAAGTAGTGATCTTCAAGCTCCTGACCCTTGGGTGCGGGTGCGCCGAAGAGGGTCCTGCCTGTGAAGATCATGTCCTTTCTGTGAGAATACATCTCTCTGTCAACAAGGAAGTATTCCTGCTCGGGACCTACGTTTGAGATAACTCTTGTAGCATCGGAACCGAAGAGCTTCAGCACTCTCAGAGCAGACTTGTTGATAGCCTCCATCGATCTCAGCAGAGGAGTTTTCTTATCCAGTGCTTCACCGTTATAGGAACAGAAAGCTGTGGGTATGCAGAGGGTCTTTTCCTTTATGAAAGCGTAGGAAGTAGGATCCCATGCGGTATAGCCTCTTGCTTCAAA
Source organism: Ruminococcus albus AD2013 (assembly GCF_000526775.1). Lineage (NCBI taxonomy): Bacteria > Bacillati > Bacillota > Clostridia > Eubacteriales > Oscillospiraceae > Hominimerdicola > Hominimerdicola alba. Next base: position 3,054,539 of record NZ_JAGS01000001.1, read on the forward strand.
AGTAGCTCTCAGTCCGCCCGATGGGAATGAGGAAGCATCAGGCTCGCCCTTGACCAGCTCTTTGCCCGAGAATTCCATAATAACATGGCCGCCCTCGGCAGGTGTGATGAAACTGTCCAGCTTTTCGGCAGTAAGTCCTGTCATAGGCTGGAACCAGTGAGTGTAATGTGTGCAGCCTTTTTCAACTGCCCAATCCTTCATGGCATTAGCAACGATGTTGGCAACATCAGGTGCCAGCGGATCGCCGTAGTCCATAGTCTTTTTCAGTGCTTTGTAAGTTGCCTTGGGCAGCTTTTCTCTCATTACAGACTCATTGAATACATCTGAGCCGAATATCTCGGGTACGCTTATCATAACTATCCCTCCAAAAAAATCAAAGCGCTGCGGACTAAACGTCCACAGCGCCATTGCTGTTAACAAATATGAGTATACACCGATATCCGCCATTTGTCAAGAGTTTTTTGCATTTTCAGCCAAAAGGACAAAAGGTCGGATTTTTATGGTATTTATTTGGTGCAATCGGCTCAAATCATATTGGGACAGAGGCGGCGAATGAGTAAGCTGCAGAAAAATGCCCCGAAGCACGTTTAATATGCTTCGGGGCAAAACTTATGTTTGGATAATTAATGTCAGGAGATCACTCTTCTTCGCCGTCGGTATCAGCCTCAGCTGTTTCCTTTTCGTTGGCAGCTTCTGTCGATCCGTCCTTTGTCTCAGCAGGCTTTGGAGCATCCTCAGCCTTGGAAGCTTCGGACTTGTCATTGACAAGATCTCCTATCGCACTTGAAATATCGTTCTCAGCCTTGCGCATCATCTCGCCGAAAGTATTGAAGCTTTCAGTCGCATTCTCAAAGGTGCTTTTCAGCATATCCTTGAAGAAATATCCGCCGCGGGGCTCTTCCTTTTCGGGCTGTGCGGTTTTCTCGGCCTTTTCTGTCTTCTCAGATCTTTCAGCCTTTTCAGCCGCAGGAGCTGTAAATGTAGCTGAAATGTCGTTAGCTGTGATGGTGCTGCCTGTCTTTATCTTAGAATAGATAAGGTCAAGCGCCTGCTTTGGCAGAGTAACATCGTTCAGCACGAACTTTATCCCGCTTGCATCGTTATCGGCATCTATCATGGAATCCACGCCGTCTGCGGTAATGGTAACATCGGTAAATGTAACTACGCATCCGCCGCCGACCTTTGCCATTATCATCGAAAGTGCATATGAGGTCATGGTAACATCCTCAAAGCATAAAGTGCTGCCAGAGGTCGGGCTGCCTATCATCATGCAGCTTCTGTCGCCGCAGGGACCGATATTCACATCTGTCATCCTGAAAGTGCAGCCGCTGCCTATCTGCAAAAGCTTTTCTGCAAACTCGCTCTCGTTGATATTAAGGTCAGTGCAGGTGACGTTCATGCCGTTTGAACCTGTAGTGAAACCGCCGGCATTATCGCTGCCGTTATCCACATAATCGGGAGCGCTCTTATCTCCGCCGAACAGTTCGCCGTCGGGGTCGATGCCTTGCTTGACCTGGTCTATCAGGTTTTCAATATCAAAGCCTTTTCTCGCCTTTTCGATGATGCTGTCAACATCAGCGCCCTGCTTTGCCATATCTATCAGCTTTCTGAAAGGACTGCCGCCTGCAAAGGGGTCGCGGAAGATAAATCCGCTGTCCTTGCTTGAAGTATCGCGGCTGAAGAACCCGCGCTTTTTGCCGTTCTCGTTCAGCCACTGCTGATATGTCATATTTTCAAGCCCTGCATAGGCTTCGATCGGCAGTGGTGCTGTAAATTTGGCAGGTGCTTTCTCCTGAGTTATCACGATGCACCAGTCTTCTGTACTGCCTGAATTGAAAGGCAGCTCGAAAACTCTTAGCAGACCAGTCTTGTCCCGTTTGCTGATAACAGGTTCGTAACGGTTCTTGTCGAGGGCAAAAGTAAGCCTGTCGTCCCATCTGTTTTCAGGGAAGATATTTACAAGTGATACTTCGTCGCCGTTCTCGTTATGTCCGCCAACCATAGCAAAGCGGAAGGTATAATCCGTAAACTTTTGCAGCTTCATCCTGCTTATTATCTGCGACCTGTGTCTGTCGTGGTCGCCTATCTCCCAAACCTCAGCAGTACCGAGTGAAAGGGTCATAAATGTGCGCAGCCCCGAATTGGAGCGGCAGCTTTTGTCAAACGCGAATTTTCTCGCATCAAATTCTATTATCTTGCTCATCTGTTGTTCCTCCGTTTTTATCTCTGCGGTCGGAGCGTGAGCAGATATCAGTCTTATCTCACAGTCGCTGACATACTCTGCCCGACCGTTCTTTACAAGCCCCGCCGCCCTTTTGGGGTAGGTGGTGCCTATCACTTTGCCGTTTTCGTCCGTTACAATAATGTTTTTTGTCATGGGTGTCCTCCCCTTTGTAACTCAAACCTTTTTCTGTTGTACGATGTCCGTTTTTTATTATGGGTGCCATCCCCTCATCGTTATCTGTAATGATACCACATTTTGTTCCCGGTGTCAATGTAAAATAGGTGAAATTCGCAGAAATAGGTGGAAGGTTCGCTTGTGCGGCAGTTTTATGTGTATGCGCTTAGATCCTTCGGTATCATATTTTTTTCTTTGGGAATACGCTAGTCCTGTTCTTCGTGAAGATTATATACGCTATAAAGCACATGATGATCTGCAAAACAGTCGAGCACGGAGTCGCGAGGCCTATCTTGAACAGTGAGCCGCCGCCCGTCTTCTGCATGAAGAATGCAACGGGTATCCTCACAAGGAAAGCTCCGCATATGCCCTGTGCCATAACGAATTTAGTTTTTTCAATGCCGTTGTAAAATCCCACAAAGCAGAACAGGAAACAGGTGAACAGGCAGTCGATGGCGTAGGCTTTAAGATAATCCCATGCGGCAGCGACGGTATCGGGTTTGTTTGAGAATATACCCGAAAGTAGATCGCCGTGGAAGAAAGCCACGAAGAACATCACTATGCCGAATATCAGCGATACTGCTATGCCGCTTTTGAGGGCTTTGACAGCACGGTCGGTATGACCTGCTCCATAGTTCTGGGCTACGAATGCAGCCATGGACTGCATGAACGCCAGCGGTACCAGCATGATGAAAGCGCAGACTTTCTGTGCAACACCTACGCCCGCCGACGCAGTAACGCCCAGCTTATTGACTATAGCCATCAATACCAGGAAAGATACGCTGACAAGGAAATCCTGCAATGCTATAGGTGAACCGATACGTATGATATTTCTTGCGTAGTTGCCTTCAAGCTTCAGGTTTGACTTATGGAATTCAAAAGGAAGCTTCGTTCTCCTTATTATAAAGAAGGATATTGTAACGCTGACAAGCTGTGCAAGTACGGTCGCAAGGGCTGCACCTGTCGCGCCCATGTGGAACTTTGAAACAAAGACCAGATCTCCGACGATATTGAACGCACAAGCTATACCTACGGCTATGAGGGGCGTTTTAGCATCGCCGAGACCTCTGAAAATACTGCCCAGCAGATTATATGCGGTTATGACGATAAATCCTCCGCCGCATAAGCGGATATAGCTTTTGGTGAGATTGTAGGCTTCTTCGGGAGCTTGCATGATCTTAGCAAGTCCGCCTGCGCCAAGAACACTTATAACGGTGAAGATCACTCCCGTTATGGCAAATATCACAAGACCTGTGCCTACCGTCCGTGCGGCTTCCTCGGGGCGGTTCTGCCCGATGCGCTGTGCGACCGCAACCGTGATGCCCATAGAGAAGCTGACGATAAGGTTAGTCAGTGTCTGAAGTATCTGCGAGCCTGTGGAAACTGCCGAAACATCGTTATCGGTGCCGAACCGTCCCACTACCAGCAGATCCACGGCACCGTACATAGCCTGTAAAAACATGGCAAACAGCACAGGCAGCATGAACTTCAGGAGCTTTGGCAGTATAGCTCCTTCGGTAAAATCATTGTTTTTCATTCAAATACCTCCATAAAAAAAGCCGGACAAAACAGCAGGCGTTTCAACCTGCGGTCTTATCCGGCATTACATTTCTATCGAATGTTTTGCCCTCCGAACCAGCATTTGTAATTATAGCACAAGGCGGAATTGGTGTCAATCGTCAAAATGTTGAATCATGGTGTAAGACAAAGGTGGCTTTTTATTAAATATCTTACAGTTAGATACAAAAAAACACTATTTATTTACAAAATGTTTCAAACTCTTCGAAACTTACGAAAAGCAATTGTTAACTTTTCGGGGCTCATCTTACTACATATAGAAATTAAAAAACATAAAAACACTATATATGGAAACGAAAATGTTTTCTGGAAATAATTAATTAAAAGACTTCGCCTATTAAATAAAAGTATACCCAGAGTTCCTTGAAAATTGTTACGCAATAATGTATAATTTAATCAGGATAAATGATATAGGTAATTTCAATATAAATTATCAAATTTAACTAGACGGTTAGTTTGAATGTGTACTTTATATTTCGTGGTATAAACAAATAACAAATGGTAATTTGGATGGAGGTATTTATTATGACTAAGAGATTTATTGCAGGACTTATGACTTTAGTATTAGTATTCGGCGGCGCAGCTCTTCCTCAGAACGTGAATGTTATAGATACCTCTATAACTGCCAGCGCAGCTAACCGAGTAGAAGGTTATTTCGAGTACGCTTTCATAGATGATGTAAGAAGCGGTGTTAATATCTTAGGTTACAGCGGCAACGAATCCAACGTTGTTATACCTTCTTATATCAATGGTGCTCCCGTGGTCGGCATAGGCGATTATGCGATCTGCCATAACGGCATGACAAGCGTTACTATCCCCGAAACTGTAAAGTCGATCGGAGCATACGCTTTTTACCACTGTTCAAACCTTTCAGCAATAAACAACGGCAGCGGTATCAGCAATATCGGAATGAATGCTTTCGGCTGTTGTACTTCCCTTAAAAAGATAACCATACCCGACAGCGTTACTGAGATAGGCTGTGACGCATTTGATTCTTGTTCAAATCTTGAAAATATCAAGTTCCCCAAGAACCTGACCAACTTCCGTTCCAATGCTTTCGCAGGCACAAAGTGGCTCGCAAACAAGCAGAGACAGAGCGATATGGTCATCGTAAACGGAATAATCATCAACGGTGCAAACTGCAGCGGTAATGTAAACATACCCAGCGGCGTTACAGGCATAGGCGACCACGCTTTTGCAGAAAACAGAAACATCACCGCCATAAATATGCCCAACACTGTTAAGACAATAGGCGCTTTCGCATTCGGATGCTGCGACAGATTAAGAAGCATCATTATACCCAACAGCGTTACAAAAATAGACTATGACGCATTCAAGGGCAGCTCCAATCTTGAAAACATTTTCATACCAAGCAGCGTTTCATACATCGGTTCTGATGCTTTCACAGATACCAGATGGCTGGCAGCTCAGAAGTCCAGAAATCCTCTGGTAGTCGTAAACAACATCGTTATAGACGGCAGAAACTGCTCCGGTAACGTAGTTATACCCAATGGCGTCAAGGTTATCTGCGACAACGCATTCGCGCTTAACAACATGATGACAAACGTTTCGATGCCTAACAGCTTAACTGAGATCGGCGATTATGCATTCGTATCCTGCACAGCTCTCCAGAACGTAGTTATACCTGATGGCGTTACTTCCATAGGTTCAAATGCATTCCTCGAAGCAAGAAGCATAAAGAACGTTGATATAGCTGACAGCGTTACCTACATGGGTCAGGAAGCTTTCAAAGAGTGTTCCGCACTTGCAGAAGTTACCGTTCCAGGCAGCATCGATAAATTAGAGCTCGCAACATTCCAGGAATGTAAAAGCCTTAAATCCGTTACCATCGAAGACGGCGTCAAGAATCTGGGCGAATACGTATTCTCAAACTGCAGCGCTCTTACCGATATAAATGTTGCAGGCAGCGTGGAGAACGTAAGCTGGCGTACATTCTATGGCTGCTCCAGCCTTACCGAAGTTACTTTCTATGAAGGTCTTACCAATATCGCAGCTGATGCATTCCAGAAGTGTGATTCGATAATGACGATCACTTTGCCCAAGAGCTTAACAGGCATCACAGCTACATCTTTCAATTACAGCATACCCGGCTTCAAGATCAGAGGCTGTGCAGGCACTACCGCACAGAGACTGGCAGCTTACGCTAACGTAGGTTTTGAAGTTCTTGAAGGACCCGTTGTCGCAACCGAGACCAAGCTGCAGAACAGTGAGCCTAAGGTTCGCTATGACAACAACAGTGAGAAAGCTGCTTCCACACATTCCGGAAAAGCCGATATTAACGGCGACGGTATTGTGAATATATCCGATTTTTCCAAGGTAGCAGCTCACATAAAGGGCAGAAAGATGCTTAAAAACACAATCATAGCAGACATAAACAACGATAACATTATCAACATTACCGATCTTTCCAGGATCGCAGCTTTCATCAAAGGCAAGAAGATGCTGTGATAAAAGAACCGGATAAATTATATAAAAATGCTATAGATCCTATTATAAATGACCTCCCCCCAAAAAAAGTCCCCCGCAGATGTGCGGGGTTCTTTTTTTGTGGAGCATGATAAGACAGCCTTTGTTCCGGATGCTGTTTAAGCTGTATAAACTTCATCAACACAGTGAATTTCCGCTGATCAATAGCGATTATAGCACAATAACTATACTTTGTCAAATTCAACGCAAGTTGCTTTCTTTATTGCATCCTCTGCATTGCGAACAGCTTTTCACCACAAAAAGACCGTGCAGAGGTCATCTGCACGGTCGGTAATATCATCGGCTGAGATCAAGGCTCCTCACCTTTTCACGGAGAGGAAGCACGTAGGGTGGTGAAACTGAAAGTTCATCTATGCCCATGCGCATGAAAGTTTCGGTAAGGGTCAGGTCAGCCGCAAGCTCGCCGCATATGCCTATCCATGTACCGTTCTTGTGGGCGTTATTTGCCGCCATCTCGATGAGACGAAGCACAGCTTCGTGATGGGTATCAACAAAAGGTTCGAGTTTGGCGTTCTGACGGTCACAGGCGAGGGTATACTGTGTAAGATCATTGGTTCCTACGCTGAAAAAGTCCACAAGAGGGGCGAGAAGATCGCTTATCACTGCGGCGGCGGGAGTTTCTATCATTATACCTATCTCGGTATTTTCGTTGAACCTTATGCCGTCGCTTTTCAGTTCAGCCTTGACTTCTTCGCAGACAGCCAGACACTTTTCGACTTCCGCGACACTGGTTATCATCGGGAACATTATTCCAAGATCACCAAAGGCAGAAGCACGGTACAGCGCTCTCAGCTGGGTCTTGAATATCTCGGGGCGGGTGAGACATATTCGCACAGCCCTGAGACCTAGTGCAGGGTTATCTTCCTTTTCTAGGCCGAAATAATCTATCTGCTTATCAGCACCTATATCAAGGGTACGTATAATGACTTTTTTGCCTGCCATGCTTTCCAGAACTTTTCTGTAAGCACTGAACTGCTGTTCCTCGGTGGGATAGTCTTCACTTTCCAGATAAAGGAACTCGCTCCTGAACAGACCTATGCCTCCTGCATCATTTGCAAGCACAGCACCGATACTGCCCACTCCGCCGATATTGGCAAAAATATTTATCTTCCTACCGTCAAGGGTGATGTTTTCCTTGCCTTTGAGTTCCTGCAGAAGCTGTTTCTTTCTTGCGTCTTCAGCCTGTTTGGCGGTATATTTTGCGATAGTCGCATCATCGGGAGATACGATAAGCTGACCTGTATGACCGTCAACTATCAGCATATCACCGTCGTGGATATTTTTTAGGAAGTCCTCACCGGCACTTATTACCGCGGGTATATTCATGTTGCGTGCGAGTATGGCGGTGTGAGAATTGGACGAACCAAAAGCCGTAACAAACGCAAGCACCTTGTCCTTGTCGAGAGAAACGGTCTCACTTGGGGCAAGGTCATCGGCACAGATAATCATTTTTTCATCTGAACTGTTTTCTGTCTTACTGCCGCCTGTCAGGCATGAGATAAGACGGTCGGAGATATCCTTTACATCAGCGGCACGCGCCTGCATATAGGCATCGTCCATGCTTGAGAACATCTCTGCAAAATTATCAGCTGTGACAGCGACCGCATATTCGGCGTTGACTTTCTGGGTCTCGATGATGCTTTTTATGGAATCGTTATAATCCTCATCGTCAAGCATCATGAGGTGTACCTCAAATATCTCGGCATTGGCTTCGCCTACCTCTTTGAGGGCTTTGCTGTGTATCGCCTCAAGCTGCTGAGCCGCCATTTCTTTGGCAGCTTCGACACGCGAGAGTTCTTTTTCTGTGTCATTGACATTCACGCGGCGGACATCGGCTGAACTTCGGCTGAATACAGACACTTTGCCGACTGCGACCGCACCGTAGACTCCTTTGCCCTGATAAACGACCATAACCGTCACCGCCCTTTCATTTGTTTAAAGATTAGCGTCCATGAATTCTGCCAGCTGCTGTAATGCTGCTTCTTCGTCTTCGCCCTCGATGGTGAACTTGACAGTATCTCCACATTTTACACCCAGTCCCATTATCTTCATAAGGGCTGTACCGCTGACAGGAGGTTTACCCTCTTTCTCGATAGTAACGTTGCTGGAAAAAGTTTTTATGAGCTTTACAAGATTGCCTGCGGGTCTTGCGTGGATACCTATCTCGTCTTCGATAATGTATGTGAATTCTTTCATAGCAGTTATTCCTTTCGTGTCGTAAATTTTATATCTGCATCTCGTCCCGAGTGGGATAAGATGCTATCGCACCTTTTCGCTGAACGCTCAGCGCACAGAAACTGTTGGCAAATGTGAGACATTCCAGAAGTTTTTCTTCGGTGATGCCCTTAATGATATCATCACCTTCTGTGATATCTCTCAGTTTCCACAGGAACGCTCCTGTGAAACCGTCCCCTGCGCCTGTCGTATCCACCGCATTGACCTTGATAGACGGTGCATAGACCTTAACATTTTCCGTAAACGCATAAGCGCCGTCAGCACCGCAGGTATACAATACAAGCTTTACACCCTGACTAAACAGCGTCTGCACGCCTTTTTCGATATCATCTGTACCTGTTACATAGCTAAGTTCTTCATCGGATATCTTTACAATATCACTTAGGGGAATGAACTCGCGTACTGCACTTACCAGTGCCTCGATACTGTCCCATAAATTAAAGCGGAGATTGGGGTCAAAGCTTATTATGCCGCCTTTTTCTCGCATTATCCCGATGGCTTTCTTGTGCGCCTGCTTCATAGGGAAATCTCCGATATCCACGCTGCAGAAATGCAGGGCAAAAACATCATCGAAGTATTCTTCCTTTACGCTTTCCTCGCCGTACAGCATATCAGCCGAGGGCTTGCGGTAAAACGAGAATGTCCTGCCGCCGTCTTTTTCAAGGGATACGAATGCCAGTGCTGTATTTGCCTTGTCCGTAAGGGAGATGCAGCTCGTATCGACATTGACAGCTTTCAGTTCACCGATTATCTTGTGCCCGAAAGGGTCATCGCCCAGCTGTGTTATCATTTTTGATCTTCCGCCCAGCTTTGAGAACGCCGCGCACACATTTGCGGGAGCTCCGCCGACCTTAGGGGAAAATGCACCTACTTCATCGAAGGAGCAGCCGCTCCTGTCGGGGATAAAATCGATAAGCGCTTCACCTATCGCTGCAAGCACGTTATTCATCGGATATCACCTCGATCCCGTCAAGTTCATATAAGGTTCCGTTTATGCCTTCAGCCGACAGAGTTATTTCGGTATCCTCAGGGTACATTCTGGCTGACATGACTGTTTCGCCGCCGTTGATGTACACTTCTACCGAAGCTTTATCGGCTATGATACGTATATCCCTCAATTCGGGGATATCTGCGTATCTTACATCTCTGCCGCCTGATGCACTGTCTGACAGGAATTCCAGACGGAACTCGCCATTTTGGTGTAAAAGCTGCAGGATGTTATCAAATCTCACCTTTATATCCCCTGCCACTTTTGCAGCAAGGTCAAACGGGAGATCGATCTTTACAGTATCGCCGCTGTTTATCGGTGCGGCGTTTTTGCGGAGAGAATCAAGTTCTCTCACGGGGTTTTGCTGTATTTTTCCGTGATCGGTGACTGTCAGTTCTCGGGGGAGAGTCAGACAGTGCTGCCAGCCGAGTTCGGTGGTGGGGTTGGTATAAGGTATATCACCTATGCCCTCCCAGCCAAACAGGATACGTCTGCCATCAGGTGCTTCAAAACTCTGGGGCGCATAGAAATCGAAGCCTTTGTCACATTCTGTAAAATCGGTGAGCACACCGTTTTCCATGCGGTAATATCCCGAGCTGTAAACATTCTGATTATCGTACTTACTGTGAACAAGCCCCTGTGGAGATATGCTCAGAAATCTGTGTCCGTCTATCACGAATTCATCGGGGCACTCCCACATATAACCCATATCATCGGCTGTATACTTTTCCAGGAATGACCAGTTTTCCAGGTCATCAGACACGTAGTGGAGCACACAGCCTTTGTCCTGCAAAGTCCTTGCACCAAGAACCATATGGTACCTGCCATTTTCTTCCCAGACCTTGGGGTCGCGAACATGGCAGGAACATTCTTCGGGATAATCGGAGTTTCGCAGAAGAACTTTCTTGTCGCTCATATCGTGTCCGTTTTGGGTGGTTACAAGTATGACATTCGCACCGCGTCCCGATGTTACGTAATCGTGATCGCCATCTTCTTTGACGTTGCCCGTGTAGAACAGATACAGTGTATCGTCCTTGACAAATCCGCAGCCTGAATATACACCGTCCTTATCATCAGGTGTATCGGGAAAAAGTACTATACCCATTGAACGCCAGTTTATTAGGTCGGGGCTTTTCAGGTGTCCCCAGCATTTTCTTCCGCTGCCCGTAGGACTATCGGGCGAATACTGATAGTATACATGGTATTCGCCCTTGAAATAACAAAGACCGTTGGGATCGTTTATCCAGCCGCTTTTGGGTTCAAGATGAAGCTTTTGTCTGAGATCATTTTTCATATACCGATTCACCGTCCGTGTGGATCATCACTTTTTGGTTTCGAGAAGTTCTTCATAGTAGTTGATTCCGCCATCAGCAGTTCTGCGTATTTCCTTGAAATCCTCGGTATTTGTAATGATAACGGGGCTGATGACGCTGTATCCCTTGTTCTTCAGGGTCTGGATATCAAAGGTTATGAGGGTATCTCCGCGGGAAACTCTGTCACCCTCCTTGACATAAGCGTCAAAGCCTTCGCCTTCGAGTTCAACTGTGTTCATACCGATATGAATGAACAGCTCCATGCCGTTATCAAGGGTCAGGCCAACAGCGTGATGAGAATCAAAGAGTGTAGTTACTTTGCCGTCTGCGGGTGCTACTACCTTGCCGTCCATAGGATCGATAGCTGCGCCCTGTCCCAGTGTGCCTGATGCAAAGGTCTTGTCGGGAACTTCTTCCAGAGCGATAGCTCTGCCGTTCATAGGAGAGTATACACAGTTATCTTTGTACTCCTTATCAGGAACTTTTTCCTTTGTGGGAGCATAGAGTATCCATGAAAGAACAAATGCTACAACTGCTGCTACTGCAAATGTGAGCAGATAGCCGAGGAAGCTGTCTGTAGTGATAAGGAAGCCGAATATACCTGTAACGCCGTTTGCAGTTGCGTAAACGTTCATGATAGAAGCTACTGCTGCGCCGCAGGCACCGCCTGCCATACCTGCAACCAGAGGCTTGCCGAAACGTACGTTGACACCGAAGATAGCAGGTTCGGTAATACCCATAAATGCGGAAAGAGATGCAGGAAGAGCCATAGACTTGAGTTTCTTGTTCTGAGTCTTGACTGCTACTGCAAGTGCAGCAGCACCCTGTGCTACGTTAGCTGCTGTTGCGATAGGCATCCAGATATTTTTGCCGCTGTCAGCCAGCATCGAAAGCTCGATAGCGTTGTACATATGGTGAACGCCTGCAACAACTGTAGGAGCATATACAGCACCCATAACGAATGAACCGATACCGAAAGGCAGAGCGATGAGCCACTGTGCACCGGTAAGTACCCAAGATTCGACCTGAGCGAATACAGGGCCTATAACTGTCATTGTAAAGAATCCTGTTACAAGAACGGATACCAGAGGTGTAACGAAGAGATCGAACATCTCGGGAACGTGCTTGTGCAGCCATTTTTCAATGACCGACAGAAGGAGTATCGCGATGACTACGGGTATAACGTGACCCTGATAGCCTGTTGCGTTGATGTTCCACAGACCGAACCATGACCAGAGTGTGGGAAGACCGCTGCCGTCGCCGACAGACCATGCATTCACAAGATTCGGGTGTATCATTATCATGCCGATAACTGCACCCAGATAGATGTTTGCGCCGAATATCTTAGCGGCACTTACAGCTATGAGTATCGGCAGGAACGTCAGCGCTGCATTGGAGAACATATCCAGCAGTGTATACAGATGGCTGTCTGCCAGGCTTGGGAATGCTCTTGAAAGACCGCCAAGCAGTCCGCACAGCAGACCTGTTGCAACTATTGCAGGTATGATAGGTACGAATACGTCACCAAGCGTCTTGATAGCTCTCTTATACCATGGAGACTTTGCCGCTGCCGCTTTCTTCACATCTTCCTTTGAAGCAGCCTCTATCCCTGCAAGCTGTATGAATTCGGCATACACCTTATTGACAACACCTGTGCCCAGGATTATCTGAAGCTGTCCCGATGCCTCGAACACGCCCTTGACTCCGTCAAAGTTTTCAAGATCAGACTTTTTCACCTTGCTGTTATCGGCAATGACAAGCCTTAACCTTGTTGCGCAGTGTGCTGCACTTGCGAGGTTCTCTTTTCCGCCGATCGCTTCAAGTATTTCAGATGCTAAAATTTTGTGATCCATAGAACCCACCCTTTCTAAAATAATTTCCATATTTTTACTGAAAGAATATCACGTGTATTTGTGATACCGTTTTCATATCGTAGTATCATTATAGCATAGTTTCTTGTACTTGTCTATTGGCATATATTAAGAATTGGGGACATCTTTTCGGTAAGTTTCACACAGTTTCATATTCGATTTTGTATATTTCAGCCAATACGGTTTGTTGACTCTCTTTCTATGATATCATACTCCAGCTGAACTATACGATGTACCTCGCTGGTCTTTTTCATTTCAGCGAGAAGCATATTGGCACCTTCTCTGCCTGCGGTCTTATAGTGGAGATGCACCGATGACAGCGACACATAAAGCACCTTATCGAAGCGCGAATCTCCAACCGCACCGATCATAAGGTCTTCGGGGATACGGATACCGTTCTCGCGACAGTACAGCATAGCACCTGCGGCGATATTATCCGTTGCACAGAACAGGCAGTCGGGCTTTTCTCTGCCCGAAAACAGATGCTTTGCTTTTTCGTAGCCCGAATCCATGCTGAATCTCGCTATCTCGCAGAATTTCGGATCAAGAGTAAGTCCCGCATCGAGGACGGCTTTTTCAAATCCGATTCTGCGGTCTTTTCCCGCCGCCATATCCTCGGGGTTCGCGCCGATGAAAGCAGGACGTTTTGCGCCCTTGTCAAGCATGAGTTTCGTCATGTTATAAGCCGCGCCAAGATCGTTGTGACATACGCAATTGAAGCCTTTAAGCTTCTGGCCGACTATTATTGTGGGTACTCGCATCTTGGCAAGCAGTGAACGATGCAGGTCGGTTATGACACCTGCAAGAAGTATAACTCCGTCTACGCGGTTCTGCCTGAACAGTTCAAGTGAACTTATCTCGCGGTTATAGTCGTTGGACGTATTCACCAGAAGAAGTTCAAAGCCTTCCTCGCCCAGCACCTCACCTATGCCCTCGGTTATCCTTGCTATACTTTCACTGGAAAGTTTAGGCAGTATGACACCTACCAGCTTTGTCACCTTTGAACGCACTGTCCGTGCTGAATAACTCGGCACATAGCCTGTTCTCTCGATAGCCGCTTCTATCAGAGCGCGTTTATCATCTGAAAGATAGCCGTCGTTGAAATATCTGCTGACTGCCGATACCGATACACCTGCTTCTTTGGCAAATTCCGAAATATTCATACCGCACCTCCTGATATGATATTGATTTCATATATTATACCACATCTTTCAGCGAAAGTAAATATGACACATAAAATGTTTACATCTGAAAACTAATATTTTAATCTGAAAAAGCACCGCATGATAACTACGGTGCTTTTCACTCTATATCACTTTTTCGCCGCTGTGCAGGGCAATAAGTTTATCGCCCATTATGGTCTTCATCAAATCAAATGCAGGTATACCTGTGCAGTGTCCGCTGTAAAAGACGGTATCCATCTGAACAAGTTCTCGGGCTGTCTGCATGATGACAGCTTTTTCTTCATCGGTGTGCTCACCGTCATTTTTCATCATGTGGAAACCTGTGATAACATAATCTGGAACGCCGCTGAATATCTCCTTATACTTGTCGAGGATATTCAGTATCCCGTTATGCGAACAACCCGACAGCAGCCAGCGTTTGCCCTCCTGTTCAATAACAAGACATTGTTCGTGGGCGAAATCGTCCTGCACTTTCTCGCCGCCCTCATCACGCAGGAGCTTTCTGTTGCCCTGCGGATAGCATCTTCTGCCTGTTATCCCGCTGAACAGGAAAAGTTCATCATCAAGTCTGACATCGCCTTCGATAAGGCGTACATTCGGCAGAGCTAAGATATCTTTGTCGATACCGATGTACCGCTCACCATTATAATGGGGCTCGGCGGCGGACTTCTGCATGATTATCTGCGCGGTATTGTTTATCCGCGAAAACGGCATTATCCCGCCCGAATGGTCGTAGTGCCCGTGGCTGAGTATGACGGTATCCACCGCAGTCAGGTCTATGCCGAGAACTTCGGCATTTTTTACTGCTGCGTCTGTCTGCCCGCAGTCCAGCAGAAGCTTGTGCTTTTCAGTTTCGATATATACCGATAATCCGTGTTCTGCGATACAGCCCTCATGTCCGCAGGTATTTTCAACAAGAGTTACTATCTTCATTATCATTTGTTCTCCTTTCGTGTGTATGTTGATGATATCATATTAGTGCTATGATGTCAAGTTAAAAAGCGGTGCACTTTTTTCACAAAAAAGAAGTCTGCCTATTGACATATATGCCGAAGCGTGATATACTGTTTATGTTGATAGCATGGTAATACTTTACTATGCTGAATTTGACAGAGGAACATCGTTGTGATATAATAAATTAAGATATGCCCGAATTGTAAGGAGTGCATTTAAATGAGCGAAAAACTTTGGAGAAAAAACCTGATAAACATCGAGCCATATGTGGCAGGCGAACAGCCTAAAAACGAGAACATAATCAAGCTGAATGCAAACGAGAATCCCTATCCCCCTTCGGCGGGTGTGCAGGAAGTCCTGCGCAAAAAGGATATTTTCGACCTGAAAAAATATCCTTCCGCAGACGCTGTGCCGCTGAAAGCCGCCCTTGCGGAAAGATACGGGCTCGCTCCCGAAAATGTGTTCTGCGGCAACGGCTCGGACGATGTGCTCGCAACGGCTTTCAGAGCATTCTTCAACTCGGATAAACCTATATTCTACCCCGATATAACATACAGTTTCTATCCTGTATGGTGTGAGCTTCTGAAAATACCCTATGAGACCAAGCCTGTTGACGGCGACTTCCTTATAAATGTTAAGGACTTCTACCCCGAAAACGGCGGTGTTGTTATACCCAACCCAAATGCACCCACTGCTATCGGCGTGGGCAAGGATTTCATCATCGACCTGCTTGAACACAACCGCGATGTAATTGTCATCATCGATGAGGCTTATGTGGATTTCGGACGTTACAGCTGCGTTGAACTTATCAAGGAGTACGATAATCTCATAGTTACCCAGACATTCTCCAAGTCACGTTCGCTGGCTGGCATGAGGATTGGCATGGCATTCGCACAACCCGAGCTTATCAGCTATATGCATGCGGTCAAGGATAGCTACAACAGCTATCCACTGGATCAGCTGGCTATCGAAACAGGTATCGCAAGCCTTAACGATGAGAAATACTTCCGCGATACTGTTGAAAAAATAAAGGCTACCCGCGACCGTTCAGCAAAGGCTTTCAGGGAGATGGGCTTCAAAGTCACCGACAGCGAAACAAATTTCCTGTTTGTTTCGCACCCCGATATCCCCGCCGAGGAGATATTCACCTACACCAGAGAAAAAGGCATATTCATTCGTTACTTCAAAAAACCCGTTATCGACAAATGGCTGAGAATAACCATCGGCACGGACGAACAGATGGATAAGCTCATCGCCGCTGTTAAGGAGTGTATCGAAAGCAGGTGAACTTTATGTTTCTTGAATACGCCGTCAAGCTGAAAAATGCGATGAACAGGCGAAAGGAAGAAAATGAACACTATGCTGCTGTAAGGCAATACATAAATGCGCCCGAAGGGGGAAAACTGCTGGATATCGGTTTGGGCAGCGATATCATGCTGCAAAAACTCAGCGATAAAGGGCTTGACCTTTACGGGGTGGATATATCTGCCGCTGACCGAGACAGAAGTATCGACGAAATAGCACTGATGGGTCAGGCGAATATTGAAGAACTACCCTATTTCGATAATTTTTTTGACTGCGTGACCACGCTCCATACTCCGCCTTTGTGGAAAGACAAAAAAGCCGCTCTCACCGAGATCCTCAGAGTGCTGAAGGATGGCGGACGGTTTGTGTGCTTATTCACATTTGACAATGATACAGGTCTTGGGACACCTCCCCGCGCATTGAGAGAAAAAGCAAGGCAGGCAGGCTTTGAGAATGTCGCGGTAAAGATACTGCGGTCAGAGGGTTCATATCTGCTGATAGGAGAAAAGCCATGCTGAAAATAGTACCCATGACAGAGGATAACGTGGCAGAAGCAGCGGCACTTTCTGCTGCCTGCCTGAAAGAAGCCTGGAGCGAGGAAGTCTGTCGGGCACAGCTGACAAATCCGAATGACCGCACTCTGCTTGCATATGCGGACGGCAAAGCGGCGGGATTTCTCAGCTGCTGGTACATTGCTGGAGAAGCCGAGATAAACAATATCTGCGTTCTGTCCGAATACCGCAGACGAGGCATAGCGCGGGCGATGTTCGCAGAGATTTTTGCATTACTTACCGAAGCCGAAAGCTGGGTGCTTGAAGTCAGAGAGTCGAACTCGGCAGCGATTGCGCTTTATGAAAGTCTGGGTTTTGAAAAGGCGGGAGTGCGCAAGAATTTTTATGACGACCCGACTGAAAATGCCGTTATAATGACTAAACAAAGCACCTGAACATGAGGTGAATCATGACTGTATTCAGGAAGATACCACAAAACAGTTACTGTGATTTTATTCAAACCGCCGAAAATATCCCTTTCGGGAAGATTTATCCCCTGTCGCTCGCCGAGGGCAGACAGGCGGGAGATATCTATACCAACGGAAAGGCTGTGCTGTTTCATCACCTTTGCGGTTTCGGTCATATCGCGGGATCGGCTGACGATGCCTTTATAAATAGTATAAAAGAACTTATGCTGAACTGCGGTCGGCGACTGGTGCTGTTTGCTGATAACGCTATCGCAGAAAAGTTCGGAGAGGAGTTTGCTGTCAGCGGCAGACTTTTCTTTGAGTACAGAAAGTCAACACCGCCCGAGTATTTTCTGCCCGATGGCTACAAACTTGAAAAGCTGGACAGCGGGCTGATTTCACAGATGGCGGGACGTATCGTTCCTGCCTTTTCATGGGAAAGCACCGAAAACTTCCTTGCGGGAGGAACAGGCTACTGTGTAACATTTGATGGCAGACCTGCGGCATGGGCTTTTTCAGCTGCGGTAAGCGGAATAGAAGTCGATATAGGCGTTGAAACTGATCCCGCACACCGCAGGAAAGGTCTTGCCTTTATCGCGGCGGCGAAAACTATCGAAGACATACTTGAAAGCGGCAGAACACCTGTATGGGCTTGCCATTCGGAAAATACAGGTTCGGCAGGACTTGCGCAGAAACTCGGTTTTTGCAAAACAGCGGAATGCTGTGTCATACATAAACGCTGAACGGGCTGATGCCCAATACGGAGGATAATATGAAGATCTTAGGAATAGAAAGCTCTTGCGACGAAACAGCCATATCCGTTACCGAAAACGGCAGGACTGTGCTTTCAAACATCGTCGCTTCACAGATAGATGAACACAGGCTGTACGGCGGAGTGGTGCCCGAAATAGCTTCGCGCCGCCATGCCGAAAATATCTCATGGGTGGCAAAAGCCGCACTGGAAGAAGCAAACTGCACCATGGATGACATCGATGCAATAGCTGTTACCTATGCACCCGGGCTGATAGGCGCACTTCTGGTTGGTGTAAGTTTTGCCAAGGGACTTGCTATGAGCACCAAAAAGCCCCTCGTGCCTGTGCACCACATCGCGGGACACATCGCTTCAAACTACATCACTCACCCCGACCTTGAACCGCCATATCTTTGCCTTGTGGCTTCGGGCGGGCATTCCCATATAGTTGAAGTAAAGGATTATACCCACTACCATGTTGTAGGCAGAACACGAGATGATGCGGCAGGAGAGTGTTTCGACAAAGTAGCGAGAACTCTGGGCTATGAATACCCGGGCGGAAAGTTCATCGATGCCGCCGCAAAACTGGGCGACCCCAAAGCCTATGATCTTCCCAAGCCCCGCGTGCAGGGCAGTGAGTACGACCTCAGCTTTTCGGGACTGAAGACCGCGGTGATAAACCTTGTACACAATGCCGAACAGAAAGGTGTACCCATAGACCGTGAGGGTATGGCGGCTTCTTTTCAGGCTACTGTTGCAAAGGCACTGGTGGACAAGACCATGCTTGCCGCTGAACATCTCGGCTACAAGACCATAGGTCTTGCAGGGGGCGTCTCGGCAAATTCGGGCGTAAGAGAACTTCTGCAAAAGGAATGCGATAAGCGCGGGTTCAAGGTATATATGCCTGAGCTTAAATACTGCGGCGATAACGGTGCTATGATATCCTGTCAGGGCTATTACGACTTCCTGGCAGGAAAACGTGCCGATGGTTCGCTCAACGGAATCGCCACACTTTCACTTGATGCCATATCCGAATAACGCTATCATCTATATGACATAAAAATCAAGCTCGGAGAAAACTCCTGTATGAACCGCACCACATTGTGCGTACATCACCAAAAAGCCCCTATGGCAAATTAAATCAAGCAACGAACTGGCTTCGCAATTCAAGCGGAGTCAGTTTTGTTTTGAGTTGTATACGCTGATGATTGTAGAAATAGATATAATCATCAATGAGATGTCTAGCTTCGGCGAATGTCTTGATCTTAGTCCTGTAAATGCATTCTGTTTTCAAAATGGAGAAAAAGTTTTCAGCCAAAGCGTTATCATATGGATTTCCACGTCTTGACATTGACGGCGTAATGTGGTATGCTTTGGTTAGGTTAAAATACGGTTGTGAAGTGTATTGAAACCCTTGGTCACTGTGGAGCTGCAACTCCCCGGTGACCTTTTCCTTTCTCTTGGCAGCTTTAATCGTGTTCAGAACAAGGTTTATGTTCTGAACCGTCGATGTCTTGTAAGCAACTACACTTCGGTCATACAGGTCTCTGATGACCGAGAGATACAGAAATCCCTGTGCAGTCTTTATGTAGGAAATATCGGTTACCCACTTCTGATTAGGTCTGTCCGCGTGGAAATCTCTGTTGAGCAGATTATCGTATCTGTGCAGAGCATGACTGTAATTGCAGTATTTTCTTCTCCTGACAACAGAAAGAAGGCTGTATTTGTTCATAACACGCAGAATGGTCTTTGGGTTATGATGAATGCCTTTGCGTTCAAGCCATATAGCTACACGACGATAACCATATGTCTGCTTAGTTTCCTGCTGACATTCACGAATAAGTTCTGACAGCTCCAGATCCCTTGCAGGCTTGTCCATGCGTTTAACAAAGCCATAATAACCGCTTCTTGACACGCCAAGTATCCTACACATCTCGCTTATGCTGTACTTATCCTTATGACGATAGATAACTCGGTGCTTTACTTCCGGTCTCACTTCCTTTCTGTAAGCGAGAGAAAATCCCGCATAAGTTCATTCTCCATTTCAAGAGCTTTGATCTTCGCATCCTTACGAGCTATGATATATTTCAGCTCATTGACTTTATCTGTCTCGGTGTACTTATCGTTTTTTGACGGACGACCTTTCCTTCTCAAAACAATACCGGCAGCTAACTTTCTTTGCTTCTCATTATACCGGGTGATGAAATTATGTACTTGTTTTTGTGAGAAGCCAAGCCGTTCTCCAATTTGTCTTAATGTCAATCCTTGTTTCTTTAATTCAAGTATCTCTTTTTCGTACTGTTGTATGCGTCCGTAACTTCTTGTCATAACAAAAGGGGGTGTTGCAATCGCAGCACCCTCTAACCATATCCGAACATCAGAGTAAAAAAACATATTTACTGGTGAAATAAGCTGTTTCAGTGCGCACACCCCCAAGCCCTCTTCAAAAAAGAGGACTCGGGGGTGTTATGTTCTGCTGGTTTTTATGCCGTTTTCAGTTCAAAAAGAGAAATTCCAAGTCGGTTTTCTGAGATCTTAGCAAAAAGCTTCTTTATGTTGTATGCAAGTCCCAGCAAAAGGAACTCCGTTCTGATGTTATTTTTGCCCCTGCACAGGAATCTTCTGAAGCCGTGATCATGTTTCAGCACTCCGAATACGCCTTCAGCCTGTATGCTTCGGTTCATTCTGAGCTGTCTTCCGAATTCGGTCGTTATATTTTCCAGGCTTTCTGTTCTCAGTTCTTTGAACTTATGCGATATAGCAAGCGTCTTGTTTCCTTTTGCTTTTGTACAATTCTGTTTGTAGGGACAACCTTCGCAGCTTTCACATATGTACAGTGCTTTCTCCGAAATGAATCCGGTCTTCGTTTTCTCATGCTTTGTACCGATACGCCACAGTATCCTTCCTGCCCTGCATACGAATATATCGCCAAGTTCGTGGTATTCCATATTCTCGGGTCTGCCGTATTTTGTACGGAAGTTCCGCTTTTTGCTCTGCTCATAATTTACGGGTTTTATATATGAGGTCATGTTATGTGATCTGAGATAAAGATAGTTCTCCTCGCTCTCATATCCTGCATCACAGATGATGTTTTTCAATACAAACAACTCAAGACTGTTAAGCTTTTCAAGAAACGGGATCAGCGTATTTACATCGCTCCGTTCGCTTGAAACGTCTATACCTACAATATACTCGCCTTCCACCGCAGCCTGTATGTTGTATCCGGGTTTCAGCTGACCGTTTCTCATATGGTCTTCCTTCATGTGCATGAATGTTGCATCGGTATCTGTCTTTGAAAAGCTGTTTCTTCCGTCAAAAAGGCTGTTATATTGTTCGTACTGTTGTATTTTCTGCTGATATCCCTCAAGCTTTTCAAGTGCTTTCTGATATACTGATTTATGATGTCCTTTTCCGTAAACTCGTTCAATACCAAATTTTATCATAAGTGAAGAAAGTGTACCGATCATATCCGAAACTGGCGTATTTTCGGGGAATCTCACACCATAAGCATAATTTATCTCATCAAGTATCTCAGGCAGTTTTACTCGCAGTTTCTGTTCGTTTTTGGATACAGACTTCTTCCAGACGAATGTATATCTGTTTGCATTAGCTTCGATCTTGGTGCCATCAATGAACAGGTTCTTACCGCTTATCTCTTTCATATTCAAAAGATACTTTACAACAGCGTAAAACACACGCTCAATCTGTTCTCCCATTTTCTGTCGAAATCTTGAGATAGTGCTGTGATCCGGAGCTCCAAAGCCATCGAGAAGCCACATGAAATGGATATCCCTTTTGCAGAGCTGTTCAATCTTACGGCTTGAAAAAGAGTCGTTCATGTAGCCGTAGATGAGTATCTTCATCATGATATCCTCGGGTATGGCGCCATTCCACTTGCTTACTATCGTGTATTCTTCTTTTTGATAGATCTCATCTATAACATTGCTCAATACTCTGACAGGTGAGCTTTCTTCGATGTAGATCTCATAATTCATGTTAAGACGCACTTGACAATTTCTCATTTTTGTGGTACAATCCTTTCGTTGGTTTGATGTTATATTTGCAATTACATTATACCACAAAATGAGACGCCTGGCACTACCTTTTTGGTGTGTCAGGCGTCTTTTTCTTTGTTGGGGCTGCAACAGCCCCCTCTTTTTGTCATTGTACGTTTTTACTGGTGCGGTTCAGTAACAGAGGTTTTCTCCGAGCTTTTCGTATATGAGGTTAAGTTATGCCTTTTTCTCATTGAGGTACTTTACTGCTGCCATAGCTGCAACTGCGCCGTCTGCGGCGGCTGTTACAAGCTGACGCACTTCCTTGACGCGGTTGTCGCCTGCGACGTATATGCCCTCGGTCTTGGTCAGGCAGTTTTCGCCCGCAACTGCATAGCCCTTGTCATCAAGGTCTATCACTGACGAGAAATTCTGGTTCTCTGGCACTCTGCCAACTGCCACGAACAGACCGCTTGCGCTTATATCACGCACACTGCCGTCCTTTGCAGTTATCTCGATAGCTTCCAGAGCGTTTTCGCCTTTCAGTGCAGTTATATCGCTGTTAAGAAGTATCTCAACATTTTCACGTTCTTTCAGACGCTCGTATTCAGCCTCAGCGCCGCGAAAACTGTTCAGCTTATGCACAAGGTATACTTTCTCAACAACATCAGCGAGATAAAGTGCGTCCTCAAGTGCGACTCTTGTTCCGCCTGCCACAGCAACTGTTTTACCGCGGAAGAAAGCACCGTCACAAGTAGCGCAGTAGCTTACACCCTTGCCGAGAAGTTCGTCCTCGCGGGCAACACCCAGTTTGCGCTTATCGGAACCTGTCGCTATTATGACAGTACCTGCATGGTAGCTTGCGGAAGGGGTGTTGACCTGCTTGTACTCACCCTTATCCTCGATGCTTACAGCCTTTTCAAATACGAACTCGGCTCCCAGTGCAGTTGCCTGCTCGTAAAGGCGCATCGCAAAGTCAAATCCCGAGATATGGGGTGCAGTGGGATAATTCTCGATGCTGTGAGCATTTACGATCTGTCCTCCGAAGCTTGCAGCTTCAAGCAGAAGCACTGTCTTATTTGCGCGTCTTGCATAAACTGCGGCTGTCATGCCCGCAGGACCTGCACCTATGATAACTACATCGTAATTCATAGTATCACCTCAAAAGTTCTTCGATAGCGCCCTTTCCACGGAAACCTATGCTGCGCTTTGTTTCTGCGCCGTCCTTGAAAGCGATAAGGCAGGGTATGGAAGATATACCGAACTGAGCAGCAAGATCGCCCTCATCATCAACGTTTACGCTTACTACCTTTATATCCTCGCGTTCAGCTGCTATCTCTTCCAGCACGGGTGCAAGCATCTTGCAGGGACCGCACCAGTCAGCGTTAAAATCTACCAGAACAAGTTTGTCGGACTTCAGTACCACATTTTCAAAATCTGCTGTTGTTACCTTAATTACTGCCATAACAATCACTCCTTTTCAGTACTTTCAATATTTCTGAGAATTTTCATTATCAGCCCGCCGAGGACTGCACCCTCTTCGGGGGTCAGACCTATGCAGCATCTCATCTGCTCAGGTACTGACAGTGCTTTGTCTTTCAGTGCAGAACCTTTCTCAGTCAGCACTATATTAAGACTTCTCTCATCTGTTTCACTGCGTGTACGGGAGATATACCCTTTGCTCTCCAGCTTTTTCAGCAGAGGTGTGAGAGTGCTGGGGTCGAGCATAAGCGTATCGCCTATCTGATGAACGGTACAACCGTCCTGTTCCCACAGGAACATCATCACCACGTACTGGGTATAGGTAAGGTCGAGATCTTCCAGTAGGGGGGTATATTTTCTCGTTACTTCCTTAGCACAGAGGTACAGCGGGAAGCAAAGTTGATTTCTAAGGCGTATAGCTTCGTATTTATCGCTCATATATATTTCTTGATCTCCTTTTTAAGATCTTCGGGTTTGGTGGTGGGTGAATATCTGCCAACTACATTTCCATCGCGGTCAACCAGGAATTTGGTGAAATTCCACTTGATATCACCTTTGTTCTTGCAGGTAGTGCTGAGTTTCTCAACGCCCATCATTATAGTCTTGTTTGCAAGACCGTTTACGCTGTCGTCAGCCATCTGTGATTTCAGGAAAGTGTACAGAGGAAGCTCGTTTTCGCCGTTGACCTCAGATTTTGCAAATCTTGGGAAAGTGGTGTTGTAGGTCATGGTGCAGAACTCGTGGATCTCATCATCGTTGCCGGGCGCCTGATGTCCGAACTGGTCGCAGGGGATATCCAGTATCTCAAGACCCTTGTCTTTGTATTCCTTATACAGCTCTTCAAGACCTTTATACTGGGGAGTAAATCCGCAGCCCGTTGCTGTGTTGACTATCAGCAGCACCTTGCCTTTAAGTTCGGCCAGACCAAACTCACTGCCATCTTTTCTTTTCAGTACGTTCTCATAGATTGTCATAATCGGTTCCTCCTTGTAGTCTTAAAAATGTCGTATGCGAATTATTTTTATGCGATTTATTTGTGTACAAACAAAATATACCACACTTTTCTCCGATTGTCAATAGTCTTTACAAATTGTTTACATTTATATTTTCCCCACAGTGTACCGGAATATACGAACAGGTACTAAAACATACGAAAGGACAGAAAAAAGCCGTCCCGCATAAACGGAACGGCCTCTGCCAATAAAAAACAAATTATTAAAATTAAAAGTACTTAGCTTACTACGCCGTGTTTAACTCTGTCTTCAACTTCGCTGCGCTTAGCATCATTGAAACGATCAAGAGTACCGACCAGATAACCTGTGATCCTTCTTATCCTCTGGAAAGGTACAGCAGAGAAATGGTAGTCCACTTCAGCATAATCGCCGTCAAGTGAAATATCTATGGAATCAATAGCCTTACCGGGATAAAGGTCATGAGCTCTGGATATATATGCCTGCTTTTCTTCTTCGGTAAGCTCACCGTTCTTAACATTTACGTTTATCATGGAACATTCCTCTTTTCTGCATTATGTTGTATTGCGTATATAATCATAGCACAAGATGTTGTATTTGTCAAGCACTTAATCGATTAAATATGCACAATAACACAGTGTATTTTTTGGAAGAGTTCACGAACGACGGTTCATATTTTTGTATGATACGTGAGAGCGTCAGCTGTAATAACGCGGAGTTTCGGGGACAGCAGGGCATTGTTAAAAAATCCACGATTTGAAGATAGGCACATAGTCAGACACTATATATTGTGTCCGCGGGCAAGTGTCTTTGAATATAGCACCAATGTCTGCGGAAAGTGCATATTTTCATGGCTTTCAGCCATAATATAGTAAACGCCATTAATTTCAAGACATTCAGCGCTCACAGCCACAAAAATCACAGCGTCTGCAAGCGCTGAATGCAGAAATTATAATGTCGTTAACTATAACCTCAAATAAAGTAAAGGACTGATGCTTTTGTCTATCACAAAACGAGGACTTATCAAACTATCTTTGATATCATTTTCGGCAGTTGCGGCACTTTCGGTGAAGAACATCATGCTGATGAAACGTGCCGATTCTGCTGAGCGTGCGGTGAACAATTCCTATACCGCCGCCGTCGAAGAACTTGCAGGCAGCTGTGAGGATATCACCAACGTGCTTGAAAAACAGCTGTATTCAGGTTCGGGGCAGGTACAGCAAGCCCTTGCCGCCGACCTCTGCCGTGAAGCTTCTGCCGCAAAATCCGCACTGGCAAGGCTGCCCGTGGGTCAGCTGGACCTTGAAAACACCTATAAGTTTCTCTCTCAGGTGGGAAATTATTCGATGTCGCTTTCAAAAAAACTGCAAAACGGCGAAAAACTTACAGCTGAGGAATACAGCAGTATCTCGAAGCTTTGCAGTTTTTCAAAGATACTGAGCGACAGACTGTGGGAACTTGAGGGCGAAGTCGCCTGCGGAGAACTGTGCTTTGAACAGGCTGAGGGTTTTATGGCTGACGAAGAACCGCCCCATGTTACAGAAGGCTTTACCGATTTTGAGGGAAGCTTTGACGATTATCCCAAACTGATATACGACGGACCATTCTCCGACAATATCCTTGAACAGACCCCGCGTATGACTGAAAACGCCGCAGAAGTGAGCAGGGACTACTGCCTGCAGAAGGCGGCTATGGCTCTGGATATCAGCCTTTCCGACCTGACACAAAGTTCGGATGTCGGCGGAAAAATGCCTGCATGGCGGTTTTCCGATGATGAAGGCGGAGTGTTCTGCGAAGTGACAAAAAACGGCGGGTATATCTCATATTTTCTGAATATGCGCAATGTTGACGCCTCAAAACTCGGCAAGGATACAGCTGTCGGGAAAGCGGAAGAATACCTCGACCGCTTGGGGATACTTTCAATGGAGATGACCTACTACGAGATACAGAACAATGTGATGACAGTGAATTTCTGTTACAGTGACCTTGGCAAACGTATATATCCCGACCTTGTTAAAGTCTCGGTAGCTATGGACAACGGTGATATACTGGGCTACGATGCCCGAGGATTCCTGACGAACCATCACAAGCGTGAATACGATGACAAGCTGTGTTCGGTACTGCGGGCCAAAGAAGAAGTATCGCCAAAACTAAGTGTTATCAGCCACCGCACAGCTGTGATACCCACCGACGGCGGCGGTGAAGTCCTCTGCTACGAATACACCTGTCGTGCGGGAAACGGACGTAAAGTGCTGGTATATATCAATGCTGTAACCGCCAGGGAAGAGCAGGTGCTTCTTCTTGAAGAAAATGAAAACGGCACACTGACCATCTGATGAAAGGGGAATTATTATGGAAATGGCTAATTCAAAAACCAAAGAAAACCTTATGAGGGCATTTGCAGGCGAAAGTCAGGCGCGTAACAGGTACACCTTTGCACAGAAAAAGTTTGCATCAAGTGATTACGCAGTTTCAGAGCTTTTCCGCTTCACTGCTGAGCAGGAGAGGGCACACGCACAGGTGTTTTACGAGTATTTAAAGGAATTCTCGGGACAGCAGTTACAGGTCTGCGGCGACTACCCTGTGGATATAAGCGATGATCTTCTTACAATGCTTGAAATGTCCGCAAAGGACGAGCACCATGAATCCGAGGTGATTTATCCCGAATTTGCCCGCATAGCCCGCGAGGAAGGCTTTACCGACATCGCGCGGAGCTTTGAGAACATCGCAAAGATAGAAAATGCCCATGCTGAAAGGTTTGCTGCATTTGCCGACCTTATCCGCCGCGGACAGCTTTATAACTCCGAGGAGGAAGAAATCTGGGTATGTATGAACTGCGGCTTTATAATGACAAGCACTCAGCCGCCCGAACAATGCCCTGTATGTGATGTGCCGCAGGGGTACTATATCAGGCTGAAAATGACCGAATGGGGCATTGATAGTAACGGGTTCTGAACACCCTGAAACTGTGCTGTTGTGAACAAATTCTAAAGTATACCGAAATAATCCAATTTTTATTTCCGGGCATCTTTACTTTTGCAAAATTATGTGTTATAATATATCAAAACCGAAAAGGAGGAATTCATAATGGCATATTCAGTAACTAAGGATACAGTTATCGGCGATATCCTCGATACAGATTTTGACGTTGCTCCCCTGTTTCTTGAAATAGGTATGCACTGTCTGGGTTGCCCCGCTTCAAGAGGCGAGACTATCGAGGAGGCTTGCGCTGTTCACGGAACAGACGCTGATGCACTGGTTGAAAAGCTCAACGCTCATTTTGCAGCAAAGGCTTGATATCGAACACAAAACGGCTGCGGCGGATATTATCCGTCACAGCCGTTTTTTATTTTGTAAGCTGACTGATCATCAGGCCACAGCCGACTTTTTTACACCTAGGATCAGCTTTTCACCGTCATCTTCACGTATCATTACCGCTCTTGCTGTCACAGGAAGCGGTCCGTCTTTTGTTACTATGCTGTACTTTATTGTGAAGCTGCCATCCTTTTCGATACAGCTCATTACGTTTTCTTTTGTGAACTGACTTTTGAATCTCTCATGGTCTTCCTCACTTATTATCTTAGCGCAGGTCTCTCTGCTTGTTTTGAAGAACTCATTGCCGCACTTTGCAAGACCATAGCTTTTGTACAAATTTGAAGCACTGTATTCCACATATTCCTCGGTAACGGGGTCGATGTTATACAGGCAGATATAGTCGCCTGAAAGCGCCATGATACGAGAAAATACAGCTTCGTTGCGGTGCATCTTTTCAAGCATAAGATTCTTTTTCATTTGCTGATCCACATTTCGTGTACCTACTATGATATGGTCAGGATCATGCTGCATAGGCATTGCTTTCATGCTCATATATACGAGATCATTTTCTTGTTTCAGCCTGTAGTTTATATTGAAAGTACCCTGCTCTTTAAGACTTTTTAAAATGTTCTCCATGGTGAAAACTGACAGGAATTCTTCAATGTCATCGCTGTACAGATATTTTAGAGCTTCCGAATGGCTCGTCGCAAAGAAATTTTTACCGTGTCTTTCGAGTGCGAGTTCGTCATTACCCTGTTTAGAACTGTATTCCATGAAATCCTCGCTTGTGAGATCAACATAGTAAAGGCTTGTAAAATCCGCAGCCAGCGCTCTTGCGATATTTTCATAGGTGGTTCCCTTGCTGTTGTCCCTTACAGAAAGGACTGCAACAGAAACGGCGTATGTGCCGTTGGGATTAACGGCTATCCTGTGCATACAGGAGTGTACGGTCACACTGCCCATCTGCTCATCAACAAGGAAAGTATCATTGTCATGCCGGCATTTAAGCAGAGCTTTCAGGAAAGAAGATTTTTCATCAAGGGTGGTCTCACCGTAGTTGAAAGGATTTTCGCTTATACTCATACCAAAGATCCTCTGCATAAATACTCGGTAAGAGCTGTTTGATCGGGCAAAGCGCACAAGACCGTCTGCTTTCACCTCGATGACTGCCATGGGTATAGTATCGAAATACTTATCAAGGCTGACATCCTCGCCCTGCGAGAATGAAGATATATCATGAAGACTTACCCTGCCCACGATATCGTAATACTGGGACTGTTCAGGGGCTTCAAACCCTATCTGTATGCCCTGAGCGTATTTTTCCAGTATCTTTTCAACAGGTATTGGCTTCTGATAATAGTATCCCTGAAGTTTTGCACAGCCTGCTTCCAGCAGGAATTTTGCCTGTTCCTCTGTTTCAACGCCCTCGCAGACTGTATCAAGTCCCAGTGCGTTTGCCATTCTCAGCAGCTCAGTGAGCATTATCTTGGATTTTGAGCCTTTATTGAACTGCTGCATGAATCTCATATCGAATTTCAGAAGGTCGAAGGGCATACGCTGAAGCATATCCAGTGAAGAATATCCGCTGCCAAAATCGTCCATCCATACCTTGAATCCAAGGGCGTGGAACCGTTCGACCTGATTTTTCATGAAATCAAAATTTTCTCCCAGAACGCTCTCGGTTATTTCTATCGTCAGCATACTGTGACTTATCCCCGCCTTGTCAACGCGGCGGCATATCTCGCTTACTATATCGCAGCTGTCGAAATCGGAACGCGAGAGATTTACGGACTGAGGCATAAGGTCAAGCCCTGCACCCGAAAGTGTTTTTATTTTCTGTAAAACGCACTCGACCACAAAAAGATCAAGCTTGTATATCAGTTTATGATCTTCCAGCACGGGAATGAAATCGCCTGGGGACATAAAGCCCTCAACTGGGTCTATCCATCTTGCCAGTGCCTCTTCATCGCATACCTTGCCGTTGACGGCGCGGACTATCGGCTGATAGTACACCTTTATCCAGCGTTCCTCTATCGCCTTGTCCAGATTTGCGATGATATACTGCTGTCTTTCCTCGGCGTCTTTCATCTTCATATCATAGTAGCTGAATTCTGATGAATAGAGATTTTTCAGCGTGTCACAAGCAAATTTAGCCCTGTCACACGCCATACTTGCTACTATGCCGTCGAACCAGTGCTTATATATACCTACGTGTATGGGCAGCGGCTGCACATCTTTCATGGCAGCACATTCCTCAAACAGAGTTTTCAGCTCTGTTTCAATGTCATCTGCTTTGGTTATGACTGCAAAATGATCCTGTCCCAGACGGCTGGCGTTCTCGTTGCCGAAACGCTTTGCAAGCATCCTTGAAAACGCCTGAAGAAGCTTATCGCCCTCAGCAAAGCCGAACTTGTGATTGTAATACTTCATGCCGCTGAAATCCATGTACAGCAGTGCGGGAGTACCGCCTTCCGCCTGGATCACCTGTCTTTTATTGGTAGCAAGCTCAAAGAAATATGTCATGCTCGGCAGACCGGTAAGATGATCGTAGTAGCTGGCTTTGAGCATACTGTCTTTGTACAGTGCCATCTTGAGCGAATCGCTCAGAAGTGAAACGTCCGCTTCATCTTCGCTGCAAACGCCCTCGTAGGTATACCACACCTGTGCCAGACGTACTCCCTCGTCTGTTCGGATATGTTTAGCCATAGCGTGTATGATCATATAACCTTTGCCATCTATTGCCTTTGAGCGATATATCACATCGTATCCTGCGTCCTCAACAGCGAATCTGTACGCTGCATCGGCTATGCGCCCTGCGTCATCGGGGTGAGTTTCCCTGTACATATCGTTAGCCATATCATAGTAAGCTTTTTCGAGGTCGTCGTAGCCGAAAAGATCGCGGAAGCCCTTTGAAAGTATCAGAGGAACTACTCGTTTATCAATAAACTGGTATATTGCAAAGGGGATATCTGCTTTTTCCATCAAAGCACGTTCATTATCAGTAAAGCGATATCTCTCCACCACAGTTCACCTCTCAGTCATTTGTAGCAATAATCGTGACATCACATAAAATTTATCACGATAAAAGATAGTTATTTATTATATTATAACAGATAACACAACATATGTCAATAATTTCGATAAAATTAATAAATATAACTTAATATTTTGTTCAAATTTCCGAAGCGTTGATAAGGGTATTATATACCTTAAACAGAATGGAATGTAAATGTTATGCGGATCCACGTAAAAATTTCGTTAAATGGCTTGACTTTGAGCTATGATGGTGTTATAATGTATCCCGACAGTTCGCTTGCGCCATCCTGTCATATGCCTGCAAAGGGCATAGAAACAAAACCAGGGCACATAATGGTATTCGCTTGGGTCGATAGACTCATGCCGATATTCTGTGCGCCTGCATTTTTTTGCGGACGCATTATTTTTTTGGAGGATAAAATGTATCATCTTAAAACAGAAGCACATTTTGACAGCGCACATTTTCTTGCGGGATACAACGGAAAATGCGCTAATATACATGGTCACAGCTGGAAGATCGAAGCTGAGATATCGGGCAGTGAGTTACAGCAGGCGGGCGAAAAGCGCGGTATGCTGATAGATTTCGGCGACTTTAAAAAAGCTGTCCGCGGGCTTGCTGATTCTTTTGACCATACGCTTATATATGAAAAAGGAAGTCTTAAAGCGGCTACCCTTGCCGCACTGAAGGACGAAGGATTTTCCATTACCGAGGTGGATTTCCGCCCGACTGCGGAGAACCTTTCAAGGCATTTTTACGATATGCTGACCGCACAGGGACTTCCCGTAAGCAGGATAACGGTTTATGAAACTCCCGAAAACTGCGCTTATTATGAGGGTGAATGACATGGGTACATTCAAACTTGCTGAAAGCTTCGTAAGCATAAACGGCGAGGGCAGATCTGCAGGTGAACTGGCGCTGTTCATGAGATTTGTTGGATGTAACCTGCAATGCGACTGGTGTGACACCAAGTGGGCTAACGGCGCGGAGGCTCCATATACCGAAAAGACGGTCGGTCAGCTTGCAGAGATCGCAAGATCTGCCGCTGAGGAATACGGTCTGCACCGCGTGACCCTCACAGGGGGCGAACCGCTTTTGCAGAAAGATATCGCCGAACTGATAAACTCACTGAATGACATCGGGATAGATGTTGAGATAGAAACAAACGGCTCGGTGGCGATATCGCCTGTGGCTGAAAACTGCACTGTGCGCCCCGTATTCACAATGGACTACAAACTGCCTTCCAGCGGTATGGAAAGCCGTATGTGCCTTGAAAATTTCAGGCATCTGAAAGATAGCGATACGCTGAAATTCGTGTGCGCTTCAAGAGAAGACCTGGAACGTGCGGCATCTGTGCTTGAAAAGTACAAGCCTGTCTGCAAGGTGTATCTAAGTCCTGTTTTCGGACGTATAGAACCGAAGGATATGGTAGAGTTCATGAAAGAAAAAAAGCTTGGCAGGGTGAATCTGCAATTGCAGCTTCACAAGTTTATATGGGATCCCAATGAGAGAGGAGTCTGAATAATGGACAAGGAAAAGATAATGTTTCACATAAAAGGCTTGCTTGAAGCCATAGGCGAAGACCCCGAGAGAGAGGGCCTTAAAGAGACACCTGCCCGCGTTGCGAATATGCTGGCGGAAGTTCTGGAGGGTACCGCCTATACAAATCATGAGATCGCTGAGATGTTCGGCAAGACATTCACTTCCGAGGACATTGACGCCGATGAAGCCATCATCATGAAAGATATCACTGTGTTCAGCTACTGCGAACATCACATGGCGCTGATGTACGATATGACCGTTAATGTTGGTTATATCCCCCGCGGAAAAGTTCTCGGGCTGAGCAAGATAGCCCGTATCTGCGAAATGGCTGCTAAGCGTCTGCAATTGCAGGAAAAGCTGGGCAGGGATATCGCAGAGATAATTTCCGAGGCGGCAGGCACTCCCGATGTTGGTGTAAAGATATCGGGCTGTCACAGCTGTATGACGGCAAGGGGTATAAAAAATGCCTCCTCCCATACCGAGACACGCACATATCTCGGCACATTCAAGACAGACAGCGACCTGAAAAAATTACTTGACTGAGGTGTGGTATGAAAGCATTGGTATTATTCAGCGGCGGACTTGACAGTGCTACCTGTCTTGCTCTCGCCATAAAAAAATACGGCAAAGAGAATGTCACCGCCCTTTCGGTGTTCTACGGTCAGAAGCATGATAAGGAGATACAGGCTGCAAAAAATGTGGCAGAGTATTACGGCGTACCGCTGAAAACCCTCGACCTTGCGCTGATATTCGCAGATTCGGACTGCTCGCTTCTGACACAGTCCGACAAGGAGATACCCCACGAAAGCTACGCTGAACAGCTGACACAGACAAACGGTAAGCCCGTTTCAACTTATGTGCCTTTCCGCAACGGACTTTTCTTAGCTTCTGCGGCAAGCATAGCAATATCGCTGGACTGCGGTGTGATATACTACGGAGCTCACGCTGATGACGCGGCAGGCAACGCTTATCCCGACTGTTCACAGGATTTCAACAACGCCATGAACAGCGCAATAACTATCGGCAGCGGAGAACAGGTGCATATCGAAGCGCCTTTTGTTGGTCTTACAAAGGCTGATGTAGTTAAAATGGGAACAGAACTCGGTGTGCCTTACGAACTAACATGGAGCTGTTATGAGGGCGGCGAAAAGCCCTGCGGAAAGTGCGGCACCTGCATCGACAGGACTGCGGCTTTTGAGGCTAACGGACTTATCGACCCTCTGCTGAAAGGAGAATGAACATGGCAGGCAGAACAGAAAAAGAAAGAGGAAGCATATCGCTGCTTGGTAACAACAATACAAAGTACAGTGCAGACTACGCTCCCGAGGTACTGGAAACTTTCCCCAACAAGCACCCCGACCGCGATTATTTTGTGAAGTTCAACTGCCCCGAATTCACCAGCCTTTGCCCCATAACGGGTCAGCCTGATTTTGCGACCATATATATTTCTTACATTCCCGCCGAGAGAATGGTTGAGAGCAAATCACTGAAGCTGTATCTGTTCAGCTTCCGCAACCACGGCGATTTCCATGAGGATTGCGTGAATATAATAATGAACGACCTTATCAAGCTGATGGAACCAAAGTACATCGAGGTATGGGGTAAATTCCTGCCCCGCGGCGGAATTTCCATCGACCCTTACTGCAACTACGGCATAAAGGGCACAAAGTGGGAAGAGCTTGCATGGCAGAGACTTGCACAGCACGATATGTATCCCGAGCTTGTAAACAACAGATAGTCTTGCAAAAAAATCACCCCCGTATTCTCCTGTGAGAACGCGGGGGTATTACATTTATTGAAGATATATCAGAAGTTAGCGCCATTCCAGCCCCAGTCAGGGATATCGGTATAGCTTACGTAGATACGCGAAGGACTGATACCCAGCTCGTCACCGATTATCTCGGAAATCTTGCCTGTGAGTTTGTTTTTTGCAGATCTGTCAGCAGTGCCGTAGATGCTTACCTGCACCATAGCGGTAGGGTCGGAAGTACCCTTGAACCACAGCTTGTACTCAGGCTCGATACCCACCATGAGCCAGCTTTCGGACTTGCCGGGTATAGCGGTTATCGCCTGGCCCATAGCTGACTTGATGTTTTCTTCCTTATCAGCTGAAACAGCTGCGTTTGTTTTGATGTTGATGAAAGGCATAAAATGACCTCCTTATTTTATGTAATAGATGTAGTTTTCCTTGCGGGGCTTTTCTGCGGGGTAATCGCCCTTGATATGACCTACCACACAATGACCGATACCCTCGTAATCACCTGTTATGCCAAGCTTAGCCAGCAGTGCTTTGCCCTCTTCGGATTCAAATTCTTCCTTGGCACGGTGTATCCAGCAGCTGCCCAGACCCACATCGTGGGCTGCCAGCATGAGATTTCCCATAACAAGGCTTCCGTCGTAGATATATGTACCCACACTCTTATCTGCGAGTACTATTATAACAGCGGGTGCGCCGTAGAAAGGGTCAAAGCTCTCGTCCTTGCCCATAATGCGGGCATTCATTGCAGAAAGCTCATCGCGCACCTTTTTATCGGTAACGGCTATCATTATCGGGGACTGCCTGTTCATGCCCGTAGCGGCAAAAGTGCCTGCTTTCAGGATAGTTTCGAGCTGTTCCTCGGTGGGCATCTCGTCGGTGAAAGCCCTTACGCTTCTTCTGGTGATGATCTTGTCCATAACTTCACTCATAATAAAGCCTCCTTTGCGGTCTAAAAGCTTACCTATTTATTATATCACTTTTATGGGGTTTTCTTCTATCGGCTGAATGTACGAAATCCGACCATGTTATTTGTGTAAAAAAACGGCAGGGAGAGTAATTTTCGGACTAGCACAAACAGCCATAGCACTTCTGGTTTCAGATCAGAAATGCTATGGCTTAATTCTTTTATACTATATAATGAGCAGGAAAGCACAGGGTCGAACTGTGATCTGCAGTTTTGGAGACCGCCATTCTGCCATTGAACTACTTTCCTGTATTTTACTGTAAAGACTGTGACAGGGGTCGAACCTGCGCTGGCGGAGTTGCAGTCCGCTGCCTTGCCTCTTGGCTACACAGTCATATACTATCAAACTTCCGCTGAAAGATTTGAACTTTCACTTACGGCTTCAAAAACCGTTGTCCTACCTGTTAGACGAAACGGAAATATAGTGCCTTCGACAAGGATCGAACTTGTGACGCCGGGTTCTTCAGACCCGCGCTCTACCAACTGAGCTACAAAGGCAAAGTTTCCGCTGTAAGACTCGAACTTACATTTACAGTGTCAGAGACTGTCGTCCTACCTGTTAGACGAAACGGAAATATGGCGACTCCGACCGGGCTCGAACCGGCGATCTCCTGAGTGACAGTCAGGTGTTCTGACCAGAACTGAACTACGGAGCCGTATATCCTGCCAAAAAGGCAGGATCAATTTGTTATGATTATATTATCGATGGTCACACCGAGTATGTGTGCCAGAATTACCAGATTATCAACAGATGGCATAGCCTCGCCTCTCATCCATTTGAATATCGACTGCGGGGTGTTGAAGCCGTATACAGCCTGTATCTCGGATATTTTAAGGCCGTTCGCCTTGATGAGAGACTTTATGTTAGCCCCTGTTGCTTCCATATTTATAGTTGGTGCCGATGACATAAAAATGACCGCCTTTCTGATAAAATAATAAACCGCCTGTGAGCTTGCTTTGCACACAGACGGTTTTTGTTTTATCACAAGACGATCCAATGAACGCTATACGATATCCCAAATGTGAGGGCTTGAACAAACCGAACTGTCTGAGTGCAGCACAAGAAAGCTCTTATCTTGCTGCCAAGCAAAATCAAAGCTAAAATCACACTGGTAATCGTTAAAAGACTTCATTCTCATTGCTGATCTGTTCATTATAGCGTACATTGTTTTTCACCTCTTTCTTATAGTCCGGAGGTGAAAAAGTTCACCTCTTTCAGATAAAAATAATTCTTAAATATGATTTTCCTGAGCTTGTTTTCAGGAGTTATTTCCTTTGATGTGCTTATTCTATCACACTTGCATTGAAAAGTCAAGTAGCTTTGTAGGTTAGTATTGATCAAAAAACGCATCGCGAAAGCAACGCATAATATATAAAGGGGTGATAATATGAGAGAATATCCGCTGAACATCTCAGACGAAATAGAATACGCCCGCAGATGGGCTTTTTCACGGAATCCGTCATTCTATGATTTTGAAAATTCAGGCGGTGACTGTACCAACTTCGTATCACAGTGCATCTTCGCGGGGGGCGCAGTAATGAACTATACCCGCGATATTGGCTGGTATTATATCTCTCTGAATGACCGCGCCGCCGCATGGACAGGAGTGGAATACTTCTATCGGTTCATGGTCACGAACCGCGGCGCAGGACCTTTCGGTGAAGAAGTCAATATCAGCAAAGCCGCAGTAGGTGACGTGATACAGCTTGGAAGCAGTTCAGGATTCTACCATTCACTGCTTGTGACTTCTCTGTGCGGTGAACCCTGTGTGTCAGCCCATTCCTTTGATGCTTTCGACCGCCCGCTGTCATCATACTCCTTTGAAAAACTCAGATGCCTTCATATCATCGGTGCGAGAAAATGCTGTGCTCAGTGAAGATCTGTCGGCAATAGTGCGGTTGACGCATTAGTATCTATATGCTATAATTATCATCAACGGCAGATAATATCTGCCCCAAAAAAGAAAAGTGAGGTCATCAAAATGAATATAGAAAGTCAGTTCAATAGTATAGCTGAGGAGTACGATATCAACCGAAGAAAATTTATCCCCTGCTTCGATGATTTTTATATTGATACCACCGACTTTATCGCCGCGAATATCAAAGAACCGAAAAGCATCGTTGACTTAGGCTCTGGCACGGGACTGCTGGCATACTACTGGTATAAGCATTTCCCCGGATCGGATTATCTGCTCACCGATATCGCTGATGATATGCTCAGCGTTGCAAAACGCAGGTTTCAGGGGCTTGATAACGTGTCGTACCAAACCACAGATTATATAAAGGAACTTCCCGAAGTACCATTTGATACTGTGATATCCGCCCTTTCGATACATCACCTTGAACAATCGGAAAAGCAGGCGCTTTTCACAAAAATATATCAGGCTCTCCCCGCAGGCGGTATCTTCGTTAACTACGACCAGTTCTGCGCAGGGGATACCCGTCTCAATAAATGGTATGACAGCTTCTGGGAAGGTCAGCTCTATAACAGCGGGCTTACCGACCGAGATATCGAACTCTGGCTGGAGCGCCGCAAGTTCGATAAAGAGTGCTCGGTCGAGGACGAAACAGAGATGCTTAAAAACAGTGGATTCAGTACGGTGAAATGTATCTACGCTTATCGCAAATTCGCCGTCATCATCGCTATAAAATAGGATGGTAAATGACATGAACAGACTTATAATAACAGAGGGCTTGCCGTGCTCGGGCAAAAGCACGACCTCAAAATATATCGCAGATAAGCTTAACGCCATATTCGTTGACGAAGGAACAGGGTCACACCCCGCCGACTATGAATTCCATTCATTTGTGAGCAATACCGAGCTGAACACTTTTTCCAAGGAAGAACAGGGATTGATAAAAGAAAAGTCTGTCTCGCAGGGGGACGGTCATATTGTGTCCCTGAGCGGATTTGAGGGCGAACTTTTCGATAAACTGCTAAGATATAAGATATACGACTTTCTCCCATGGGAAACCGAAATGCCCTTGATGCTGGATAAATGGCGGGAATTCGTAAAGACCGTAAAGCCCGATGAAAGATATGTTTTCAATTGTGTGCTGCTGCAAAATCCCATGTGCGAGACCATGATTCGCTTCGGCTTTGATACAGACCGCTCCGCCGCGTATATACGCAGTATATGCGATATCATAAGTCCCCTGGAACCTTTTGTGGTCTATCTCCATTCGGGGGATATACGAAGTGCAATAGAGAAAGCTCTCCCTGAGCGCGGCACGGAATGGCTTAACAGCGTTATCGACTATCATTGTAACGGTGCTTACGGAAAAGCGAATAATATTATCGGATTTGAAGGCTATATCAAAGCCCTTGAAGAGCGTCAGAGAAGGGAAGTTGAGATACTCCGCACACTGAATATTCCTTATATTATCCTCTCCGATCCTCAGACCGACTGGCAGAAAGCGTACTCGCAGATAGAGCAGTGCCTTGAAAAATCTGCACCGTGAATATTTACGAGGCTTAACATATTCCATGGTTGATATTGATAAAAAACAGCTTAATAAAGTGTACGTATGAACTTCTTGTGAACGTACAGCGAACTTGTTTTTTGAAGACTATATTTAGCTAAAATTTTTACATATATGACTGGGCTTTGTTCACCAAAACCCGTTGACATTTGTAAAAAAAAATGTATAATTAAACTAATGGAAAAAGTTTTCATTGAGAAGGAATTTCACCGTGGTGCGTATATTTTTGCGCGGCATGGAGAAAAAAGTAAGCTATTTCGCGGGAGCTTAATATTTTCCGCGAAAGACTAACTATCTATTTTTGAGAGGAGAATTATCCTATGAAGAAGAAATTCGTGGGCAAAGTACTGTCCGCAATGTCCGCTGCTGCTATCGCAGCAACAGGCGCAGCTTCTCTGCCGATCGCAAATGTCAAGGCATCTGCACTTTCCGGTCAGAGTTCATGGAACATCGTTTCCCAGATGAAGATCGGCTGGAACCTCGGTAATACGCTTGATGCGCACAATTCCAAAGTACCTTCCGGTTCTTCACCCGAGAAGTATGCAACTCAGTGGGGTATGCCCGCACCTAATGCAAGACAGTTCCAGGCAGTCAAGGAAGCAGGCTTCAATACTGTTCGTATACCTGTGACCTGGTATGAGCATCTTGAACAGAACGGCAATGGTTATCATGTAAATGATACATGGATGAACTATGTTAAGCAGACTGTTGATTATGCTATCGATCGTGATATGTTCGTTATCCTGAACATCCACCACGAGAATTTCATCAATGTTTCTCAGTTCAATGATAACACTTATTATCAGGCAGAGCTGAAGATGAAGGGCATCTGGTCTGATATTGCTGAAACATTCGCAAACTATGACCAGCACCTCATTTTCGAGGGCATGAACGAGCCTCGTCAGACAGGCAACAGCGCTGTTTCCGAGTGGGGCAACGGTTCAGGCGATAACGGCTACACTTGGAACTACATCAACAAGCTGAATGCTACATTTGTAAATACTGTTCGTAATCAGGGTTCAAGCCAGAACAGAGAGCGTCTGCTGATGCTGCCCGGCTACTGCGCATCCAATGACCAGACAGCTATTTCCAACATTGCTATCCCTAACAATGCAGGCAATGTAGCACTTTCTGTACACGCATATACTCCTTACTACTTCACAATGGCTACCGATGACAAGGCTAACCACAACTTCCCCGGTCAGTCCGGTTGGGGTGCAGATTATGAAGGCGAGATCTCCAATATGTTCAACTATCTTGGCAATCTCCAGCGTCAGAAGAATGCTCCCGTTATCATCGGTGAGTTCTCTGCTTCCGACTTCGGCAACACTAACGACCGTATCGCATGGGCTAAGTACTACCTCGGCAGAGCTAAGGAACAGGGTATCCCCTGCGTTCTGTGGGATAACAACGTTGTTGGCGTAGCTAACGGCGAAGCTCACGGTTATCTGAACCGCGGCAGCTGCACATGGTATGATGGTGCTAAGGATGTTGTTGCAGCTATGATGGGCGTTTACGGCATCAGCTCCAACCTCAACAGCTCTGTTGCAGTTGACCCCAACTTCAAGTGGTCAAGTGTTGACATCGGTTCCAAGTGGGTACAGCTCTACAAGAATGATAGCGGTAAGACCATCTCTTCCTGGAAGAACTTCACAGTTGATGGCTGGAAGAACTATGCTAACAGCAACTACGACTTCGCTCTCGTTTATGATTCCGCATCTCAGCCTGAGCTCGTTCTTCAGGACGGCGGCAACAATACATGGAACCGTGTAAGCTCAAGCGACTACAGCGGTACTCCTTTCGTTAAGACATTCACCTATGATGATCTGATGGCAGCTGTAAATAACAGCGGTCTGTCCATGAACGATATGAGCAACCTCTTCATCAGCGCTACTACCAGCGAGCTGACAGCTTACGGTCTGTATGCAGTTCCTAAGAACTATTCCAATCCCGATCCTAATCCTTATCAGCCTTCCGGCGATACTTATCCTACAAATATCAGAGTGAACTACAACACTCAGTATCACCAGATCCAGTTCATATGGGATTCAGTTCCTAATGCACAGAACTATGGTATCGCAGTTTATCTGGCAGGCAAGTGGAGAGTTCAGACTTCCTATATCCCTGCTTCTACCAGAAGCTATGTAACTCCCAAGAACCTGACACCCGGTCTGTCCTACAAGGTTGCTATCGCAGCTAAGGTAAACGGTACATGGGATACTCTAAATGCTATCAAGAATGCTGTATTTGTTACTGTAAGATAATTTTCAGCAGATAGTTTAGTGTAATATCACAAGATCTCACCGACTTTTCCGCGGCAGATATCCTCTGCCGCAGAGGGTCGGTGTTTTTTGCTTTCCGATGATTGACCTTCCCTGTGAACCGTGCTATAATTATAGTAAAAATTATCGGTATATATTAAGTGAGGTAAACAATGACAGCACTTCTTTTAGCCGTGATATATCTTGCGTTCATAAGTCTCGGTCTTCCCGATTCGCTTCTTGGCTCGGGCTGGCCGACCATGCAGAAGGACTTTGGCGTACCATCATCTTACGCGGGATATGTCTCAATGTCAATATCATTCATGACGATAATCTCAGCCCTTATCGCACCCGCACTTATCCGCAGATTCAAGACACATAATATAGTCGTAATCTCAATTCTCCTGACAGTTCTGGGGCTGATGGGATTTTCATTCGCCTCAAGCTACGCCATGCTATTCCTGTTCGTAATACCCTATGGGCTTGGCGCAGGTTCGGTGGATTCCGCCCTTAACAACTACGTGGCGAAGCATTATTCATCTTCGGTTATGAACTTTCTCCACTGCTTTTACGGCGTAGGCGCAATGATAAGTCCCTACATAATGTCCATTGCCCTGTCCCGCGCCCGCTGGAATGAGGGCTACCGCTGGACAGCGTATATACAGTCGGGGATAATGCTTGTCTGCCTGCTGTCTTTCCCGCTGTGGAAGAAAAATGCGGAAACTTCCGATGATGACGAAAGCGACAGCACAGGCATAATCTCTGCCCTGAAGATTCGCGGCGTTATCCCGACACTGATAGCATTTTACGCTTACTGTTCGGGTGAAGCCACCTGCTTCCTCTGGACTTCCAGCTACTTTGTCGGCGCAAAGCAGGGTATAAGTACCGAACTAGCCGCCGCATTCGGTTCGCTGATATTCGGCGGATTGATGTTCGGCCGCCTGATATCCGCATTTGTTTCCAACAAACTGGGTGACAGACTACTGATACGCATCGGGATAGCCGTCGAGGTTTTTGGTACACTGCTGATATTCCTGCCGCTGAAAAGCTATATCCCAGCGGCGGTCGGATTTGTGATAACAGGTATCGGCATGGGACCTGTCTACCCTGCGATACAGCATATGGCACCCGAAAACTTCGGCAGAAAAAACAGCGCCGCCGTTATAGGTCTGCAAATGGCATCGGCATACATCGGCAGTACATTCATGCCCATGGTATTCGGACTTTTGCAGCAAGCCCTCGGCATCGCGATAATGCCGATGTATCTCACATTTTTCGCAGTGCTGAATATAGGTTTGCTTGAATTCGCATACAAGCGTATACCATCGCATACGACCGTATAACCAAATATACCAAATCATACGACCGCATACCAAAATATACGGTGCGGCAAACGAATGCCCATAAAACCCAAAAGGAGACCGAAATGAGCAAACTAAAAATAGCATTGTTACAGCTGACCCCCACAGGCACTATTAAGGGGAATCTCGAAAAAGGTATAACCGCATGCAAAGAAGCAAAGTCACAGGGGGCAGATATCGCACTTTTTCCCGAAATGTTCAGTATCGGCTACGATATCTACGACCCGCCCGCAGAGGAATGGACAGCCCGTGCAATATCCACAGATGATGATTTCGTGCAGTCATTCGGCAGACTTTCAGCTGAACTTGATATGGCAATAGGCATAACTTTCCTTGAAAAGCACGACCCAAAACCACTGAACACGCTCGTTCTTTTCGACCGTTACGGCAGGCAAGCCATGAAGTATTCAAAAGTCCACACCTGTGATTTCAGCGCAGAAGCCGCACTTTCATCAGGTGACGGGTTTAAGGTCTGCGACCTTGATACAGCTGTAGGTACAGTCAAAGTCGGCGCGATGATCTGCTTTGACCGCGAATTCCCCGAAAGCGCAAGGATACTCATGCTGAAAGGCGCAGAGATAGTTCTCGCCCCCAACGCCTGCCCAATGGAGATCAATCGCTTGTCTGCACTTAGGACTAGGGCATACGAAAATATGATCGCCGTTGCGACCTGCAATTATCCCGATACCGTCCCCGACTGCAACGGTCATTCCACCATATTCGATGGTATCGCATGGCTTCGTGATGAACCGGGCGTTCGCGATATGTGCATACTTGAAGCTGACGGAAGCGAGGGTATATTCACCGCCGATATCGACCTTGCAATGCTTCGGGATTACCGCGATAACGAAGTAATGGGCGATAACTACCGCAAACCATGGGCTTACAGCGACCTCACCGCCAACTCATAATGATCACTATACCGATAAGGAGAAATATTATGAGTATTTTTGATGAGATCAGAAACTGGGAGAAAACTGAGGGTAAGGAACTTATCTCACAGCTGACCGATACCCCCGACCCCGTTATACTCGACTATGGCTGCGGTGCAGGGGATTACTCGATCGCGGCAGCCTATGCTTTTGACCAGAAATGCAGGATATACGCAGTAGACATCAAAAAGCAGATGCTCGATCAGCTAAACGCAAAAGCCGAGGAAAGAAATATCCGCTGTATAACCACTGCCATCGGCAGAGAAGATTTCCGCCATGATTTCGATGATGAGACTTTTGATCTTGTCATATATTCCGATATCTTCCACGGTGAAGAAAAGATATATGGCGGACTTCACCGTTTCACCATGACAGAGGAAGCACAAAGAACGCTGAAAAAGGGCGGCGTGCTTGCGGTACTGCCTTTCCACCTTTCAAATTTCCGAAATAGGGAAAAGAAAAAATGCAAATACACCTATAAAAAACTTACCGATGAGATATGCGCACAGGGATTTGAATACATCGAAAAGAACCTTGAAGGCATACATTTTGAAAAAGCATACAGCCCCTACTATCAGCAAAAAGGCGGCATCACCTTAGAAGACCTTGAACGCGGCAAAATGCTTGTTTTTAAAAAGGTGTGATGAGGAAAGTACACCTGTGAAGTTTTCTGATATCGGTTCACTTCGGTGAATTGCTATTCTTTTCCATTTTGATTTGATGAAATGGAATGATCATGGTTTAATGAAATAGTACAAAAG
Organism: Ruminococcus albus AD2013; assembly: GCF_000526775.1. Taxonomy (NCBI): domain Bacteria; kingdom Bacillati; phylum Bacillota; class Clostridia; order Eubacteriales; family Oscillospiraceae; genus Hominimerdicola; species Hominimerdicola alba. The sequence continues at coordinate 3,098,442 of NZ_JAGS01000001.1, forward strand.
ACTACACATCATATTAGAGGAGAAAAAATAAAATGATAAAATTAATGTTCGTCTGCCACGGCAATATCTGCAGATCGCCGATGGCTGAATTTATAATGAAAAAAATTGTATCCGATGCAGGATACAGCGATGATTTTTATATCGTATCAAGTGCAACAAGCACAGAAGAACTGGGTAATCCCGTATATCCTCCCGCAAGATCAGAACTTGCAGGGCACGGTATCGGCTGTGCGGGCAAGACAGCGGTACAGCTGAAAAAGTCGGACTATGATAAATACGATTACTTCATCGGCATGGATACTGCAAATATACGCAATATGAACCGTATCTTCGGCGGTGATAAGGACGGAAAGATATATAAGCTTCTCACATTCGCAGACCGTGGTGATGATGTTTCCGATCCGTGGTACAGCCGTGATTTTGGCAAAGCCTATGCCGATATCGAGGAAGGCTGCAAGGGGCTTTTTGCAAAGCTGATGGATCAGATATAGGGAATTATATTGCACAGATGACCATGTTATGCTTCTGCAAAGATACTGCTGATAACATATAAAAAGGCAGCCTTGACAAAGCCTGACCGCCGCGGGCATGACAAGCTGATATCTGTTTAAACCGAGAATGGAAAATTCTGACTATCCGACTTTAGCCAACTCATCTTGATCTCCTGATGTTAATTATATACAAATTAGCAAATATCAGTAAATAAATTTTCATAAATATCACAAACAACTAAAACTAAACTTGACCAGTTGTTGGGTTTGTGTTATAATTTGTATATGTAAAAAGTGTAAATTGCAGATGTATTTCCTGTGATTTGGCTGTTAATATATGTCAGATAATTTAATGACAGATATATTTCTGTTGATTTTCAGAACACGTTAAAGTGATTATCAGAATATGAAGGAGGTTCATAAGAATTAGCACGATGAAAAGACCCGAAATGGAAGTTCTACGTTTTAAGGAAGCTGATGTTATCGTAGCGAGCGGCGTGACCTTGAGTGGATTTTATAACGGGGTGAATAACGACGCTAATGCCAACTACAATGGTAATGATTATAATAAAGCGAAAAATAACATAGACGATTTTTATAACCTTTTACCTAAAAATTCGAAAACAATCTTTGACAACTCTAATGGATACTTCGATACAATTGATAAAATGTTCGGTTATGATGATGCAGACGAGTACGCTGAAGGTTGGAATGGCACTTATAAATGGGACAAGGATTTAGGAAAGTTTATAAAACAGTAATCTTTCATTTCAACGAATACTTTTAGATAACGAATGAATATTTAGCTGCTTGCAGCTGTGGGCACGGCTCACGGCTGCAAGTTTTTGTATGGAGGGATAATTATGAAGCTTGCTGTTGAAATGGCAGTAATGGAAATTGACGGCGAATGGAATGCTGTGGCTGTGGGCGAAGACAGCTCAAAATTTCACGGTATGCTCCGCCTGAATGACAGCGGTGCGGAGATAATAAAACTGCTTTCGGAGGAAACAACTCCCGAAAATGTGCATAAGGCACTGTGCAAAATCCACCCCGAATCCAACGTTGACGAGATAGGTCATATGCTGGCAGATTTCCTCAACAATCTGCTCAAAGAGGGGCTGTTGGCAGAGTGATAAAGACAACATACGAGGGCGAACTGGAACGCAGCGGAAAGATAATTTTCACTGTCAGGGGAGTAAGTATGCGCCCGCTTTTTCATGAAAAGACCGACGCTATCGTTGTAAAAAAATGCGATATCGAAACACTGAAAAATCTTGACATAGTGCTCCACACAAGACCCTCTCCCAAGGGTTTGCAGTATGTTCTGCACCGCATTGTCGGGAGAAAAAACGACGGAAATTACATCATTGCAGGGGATAATTGCGTCAGTTTTGATGTCGTTCCCCCGCAGGATATCCTCGGTGTAGTGGACTCCGCACAGCGGGGAAACAAACCGATACGCCTCGAAGGACTGCGGTACAATTTATATGAAAAGCTGTGGTGCAAGCCCTATAAAATGCGTTTTTTTGTATTGCGCTTTCGCAACAGATTTCGCCGTATCAGGAAAAAAATGAGATCCGCTGTGAGGTGAGCGCATGGAATTTACAGCAAAACTCGCTGGGCTGAATGTCGGCATCAGTAGTATGTATGACGAGATTTACGACCTCTGCCATGATTACCTCACGGACGGCAAGCCCGATTTTTGCATTTCTGCGACCTCCGAGGATATCAGACTTGAACGGCTGAAAAATTTCCGTGAAGCACAGATCGAAAGGATCCCCTTTGTGGATCACCCAGACAGCTACCTCGAAACTCTTGCCGTATACCGCAAAATAGCAACGCAGATGCTCGAACACGATACGTTCCTTATGCACGGGGCAGTTGTTGCTGTCGGCGAAAAAGCATGGCTTTTCACCGCGGCATCGGGTACGGGCAAGACCACACATATCCGCCTGTGGCTGGACAATATCGAAAACAGCTATGTGGTGAACGGTGATAAACCGCTTATACATATCGGTGAAACTGTGACAGTTTACGGCACGCCCTGGGCAGGCAAAGAGGGTATGCAGAAGAATGTCGGTGTAGATCTCTGCGGGATAGTGTCCCTCGAAAGAGGACTGGAAAACCGCATAGAGCGCACAGCGTTCCCGCAGATAATGCCCGAACTGATACAGCAGGTCTACCGTCCGAAAGACAAAACAGCGCTTGAAAAAACGCTGAAGCTTTTAAGAGAACTCGGCGGCAGGATACCGCTGTACCGTCTCAGCTGCAATATGGATCCCGAAGCGGCATTCACGGCATATGAAACCCTTAACAGAAATAGCGATCAATATGAATGAGAAAAAAGAGAAAAAAATAGTTTACACAGGAATAAACAAGCTGTTCCGAAGCGACAACGTGCAGATACTCTGGGACAGCCTGCATGACGGCACGATACGCGAATTTCTTGATGACTGGAAATGGATATTCAGCTACTCAAAGAAATACCGCTGGATAGTTGTGTTCTATACCGTTCTCGGTATAGTCGGTTCAACTATGTCGATAGGTTCGGCGTATGTCAGCCGAGTACTTATCAATATAATAGTCGGTCAGCAGCATGAAAAGCTGGGTATGCTGGTAGCGCTGATGATAGGCATGATGCTTTTTTCACTGGCACTGAACAGTATAAACAGCTATATCAACGCCCGAATATCCATATACGTCAACAACGATATACAGGCAGGAATATTTGACCGCATAATGGACGCACGCTGGAAAGAGCTCAGCAACTACCCCAGCGGTGATCTGTTGAACCGATTTAACGGCGATGTTGGTACTATCGCGGCAAATGCCATAAACTGGATACCCAATCTGGTTATAAACATTTACACGTTCATAGCCACTTTCGTCGTACTGTGGCGAATGGACTACGCCATGGCGCTGATAGCGTTTCTGTCCGCACCAATACTGCTGGGTCTTAGCCGCTTTATCATGCGCCGCATGAAGGAATACCGCAAGCGCGTCCTTGAACTCAATTCAAAAATGATGAGTTTTGAAGTCGAGACTTTCTACAATTTCGACATGATAAAGTCCTTCGGCATCTTCGGGTATTACTCAAAAAAGCTCCGCGAATGGCAGCAGCGATACAAGAGATTCAACCTCGATTACAATAAGTTTGAGATAAAATCAAATATACTTCTGACACTGGTATCCAGTGTCGTATCTATGGCGGCATTCGCCTACTGCCTGTACAGACTGTGGACAGGTCAGATAATGTACGGCGATATGACTTTCTTTTTACAGCAGCGTTCAGCACTTTCAAACCGATTCAACAGCCTTGTAGCAACCATACCCGGTATGCTGAATTCTTCCGTTTCCGCTCACAGGATAAGAGAACTTATTGATCTTCCGCGTGAGGAACATGACCCGAAGAATGCGGAGCTTCTTGAAGAACAGAGAGGAAGCGGCATAACTGTCAGCGTAAATGATATCACTTTCGGCTATGACGAAAGAAAGAATGTTTATGAAAATTCGGAATTCAAAGTCAGCTCAGGCGAGATAGTGGCTATTATGGCTGAATCAGGCGGAGGAAAGACCACGCTGATACGTCTGCTGCTGGGAATGCTTGAACCGCAGGAGGGTAATGTAACTCTGAAAAGCGGCAGTGGGAATGAGTTCCCGATGAATTCCGATATGCGTCGGTTCTTTGCATATGTTCCTCAGGGCAACACGCTTTTCTCGGGCACTATTGCAGATAATATGCGTATGGTGAATGAAGAAGCTTCCGATGAAGAAGTCATAGGTGCACTAAAAACTGCCTGTGCCTGGGAGTTTATCGAGCAAATGCCCGACGGGATAAACAGCGTTCTCGGCGAGCGCGGCAGAGGACTTTCGGAGGGTCAGGCACAGCGTATCTCCATTGCGAGAGCACTGTTAAGAAATGCGCCGATACTTCTGCTTGACGAAGCAACGAGCGCTCTTGACCGTGATACCGAGGAAAGAGTACTGCATAATATTATGGAAAGTCATCCCGACAGACTTATCATACTTTCAACACACCGCCCCGCAGCACTGAAGCTGTGCGACAGGATATATCGTATCGGTGAAGGTAAGATAGGCGAGATAACAAGCGAGGAAGCGCAGACTTTAAACGAGCGTATATCCTCTGCAGATATGAGAAATAAGGGCGAGGAGTACCCTGCTGAATTAAGTATGCCCATGACTCCTCCCGAAAAAGATACTGTAAAGAATAATACAGATGAAGGCTGGTGGAATACATGAATTCGACAGAACTTGAACAGTATTATGATGATGGTCACAGATGTAAAGGCGCAGGATATCTGCGGTTTATCCTAATGGCATTTATGTGCTTCTGGAACTATGGTTTTCCCGAACCAACAGGAGTGCTTTCAGCGATAAGCGGTTTTGCGGCTCCTGCCTTCTTTATCCTATCGGGATACTTTGTACTGGTAGAAGATAAGGAAAAGCGTCAGAAAAAGACCGAGCGAAAAATGAAAAGATCAGGACTTTTTCTGGCTGCAATGATAGTGCTGAATATAATAGTAAATGTTATCGTGTGCCTTATCAACAATATTTCAGTCACTATATCAAGACGTATCATATTCAATTTTGTTGTACTAAATCTCTGGCCGCTTCCGATAGGTAACAGTATCTGGTTCATTCAGTCACTGGTTTATGCTTACATTATAATATATATAGCTGACTGGCTTGGACTGATGAAATACTACAAGGCAGTAATGATAATGACCTTTGTTTTCATGCTGTTCACAGGCGAATTTGCAGGCATTATCCATTTCAACATTCTGGGCTATAGGTTCATTCCCGGAAACTGGCTGACCCGAGCACTTCCATATCTTCTTCTCGGAAAATATCTGCGTGAAAAAAGTGAGATCCTGTTCAGGATAAATAATTGGATATATGCGATTTTGTTCGTTGCAGGAGCGGGGCTTTCTGTGGGAGAGATCATTCTTCTGGGTAAGACAGGCTTTCTGGTATATCAGGGACACCTGATAGGTTATGGGATAATGGCAGTGGCTGTTTGCGGTATGGCACTGTCTAATCCGGAAGCGAACCGTTCTCGCATAACATATTGCGGCACTGCTTTGTCGGGTATAGTTTATTTGTTGATCGATCCGATATATTTTATCATCGGAATAATAATGAGGAATATCAACATTTCTTTTGTACAGTATTTTGGCGGAATAGCAGCATTGTTATTATGTCTTGTGATATCATTTATCATGAGTGAAAGTTTTATCGCCAGAGCATTTTTCACCAGATGGGATAACAACGGCTATGTATTATCTTCGGATCAATGAGCAGCCAGCGGGAAAAATATTATGGATATTTTCTTTTGATCCTGTTCCTCTTCTGATATATGATCTTACGGCAGTCATCAAGCTCCTGATTGATGACTGCTGTTTTTTTATTCAATTACCTGTTACTCCCCTGAATGATGTAGAAAGCGATCGATAGATCGTTCTCAGAATATGTAAAAAACGCGAAGGGTTTGAAAACAAGCAGATAAAGTTAGTTAAGTACGATCAGAATGAGATCAGCGATTTTACGTCAAAGATCAAAGAATACCATTTCAGAACCATTATATCCCTGAAACGCATAAACATACAAAATCTGCGCAAACTATTCCCACAAAAAACAAGAACGGAGGAACAAAATGAAAGCAACAGGAATAGTAAGACGCATTGACGACCTCGGCAGGGTAGTCATACCGAAAGAAATACGCAGGACTATGAGGATACGTGAAGGCGACCCGCTAGAAATCTACACCAACCCCGACGGTGAAGTAATATTCAAAAAGTATTCCCCGATAAATGAGCTATCCGATGGCGCTTTGCAGGCGGCGGAGGTCATATCGAAACTTGGAGGAGCGCCCGCTGTGATATTTGATAAAGATCACGTTGTGGCAGTGTCGGGAGTTCCGAAAAAGGAGTACTCACAGCGCAGACTTTCTCAGGCGCTGGAGGATATGCTGGAGACACGCAGCGGATATGAGTACCGCAATGGGTCAGCTGAATTTCAGCCCGTTGATGGCGTTGATACTCATGCGCTGGCAGTCGCGCCTATAATATCGGGGGGAGATATCACAGGCGCGGTGGCATTCCTCGGGGGCAAGGATGATCGCCATGTTACCGACGATCAGGCGATGCTTTGCAAGGCGGCAGCCATGTTTCTCGGCAAACAGATCGAACAATGACAAAAGGCAGCACTGCTTGGTGCTGCCTTTTGCTGTGTATGTTAATATCACGTTTCTTCGATTTCGACGACTTCAAGCCTGTCACCCGATACCCGAAAACGCACTTCAAGTCCCGCATACCCGAAACCGTATACCCTCTCGGGGTCGTTCTGATAAGCGGGGCGAGGGTCCTGGGCAAGTATTGCTTTCAACGCTGTCCGCTTGCTTTCGGGTACTTTCTCCAAAAGTTCGGCAGGGAAGTCTACTTTTACTGAATAACCAGCCTTTTCCACCGCAAAACCGCCTGTCGCTTCGGGGCGGCAGTCAGCAAGGGGAAGATATGGCTTGATATCCAGTATCGGCGTGCCGTCCATCAGATCGGCACCGCCTACCCTCAGGGCAAGCCCTTGATCTGCTGTTTTTTCAACTCCGAGAAGTTTCACGCATGAAAGTCCGATGGGGTTCGGGCGGAAAGGTGATCGTGTAGCAAATACGCCCATTCGCTTGTTTCCCCCTAATCTCGGCGGACGTACCGTAGGCGACCAGCTATCACGCTTTGCCTCGGAAAATTCCCATATCAGCCACAGGTGCGAGAATCCCTCTATCCCCCGAAGTGCTTCGGGTTCTCGGTATTTCGGCTCAAACACCACCAGACCTTCCAGTTCATCAACCAGACCGCTTTGCCGCGGCAACCCGAATTTCGTAGGCAGGTCGGTGTGTATCCTTGCGATTATCTCCATGTGAAGCCCTCCTGTAGCATTAGTTGGTAGTTTAACACCATCACTTCGGAACAATATTTTTTGAAAACAAAAAGATCAACTGTTATCCTCAAATATCTCTATTTTACTCTCACTAAATTCTTTAACCATTTTGATAAAATCGTTATATTCATCAGCATTTAAATGAGTAAAAGATTGGTTGGATTTTATGATTTCATTGGTAAGTTTTTTAATTATTTCAATGTCATATACCGGAAGTCCTCCCGCCTTTTTCCACATCGCATGATAAAAAATGATTTCTGCAATAATCAGTTGTTCAGTATCTGCAACTCCTAAAACTTCTTCCGAGTACATTCTTGCAATATTAGCTTTATCTATAGGGTATCTTGTAAAATAATGTTCAATTGAATCGATCGTAGTTTGTTTTTCTTCAAAATAGTTGTTATCTATGTACATATTAATCCCTCACTACTTAATTCGTATGTTATTATTATGAATTATTTCAATATCAATGTTTGGATGTCGTTCAAGGAATTGCGCTTAGCTGAACCTATCACTTTGATTATACCACAATGCGGAGCTTTCGTCAATCAGCGTCAACAGGTCTTCCGCAGAATTCAGCCATAGCGCGTATTTTATTCATTAACGCCTTGAATTTTTCGGGGGTCAGTGACTGTGCGCCATCGCTCCATGCGTGTTCGGGGTCGATGTGTACCTCTATTTCCAGTGCGTGACAGCCCATTGCCACCGCGCCGAGAGAACAGGGCTCTACCAGTGAAGCGATACCTGTCGCATGGCTGGGGTCAACGGTAACAGGCAGATGTGTCTTCTGTTTCAGCAGAGGTACACTTGCAAGGTCGAGGGTGTTGCGGGTGGCGGTCTCATAGGTGCGTATGCCGCGCTCGCAGAGTATCACCTGACTGTTGCCCTCGCTCATGATGTACTCAGCCGACATCAGCAGTTCCTGCAAAGTACCAGAAAGACCACGTTTCAGCAGTATAGGCTTGTTCAGCCTGCCGAGGGCTTTCAGCAGTGTGAAGTTCTGGGAATTTCTCGCACCCACCTGAATGATATCAACATCGTCGAAAAGGTCGATATCGCTGACGTCCATTATCTCGGTGACAATGGGCAGACCTGTCTCAGCTCTTGCTTTTTTAAGGATATCAATGCCCTCCTTGCCAAGACCCTGGAAAGCGTAAGGCGAAGTTCTTGGCTTGAATGCGCCGCCGCGAAGCATTGTGGCACCTGCTTCCTTGACGGCAATAGCGGTCTTGATAGTCTGTTCCTCGGTCTCAACGGAGCAGGGACCCGCGATCACCTGCAAGCGGTCGCCCCCCAGTTTTCTGCCGCGGACATCTATCACAGTGTCCAGCGGGTGGAAACGTCTGTTGGCGTTTTTGTAGGGTTCCTGCACACGCTTGACAGTGTCAACTATCTCCTTGGCCTGCACCGATTCGATATCCACCGCCGTTGTATCGCCGATAAGACCGATTATCTTCGAGTGTACGCCCTCCACAAGATTTGATTTCACATCGAACCTTGTTAGCCATTCCATAAGTTCCTCTATCTGCTTTTTGTTGGCGCTGTCTTTTAATACGATAACCATAATGATTCCTCCTGTAAAAAACTTGAAATTTCTTGAATATATTGTCAGAAAAACTGCATCAAAAAAACCGTGCTCTCGTAATACGAAAGCACGGTCTGTGACCTGAATGGATATATTGTCAGCCCATAAACTGCTGTACACCCGTCCGCATAGCTTTCATACCACGACAAATAAGCTTATAGCCAAAAAATCGGCTAAAGCTAAAGAAGAAGTATGTAAAGACTGCGAATACGGTGATAAGAGTCATTACGGGTCAACCTTTCTTTTTTTAGTGAACTTGTCTGCTCACAAAATCTTATGGATATTATACGCCATTGCTTCCCGATTGTCAATATCAGGAAAGCTGTGTTTACAATATGTTAACATTATTGCCTGTCATAATAATCCTTGCCCTTGTCGGGATTGAAGTACGTTCTCAGATATCCGTCCTTTGAAACGACGACGAACTCGTTGGTATCTTCGATGTAGTACACATCGTCGCCGTCCTCTTTCTCGGTCTTGTGGAGCGCATTAGGGTCGTTGACAACGTCGGACGCCGCCTTGCGGTACTCGTCAGCATTAGCAAAGCCCATTTCGATACCGTGTTTTTCGTAGTGCTGGTCACGCTGTTTCTTAGTCCTGAACCAGTACTCAGTGTACTCGTTATTATCGCTGATACTATCTTCACTGACAGAAGCTTCCGTTTCTACTGCAGAAGATCCTTCCTCTATCTCGTTTTCGGCTGAACTTTCAACCTGTGCAATGCTTTCTATTGTTTTCTCAACAACATCAGAAGAACTGCTGTCCTCAATTATCAGATCGTATAGGGACTCATCTTTTGTATCCTTAGTCCTGCCACATCCTGTCATGGTGAATATCACCGCAACTATAGTCATCAGGCAAAATATCCTGTATCTCATATCTGCACCTCCCAATACGATTATACACCAACTTGCTGTTAAAGTCAACAAAAAACGGCAGAGTCAAAAGACTCTGCCGTAATAAATGCTATTTAATTGACTTTAAGTCGCTTAAATTACTTTCTCTTCTTAGAGATAACTACCAGAGCAGCAGCAGATGCAGCCAGAGCTACAGCAGCGGTGGAAGCAGCACCGGTGTTGGTGTTGTTTGTAGTACCGTTAGTAGCCTTAGAAGAAGTGTTGGTAGTAGCCTTGGAAGACTCGCTGGAAACAGTAGACTCGCTGGAAACAGTGGACTCGCTGGATACAGTAGAATCAACAGTGGACTCAGTAGTAGACTCAACAGTGGACTCAACAGTAGACTCAGCAGCAGCCTCTACAGTTACAGAAGCAGGAGTGGTTGTCCAAGCTGCTTCAGCATCGCCGTAGTCATAGTTACCGAGGTTGTTCTTAGTATTGATGGAGATAACGTCGCCTTCCTTGAGACCCTTAACAGTCAGAGTACCGATCTTAGTCTTAGAAGGTACAGTGTTCTCATCGAAGCTTGTGTCAACTGCCATTACAGCATAATCCTCGTAACCCTGAGCCTTGAAGTCTTCAGACTGCTCCTTAGTGAAGCCCCAGTCATCAAAACCAAGATCCTTGATTGTAGCCTCGTCAAATACGAAGTCAACGATCTCGCCGTTCTCAACGTCGAAATTGAACTGTACGCCGCAGAGCTGGATGCTGCTGGTGAGATATACGTCGATAGTAGCCTCTTCACCCTCAGCTACAGTTGCAGGAGCACCAAACTCCAGAGTAGCAGTAACGTCGTTAGTAGCCTCATTAGCCTCAGCAAATACAGCAGGTGCGCAAGCAACTACTACAGCTGCAGAAGTGAGAAGTGCAAATAACTTCTTGTTCATAAAAAATTCCTCCCAAAATTAATAATTTGAAATTTTATTGTTTAATCATACCCATTCGATGTCAGCCGCCAGACAGAAACAAAGCCCGTCCAACAGAACAAAGTATGGCTATATAATTAACTCGGTGTTTTTAATTATAATACAGATATAGATACTATTGTTGAACATTTTGTTAACATTGTATTAACTTTAGTTCGTGCAAGTTCTTTCAGCAGCTGCTTCAATAGTATTTACAACGGTATTACAAGCCAAACAGAACGTCTCCTGTTCGGATTTGTCCACATTATATCACACTTTACAGCATATGTCAATAGCAATTTAACAATAATATTTACCATTTGGGTTTATATTTTTTAGTATAATCACTATAAATTTCTAAAAAATTTGGTCAAATCTTTATATTGAATTTTGTTAAATAGCAATATTTGACTTTTTTGCTTCAGATATCAGCGGCACCCATCGGCAGCCGCACCAATGTATAATACGGACGATTATAATAAAAATTCCCTCACCCGTCAGAGTGAGGGAAACAGTTGGGGCGGAAGGATTCGAACCTTCGGAGTGACGGAGTCAGAGTCCGTTGCCTTACCGCTTGGCGACGCCCCAGTATGGTTGGGATAGATGGATTCGAACCATCGAATGACGGAGTCAAAGTCCGTTGCCTTACCGCTTGGCTATACCCCATTGATCGATATTCGTTACATCTTTACTGCCCTTGTCCCTGACAGCTTATTTATTATAGCACACCTTTCCGAGAATTGCAAGTGGTTTCATAAAATGTTTACATTTTAATTTCATTTTTGCAATAGGTATACTATTTTAAAGAGAGCATATTTTTTTCGCACCATCAACGTTATTTCTGAAAAATATTTTGAATTATAAGAATATTTAGCTGATTTTTCCTTGACTTCAAGACTTTGATGTGATATTATAATAATAGATAAAATTTCCGAAAGGACGTGTAGAAGTATGTTTAAGAAATTTATGACAGAATTCAAGGCATTCGCACTCAAGGGCAACGTTATGGATATGGCGATCGGTGTCATCATCGGTGGCGCTTTCAGTGCTATCGTTACTGCACTCACCAGCTGCTTTATCAACCCCCTTATCGCTGTTATCACAGGCGGTGTGAAGTATGATGAGGAAGGCAATCCTCAGATCGTCGGCGGTTCTTTCAAGATCCGCGGTGTATCCTTTGATTACGGCGCATTCATTTCCGCGATACTCAATTTCCTTATCATCGCACTTGTTCTTTTCCTGCTTCTCAAAGCTATAAATGGTGCAGTTTCAAAGGCTGCTGCTCTTGCTAAGAAGAAAGAGGAAGAAGAGGAAGCAGCTGCTGAGCCTTCTGCTGAGGAAAAGCTCCTCACCGAGATTCGCGATCTGCTGACCGCAGGTGCTACTCCCGAGGCTCTTGCTAAGATCGAAGCTGCAAAGGCTGATACTGCCAAGGAATAATTTTCAATCACAAAAGCTGTCCTGCGGGGCAGCTTTTTTGTTGACAAAACCTCCCTGAGGGAGTATAATCATAATATCACATTTTAAAAAGGAAGTCTTGTACATGAAATTTTTGAAGCGCTGCTGGGCTGAGACAGATCTTTCGGCAGTGGGCTATAATCTTTGCGAATATAAAAAACTGCTCCCCGAGGATACCGAGCTTATGTGCGTGGTAAAAGCCTCATGCTACGGTCATGGCGATGACCTTATCGTGCCTTATCTACAAAAGAATTTCGGCGTGAAATATTTTGCCGTATCAAATCTTATCGAGGGCATACGCCTGAGAGATATGGGCATTAAGGGTGATATCCTCATACTCGGCTATACTCCCCCTGAATTTGCCACCGAGCTTGCTTCATACGATATTATACAGGCTTGTACCGAGCTTTCCTACGCTCAGGCACTCAGCGTCAACGCGAAAGACACTGTTCGTCTCCACGGTGCTGTCGATACAGGCATGACCCGCATAGGCGTTCACGGCACAGCCGAAGAGCAGGCAGATGAACTGGCTGAAATTTCCAAACTGCCGAATATCGCCCTTGAAGGCATTTTCACTCACTTTTCCTCTGCTGATGGTATACACGATTCCGATGAGGAGTACACCCGTATGCAGTCGGATAGATTCTTCAAAGTCAAAGAACTGCTGGAAGAAAAAGGCATACATCTGAAACACGCCCATATAAAGAATTCCGCAGGCGGTGCCTACGGTTACGGAGAGGGAAGCTCCCTCGCACGGCTCGGAATAATCCTCTACGGACTTTACCCCGACCCCGCCAAGCCCCTGCCTTTCAAGCCAAAGCCCGTAATGACCCTCAAAGCAGTGGTCTCTCAGGTGAAATGGATAGACGAGGGAACAGCTGTCAGCTATGGCAGAACTTTCGTCAGCGATAAGCGCATCAAGCTTGCCACCGTCACTGCTGGATATGCCGACGGCTACCCCAGAGCGCTCTCCAATAAGGGCGAAGTCATTATCCGCGGCAAAAAATGCCGTATCTGCGGCAGAGTATGCATGGATCAGTTCATGTGCGACGTAACGGATATCCCCGATGTCACTCCCGGTGACGAAGTTATACTGATGAACTCCGAGATTAACGCCGATACCATAGCCGCCCTTACAGGCACTATCGGCTACGAAGTCACCTGCGATATAACTGCCCGCGTGCCGCGCATCTCCGTGAATGGATGAATATCAGAAAGGAAAATAAAATGAAATTCAAATTTATGGCTGTTATACTGACATCATTCATGATGATGTGCGCATCAGCCTGCACAAATTCGGATAAAACAGAAAAGCCCGAAAAATCAGAAAGCACAGCTTCTGCCACCGAAACACAAAGCACCGCAAGTACGGTATCCATGCCTGACCCTGTGCCTGTACCAGAGGGCGGGTGGACAGACGAAACCATCAAAGATGTTATTTACATCAACGGCAAAAATCTGGAACTGCCATGCACAGAAGATGATCTTGGTGATGGGTTTGAGATTGTGCCTGATGAAGAGTCTGACAAAAGATTAAAAGAAAAAGGCAGTACAACATATGAACTCAACTACTGCGGTTATAATGTCGGGCAAGTCGCTAAAGAGGAATCCAACAAGATTAGTTCCATTTATTTTGAAGCTTGTGAATCCGAAACCTCACATAATGTTAGGGAAGATTACCCTGATATCCCATTCAGTATCAATGGAGTAACTATAGGTACACCATTTTCTGATGTCAAAGAGATAATGGGTGAAGATTTCTCGGATAAAGGAGAGTCTGGTTTAATTAGTTTTCGTACTGAGCATTTCTGGATAGTTATGCATAATATAGATGATAAGATATCTACTATCAAAGTATTTTATCATTATAAATATGTTCTCAACACTTGTACAGCAAGCGCGCATGACCCGCTAAAATCCAACCTCAAACCAAAAAGTCTGCCGAAAAAAAGCAGACTTTTTTTGATAATTGTCATTTTTTCTGTGGTGTATATTGCCAATATTTTTGTGTGAAATATGTACGTTGTTACAAAAAATTCAAAAACAAAAAATAATTTAATTCATTCTCTTGACTTATTGTGTAGAAAATGTTATGATATGTTTACGTTGGAATGTACCACAGTATAAGGCGGTTCGCAGGTGTATAGCAGTCATGTTTAAGGATTACGAAAAGTTTAGCGATGAAGAGCTTGCAAAGCTCTCGGGAAGTGACAAGGCTGCGCTTAGTGCGCTTTTATACAGGTATATGGGCACAGCCGAGCGTATGGCTACGGGTCTTGCACCAAGGGCGGGACGCGAACAGATCGTCAAAGATCTGGTTCAGGAGGGCATGATGTCACTGCTGCGTGCGGTGAACAGCTATCGTCCCGACAGAGGGGCGGGTTTTGCGGCGTATGCAGGGGTCTGCATAAGGCACAGTATGCTGTCATATATTATGAAGGACAGCAGATACAGCGGAGAGGAAAGGATATCCACTGAGGAGATCGAAGAGGATATCAGTGGAAACGATGAGGATATCCCCGATAATGCGGTGATAGCGAAAGCCGAGCATGACGGGCTCTACGATCGTATCGCCGATGAACTTTCCGAGCGCGAATGGCAGGTGCTCCGGCTTTTCCTGGCGGGACATTCTTACAGACAGATATCTGAAAAGCTGGATATCAGCGAGAAATCTGTCAACAATACCATGCAGAGGGTCAGAAAAAAACTGCGTGGGATATTCAGATAACGCTGCGCTGCTCACGGTGAGCGGACACGATCGTGACGGTGCAAATCCGTCGGCAGCGGGACAATTACTATTTTTAAGATCGAGGTAAGAGAAAATGTACGAGGACAAGACATTAGTTTGCAAAGATTGCGGAAACGAGTTCATCTTTACTGCCGGCGAGCAGGAGTTCTATGCTGAGAAAGGCTTCACCAATGAGCCCCAGAGATGCAAGGCTTGCAGAGATGCAAGAAAGCAGGCAGGCAGAGCTGAAAGACAGACCTTCACAGCTGTATGTGCAGCTTGTGGTAAAGAGGCTACTATTCCTTTCAAGCCCCGTGAGGACAGACCTGTATACTGCAGCGAGTGCTTTGCAAAGATGAAAGAGGAACAGTTCTGATTTAACTGATATTGTTAATATCGGGTCATTCCCGTAAAAAGCGCAGCCTGTATGGCGGCGCTTTTTTTGTGCCTGCTTATGTCTCGATATGACCGAGATCACCTGTTTGGTGCCTATTTTGCCGATATACGCCTCTTTGCACGGGTAAGTTTTGTTAAAAAAAATATTGCAAACTTACTGCGGTTGTGTTATAATAAAATTTGTATGCGATACGTTAATTATATTAAAAATATGACTATCCCTTTAGCACACCTCTCTTCCGCGCCGTAGGCGGGGAAAGAGATGCGACAAGCACCTTAAATTCTGTAAAACTGTTGTTTTTATGGTGTGTCAGCGGGATAACCACGTAAAAAATATATAAAGGAAAGGAAAATTCTCAGATGTTCAAAAGCAAACTAAAACCGCCCGAGGGCAGGGAGAAAGAAAAATATCTTCTGCTGTTTATACTGGCATTTGTGGGAATGATGATAGGCTTCCTGCCTGCGATGATACGCAACCACGGTATATTTATGTATTACGGTGATTTCAACTCACAGCAGCTGATGTTCTATAAGCACGCACAGCAGATGGTCAAGGAAGGCAATCTCGGCTGGGACTGGGGCACCGACCTCGGCTCGGGATTTGTCAGCACTTATTCCTTCTACCTGCTGGGTTCGCCGTTCTTCTGGCTGACCACCCTGTTCCCCGTAGGTTCAACAGTTTACCTGATGCCATGGCTGCTTGCCATAAAGACAGGCGTTGCAGGTATATGCGCCTATGCATACCTCCGCAGGTTTATAAACAATAAGAACTGTGCTGTCATCGGCGGATTGCTTTATGCATTCTCGGGTTTCCAGACCTATAATATATTCTTCAACCATTTCCATGATGCGACCGCATTTTTCCCGCTCCTGCTCCTTGCTTTTGAACTTCTGGTGCAGGAAAACAAAAAGGGTGCATTCGCCATTGCGGTAGCAATCACAGCGACAATCAGCTACTTCTTCTTTGTAAGCGCTGTGGTATTCACTGTTATATACTTCTTCCTCAGATGTATCGAAAAAGACTTCGATATCACCCTCAAGAAATTCATCTATCTGGGTGTTGAGGCTGTTATCGGTCTTGCAATGTCCTGCATCATACTTCTGCCCTCGGTGCTGATGGTAATGAACAACTACCGCGTAAACGAGCGCATGGTAGGTCTTGACTATATCCTTTATAACGATAAGGCACGTATTGCCAGAATATTCCAGGCGTTCTTCACTCTTTCAGATATGCCTGCCCGCGTGAATATCTTTGATGTTGACAGCGCGAGATGGGCTTCTCTGGCAGGATATCTTCCCCTGTTCTCAATGTGCGGTGTTATCGCCTATATGCGTACCCGCAAAAAGCGCGACTGGCTGGGCTGGTCTGTGATAGTATTCGTTATAATGGCTTGTGTGCCTATACTGAACTCCGCATTCATGCTGTTCAACTCATCCTACTATGCAAGATGGTACTATCACCCCATATTGATATTCGCACTCATGACCGCAAAGGTACTTGAAGAAGACCCCGACCAGCTGAAAAAGGGCTTCCTGCCCACAGCTATCGCAGGTATAGGCTTCCTCGCAGTTGGACTTCTTCCCAAGTATGAGGGCAAGGAGATAGTCTACGGCAAGCTGGCACAGTATCCTGAACTCTACTATATCCAGGTAGGCGTTACCGTAGGTATGATAGTTGCACTCTGTGCACTGATATACTTTATCCCCCGAGGAAAGAGATTTACAACAGTTGCAGTTGGCATGACAGCTGTTGCCTGCGTGGTATGCAATTCCTCCGAGGTTTGGTACGGCGTAAAGCAGGGCAACGACAATGCAGATTATATCGAAAGAGCCATAAACGGCGGCAAGAATATCGACACTGCCAAGCTTGATGCCGAATTTGCATACGGCGGCGAGGACAGCGATTTCTACCGTATAGATACCTCTGACAGCGTTGATAACTGGTGTATGTTCTGGGATCTTTCCTCCATGAGATGTTTCCACAGCTGTGTCGATCCCGCGATAATGGATTTCTATGCCGAGATAGATCAGCAGAGAGACGTTGCTACTCGTATGGAACCCGAGTATTATCCACTCAGATCCCTGAATTCCGTAAGATATTACTTTGATGAACTCACCGATAAGCAGAGAAGCGGCGAGACCGAGAATCCCAAGTCTGAGACCGTTCCAAAGCTTCTGGGCTTCACCTACATCGATACCATGAACGGCTTCAATATCTACGAAAACGAGAACTATATCCCCATGGGCTTCGCCTTTGATTACTATACCGATGATGAAGCAATAAAGGATCATGAAAAGCTCGAAAAGACCATAATGCTCACTAAGGCACTTGTACTTGACGGCAATCAGGCTGCGGTATACTCCGATTATATCAAGCCCTATGAGTTCTCCGATGATGAACTCAACTATCACAACTATATCAATAACTGCTCTGAAAGAAAAGCGGAGAGCTGCTATTACTTCCGCCATGATACCAACGGTTTTACAGGCAAGATAAAGCTTGAAGAACCCAAGCTGGTATATTTCAGCATACCCTACGAGAAGGGCTGGTCGGCTAAGGTAAACGGCGAAGAGGTAAAAGTCGAGAAAGTCAACTACGGCATGATGGCAGTACTTGTACCCGCAGGCGACAGTGAGATAGTGTTCAGCTATTCCGCTGACGGTCAGACCAAGGGTATCGCACTGACTATATTCGGTTTTGTTGCTCTTGCAGGATATCTCGTTTACCGCAGGTTCTTTGATAAGGATGATAAGGTCGAAAAGAAAACAGCAGAAGCAAAGGCAGATTAACTATTGGAGGCAGCTTATGTATCAGAAGGAAAAAGAACTTTCCTCAGAAAAGATATTTGACGGCATTGTTGTCAAGCTTTTTCGTGATGAGATAGAGCTTGAAGACGGCAGCAGGGGAGTGCGGGAGTTCATAAAGCACCCCGGCGGTGTATGTATAGCCGCAGTTGATGAAGATGAGCAGCTTTATATGGTGGAGCAGTTCCGCTATCCATTCGGCAAGGTTCTTACAGAAGTTCCCGCAGGCAAGCTGGAATTCGGTGAAGACCCCGAAGAATGCGGCAGGCGCGAGCTGAAAGAAGAAGTGGGCGCCACCGCTGACAGCTTTGAATATCTGGGCTGTATTTATCCCACAGTTGCTTATGATACCGAGATAATATATATGTTCCTTGCAAGAGGTCTGCACTTCGGTGAACAGCACCTCGATGACGGTGAGTTTCTCGATGTCAAAAAGATCCCCCTGAAAAAGGCTTTCCAAATGGTAATGGATAATGAACTCCCCGATGCCAAAACACAGATGGCAGTCCTGAAAGCTTATATGAAACTCCACGGCAGTGAGGTCTGATAATGAGTAAGAAAACTAAAAAGAAGGCTAAAAACAAAACACTCCCTCATAACGGTCACATTATCACGGCGGCAGTGTTCCTGATTCTTGTGTTCGGCATGACATCGGCGGGTGTAATAAGTCCGGACAGAAAATTCTCCGAGATGGAGAACCGCACACTCCAGCAGGTGCCCGAATTCACCGCTGAAAGGCTGACAAAAGGGGACTTCACCAAGGATATCGAAAAATATATGTCCGACCAGATATTCCTGAAAGACGAGCTTGTCACTTTGAAGACCACAGCAGATTCTCTGCTTGGCAAGAATTATATGAACGGCGTGTATCTTGCTGAGGACGGCTTTTATATACAGGATTACCATGAGGATACCGCAAGGGTCGATATGAATATATCTTTCTTAAATACCTTTGCCGAGGAACTTGACAGTGATATCCCCGTGACATTCCTGCTTGTGCCCAACGCTTCATGTGTGCTGAAAGACAAGCTTCCATCGGTGAACAAGTGCGAAGACCAGCACGCAACAGCCGAGCATATTCGCGGGATACTTTCCGACCGCATCACCCTTGCATATCCCGAGGAAGCACTGCGGTCTGAGGGCGGCAACTGCTACTACCGCACCGACCATCACTGGACTTCTCTGGGTGCAGAACTGGGATATTCCGTACTCAGACAGACCATGGGTCTTCCTGCTGTAAACAGCTTTGAAAAAACTACCCGCGAACTCACAGGCTTCTACGGTACCCTCTACTCAAAAGCCCCCTCATCATGGGCAAAAAGTGATACCATCAAACAAGTGACTTACGAGGGCAACGATATCACCGTGAAATACGTTTCAAAGGGCGGCGACCACGCTGTTCCCGCGGAGTGCAGAGAAATTGACGGCATACCCGCCAAACAGGGACTTTTCGTAAAAGCCCCCGAGAATACCAAGGATAAGTACGCATCTATCATGGGTGG
Organism: Ruminococcus albus AD2013; assembly: GCF_000526775.1. Lineage (NCBI taxonomy): Bacteria > Bacillati > Bacillota > Clostridia > Eubacteriales > Oscillospiraceae > Hominimerdicola > Hominimerdicola alba. Next base: position 3,118,162 of record NZ_JAGS01000001.1, read on the forward strand.
CAATTTCGCACTGTGCGAGATAGATACAAGCGCTCCTTCCGATGAAAGAGTGCTTCTGCTGAAAGACAGCTACGCAAACGCTGTTCTCCCCGAACTCTGTAACCAGTTCGGTCACATAAGCATGATCGATCTGAGATACTACCACTTCGAGGAAGAGACAGTATCCGAATACGTAAAAAGTCATGATATAGACCGCGTTATCTGTATCTACAATATCGACTTTGTAAACTCCGACAGCAATTTCGGATATCTGGAATAACAGCAACAAACAAGCGTAAACTGCCAAGCTACGTCCCAAAACCAAACCATCGACCAGCCCAACAAACTTCGCCTCAAATTTCAAAACATCTATCTTTTAAATGAACTGCATGAGTGCGGCGCTTTTATCACCAGAACTGCGGTATCAGGTCGCCCCTGACGGGTCGAGAAATCAACGAGCTTTCGCCGTTGATTTCGGGCGCGGCAATAATTTTACGCACGTAGAAAGAGCGTGGACGTTTGTTTGTCCACGCTCGATTTTTTGATTATTGCCGCGCCTATTGGATCGGAAGTTTGCTGTTCTATTTATGGATTTGTTCCTGCATCGCTTTTGCGCCTTGACCGAGAGGCTCTGCCTCTCGAGCTCTCCGCAAGTCTTTCGCGAAAGGCTTGAGCCAAAGCTCTCTTCCTTGGCATTGTCCGCAGGTTAGCTTTTAATCCTCGCCGAGTTTCAGTGCCTTGGAAATATTTATCCTGCCTATGAGTCTTCCGAGAACTAAGAATCCCACCAGAAGCATCACAGCGATGACAGTATAAAGTTTCAGGTAATCATCTCTCTGAGGTATCACCGCAAATTCCGGTACGCGGCTGCTTACATCGAGGATACTCTGGAATAGTGGTACAAAAAGTTCGCTTGTGATACCGCCTATGAATATCGCCGCTAGTATGGCAACGCCCGAAACCAGTATCTGTTCGTATACTATCATGGATATTATCTCGCGGTACTTCATGCCCATTGCCCTGAGTATACCAAACTGCAAAGTCCTGCTTTTTATTGAAAGTATCCAGTAGATAAGGAATCCGATTATGCACATTATCATAATGGTGATGAATCCCAGTGTGAGGGCACCGTTCATGCCCTGAAGCATTGGGTCGTTCTTTTTGGTGATGATATCCTGCTTGGTGGAGGTCATGCCTGTGGTACGGATATGGGCTTCTTCTACGGAATTATAGAAATCCTGCACCGAGGCATCGTCCTCAAGGTCTATCCACACCTGATAGGGTTCCATATTGGTCTGGACATTTACGTAATCGAAATTCATCACAGCGAAATCCATGTAACTGCCGTCTTTTGCTTCCGCATAGGGGTCAAGGCTTGGCCAGTAGTCCACAAAAGCCAGTACCGTCACATCAAAGGGTTCATTCGCCCCCCATTCACACTCTACCGTATCACCCAGTTCAAGTCCGTAATCCTTGAATGACGATGAGAGTATCACGCCCGGGGTGTACTCTGCAAGGGCTTCAAGGTAGTTGTTGATATGTGTGGGCAGAAGCCTCTGCTCAAAATTTATGACCTCTGAGAATTTCGCGGGCTGAACCGTCATCAGGCGGACGTTTCTGTCGATATTTGAGGACTTGGTGTTCATATCCTGATCGAGGAAATCCTCGCGCTTTTTCTCGTCAGATTTTTCAGCCTTGCGTTTTACGACATTCATCTTACTGCTTTTGATGGTAATGCCGTCACGCCTGAAAACCTTTGCAGCATTTTTTACGCCTGAGAGATTTTCAAACCTTTCAAAGAGAGGTTCGGTGTATGTGACGACTGTGGCAGTATCGGTGTCATCTTCGTCGGCAGACTTTCCCGAAACACCTCCGCCCATGTTGGAAGATCGTCCTGCATTTTTGCGGGTGGCTTCTGTCTTGCTGGAATACCATTCCTCGGTGAGTACGATATCAGCGCCGTTTGCGTATTCAACAGTCTCTTCGGCGTTGCGGTTGAGGGCGCGGGCAGTATTTGCAAAGAACACGCCGAGAGATACGGTGAGTACCAGAAACAGCATGAGGAATCTCTCTCTGCCTGTTGCCGACCTGCCGATATTATTCAGCGAAACATACTGCGCAGGCGACCAGAATCTGTTGCCTGCCCTGCCGAGAAGTCTTATAAACAATGGGTATATCCTTATCAGGAAAAGCCCCAGACCCAGTATGAATGCAGTGGAAGCCACGAACATCAGGGGGTTGATAGTTGCCGTTGTGTCCTTAACGCCAAGTTCAAGGAGTTTTGCCTGAGTTCGTTTGTAGTAGTACAGCCATGCAAATGACCCGCCTGCCAGTATCACATCAAGCCCGATTTTCTCCCATAATGCGAGTTTGTGGGCCTTTGTCTTGGAACGTTTGTGTTCAACGATGGTAGTCCTTGATGCTGGGATTATCGGCACAAGGGTGGTCATAAAGAACACAAGCACTGCCGCCGCCGCATACAGAAAAGCTTCCGGGGTGAGTTTTACAGGCATGGCACGGCGGTTGACGAATTCAAGGAAACCGTTGGAAGCGCCAAGTATCCTGCAAAGCCCCAGACCCGCAAAAGGTCCTGCGATAGCCGTGATGACACCCAGCACCAGAGATTCCAGCGCATATATCCCCAGCACCTGACGATTGCTTGCACCTCGGCTTTTGAATACGGCTATCTCGTTCTTTTCCTGCTCGATATTCAGCTTTGATACCATGAACAGGTAGAATACTATCATAAGTATCACAGGTATCTGCAGAAGCCACAAAAGCAGGGTCAGCTGAGATGAACGCTTTGCATAATCGGTGAGGATATCCATTGCGGGTATGGTGAAGCCCACATCATTTTTCTTGAAAGTTTCTTTCTGGGCGCTGTATCTGCTGTTGATGGTCTTCAGCCCCGCGATGTCAAGTCTGGTATAGTCGATGAAATAGTTATTGTTCGCCTTTGCGATATTTACCGCACCCGTGGGTATCATCTCATCAAGCATGGTATCGTAGTCGGTAAAAACCGCGGCGGTATAGGCTTCGTCTATGCCCTCAGCCCAGAAGGGGTCGTTTTCATCGGCAACGTCGATAAGCCCTACTATCTCTATCTTTATCGAACCGCGATCGTCCAGGATATTTGCTATTTCATAGATGGTATCAAGGGCAAGACCGTTGGTCTTCAAGGATTTTTCCGTAGCCATGCACTCAAACACACCGTCGGGACGTTTGCCTTTTTCCATCATTCTTCCCGATAGGGCGGTTGAATGTTCGCATATATCCGACATACCTCCAAGGGTAAGTCTTGCGGGTGAACCACCGTCTTCAACGGATATGGATTTGCAGAAGAGATAGGTATCCTGAATGACCTTTTTACCCCCTGCATCGGGCAAGCCAAGTTCACTGAACTGTTTATCCGTAAGGGCGTTATACTCCTCAAGGGCTTTAAGCTGAGAAGCCGTATCCGTATCGCTTCGGAACACCTGCGAGGTATTGTAAGCACCCGGGTATATCATATACTCTTCCTGAAAGGCTTCCATATCCTTTATCAGCATACGCTGAAGTGAAGCGTTCATATATATGGGTATGGTACTCATCATGGCAGAGGCTATGATGAAGCCGATAAGCAGGCAGAATACCATCCATTTTGTATTTCGCATCTTGCGAAGCAGAAGTGTAAACATCAGGTCATTGCTCCTCGCTTTTTATTTAAGCACCAGTTCGTCGCCCTCTTCTATTCCCGATATTATCTCGGACTGAGAGCCTGTTGAAAGACCGACTTCTACGGGAACGGCAGTTTTTTCGCCGTCTTTCAGCACGTATACCACCTTTTCGCCGTCCACCTTTTTTATGAGGTTATTGGATATCACAATGGTATTTTCAGACCTGTCCAGCACGAGTATCACATCGGCAAGCTGACCCAGCGCATCGGGAGGGATATCGCCCTCAAAGCGGACATAGATGTAGTCCGATTCGTAGCTGATACCTGTCTTGTCCTCTTTGTCGTGGGAAGCTTTTACTTCCTCCTGATATTCTGCAAGGGCAGATGGGTTCATGAAAACAACGCCGTCGTAGTAATTCTCGTTTATACGTATCTGCACCTTTGTGTCAATATCGAATTTTGTCATATCCTCAGGCTTTACAGCTATATACAGCGCAGAGGTATCTATGACAGTGGCAACTGTCTGACCCGAACTTACGTTATCTCCCGCACGTACATCGGCAAGCTGAGATACTACACCGTCAATGGGAGAACGGAGAACAGAACCTTCTTTTTTAGCACGCAGTTTGTTAAGTTCACGCTCTATCAGCTGTACATCCACATATGCAGAATCTATCTGCGCCTGAGTACCGCCGCTTTCCCATATCATATCCACATTGAGTTTTGCCTTTTGCAGATACAGCTCCTTTTCAGCTATCTGGTCATCAAGGTCGGAGGTATCTATCTCGCATATGGGGTCGTCCTTTTTGACTTTATCTCCTGCACGGACATTGAATTCCAGTATAACTCCGCTTTGCTTTTCATAGCTGAGGTCGTACTTTCTTTCAGCGGTGACGGTACCTGTGCTGACTATCTTTTTCTCGATATCCTTGCGTTTGGCGGTCACGGTGGTATAGCTGACCTCGCTTGCCTTTACAGCGGGCGGAATGGCAGCTTCCTCCTCATCGGGAAGAAGATAGCAGCCCGATGTCATAAGAACCGCCGCCGCGCAGAAAAGTGCGGGCAATGTGCGGCAGAATATCCTTTTTATGTGTATAAGAGTATTCATGATATGTTCCTCCGAAAGACCCTGTATGTCATTTGCTATAAATAGTCGTTAAAACAATTGTTGCATACTACCTAATTATAACATTTTTCGGTATTTTTTGCTATGTGCAACAGGACAAAATTAAACTGATATTTTCAGCACTATGCACAAGGCTTTTATAGGATATTCGCATATCGAAAAAGATGAAACTATCCGCTGTCGGTGGGGTATATCGGCGTGGGATCTGTACGAACAGACCGTTCTTTATATGCGGACCATATAAGAAAATTAATCTCATAAATGTATTTACTTTTGCAAAGATGTGTGATATAATACACTTATCATAGGAAAAGCCGAATATGGCATGAAGGGATAATATAGCAAACGTTATATATTTCAGAACATTCAGCGCACACAGCCACAAAAAGCATAGTGTCTGCGAGCGCTGAATGAAGAGATCAATATGTCGTTTACTATAAAAATATGAAAGGAAAATTCGCATGAAAAATAAACTTGCACTCATACTTGCACTGACTATATGTGCATCAGCCTTTGCGGGCTGCGGCGGGGCTTCTTCGGGGGAGAGTTCAAAGGCGGCTGATAGTTCGGCTGAGGTCGCAGAAACTGCGGATAACAGTGGTGATACTATCGCGGAAGAAACAGCTTCGGAGAAGCTGTTGGCGGAGTACCCCGTAAATGACGGCGCTTACGACTTCAAACAGGGTGCCACTGAAAATATGCTGGCAAGGTCACTGCTGAACCGCGGGGATACCTCGCGGTTGGCGGCTAAGATACAGCGTGCGGTGGACGACCCGAAAGCTGTGACGAACATCTGCTACCTTGGAGATTCTATAACAGCGGGTTCCGGGGCTTCGGGTTCGGCAAAGCAGTACACAAACCTTATAACCGCATGGTGGGAGGAAAATCTCAGTCTTTATGTGCTGGGCACTAATGCGGGCATAGGTGCGACGGACTCCTACCTTGCGGTACACAGGGCGTACAGAGATGTTCCGCCTGAATCGGATATAGTATTTATCGAATTCATCAACGATCAGGACAGCGAGTTCTATCAGGCGACCATGGACAGCCTTGTAAGGTACTGTCTCGCACTGGAAAATCAGCCTGCGGTGATACTTATTGAACCATCTACAGAGGGCGGCGGTTCTCCGCAGAGTGCGCACCTTAAAGTCGCCGAGACTTATGATCTGCCCATGATATCATACCACGATGCAATAATACCCGAGATAGATGCGGGAAATTTTGCGTGGAAGGACACATCAAACGACAATGTACACCCCAACGATGCGGGTCATGCGGTGATGGCGCAGTGCGTGCTGAACCTCTTCGATCAGGTGAAAGACGGTCTTGAAAACGAAAGCAAGGAAGTCACCCCCTTTGATCCTGCGGCGGTGGAATCTCCTACGGGTGACAGGTTCGCAGGGGCGACTCTTGGTTCGGCGGACACTCCCGAGTTGGTAGAAGTTGTAGATGCGGGAACTTTCACCGAAAGTGCGCAGTTCGGGAATTTCAGCGGCGGCTGGGGTTCAACCACAGGCGGTTCGGCTGTTTTTAAGATAAAGTGTAAAGATCTGGGTATTCTTTATCACAAGAATATCAGCGGAACTTTCGGCAAGGTGGCAGTAAAGGTCGATGACAATGCGGCGGTCATCGTGGACGGTGATTTTCCCGGGGGCTGGGGAAATTATCCCAAGGCGGAGGAGATATTCTCTTCTGATGAAGCAGCGGAACACACTGTCAAGGTGGAGTTTATCAACGGCGACACTGCCCCGGATTTTGAAATACTGGGCTGGATGATAAGCTGACGTATGACTTTTCAACATAAAGCAAGCGGGGGACAGCTGTACTTTTAAAGTACGGCTGTCCCCTGCATTATTATATACCTGACCAAGTCTGTAGAATCAGCGGTCTATCTTCATGCTTTCGATAAGTCTGTCAAACATCTCTTTCAGACCTGTCTCCGCTTTCCAGCCCAGTGATTCAGCCTTGTCTGTTGCCAGATTCATCTTCACCTTAGGATTGTATCCCAGCTTTGTTACGTCCTCAACTATGTTGAAGACAAGCTTCGTGCCGCTTTCGGGATAATTCTCGATAAGCATTTCAGCCATGCCGCGTATGCTGATGAGGGTGTCCTTGTTGGCGATGTTGTAAGCCTGTGCAGTATCGCCTTTCAGCAGAACAGTCAGTATACCTGTTACCGCATCGCTGATGTAGCAGTAATTTCTCTCGGTGGAACCGTCTGTCATCAGCACAATGTCTGTTCCCTCGATTATTGCTCTTGCAAACTGCGCAAATACTCTGCCGTCGTTGTAGCCCACACCTGCGCCCATGCTCTGGCAAAGTCTTGCGACCTTTACAGGCACGCCGTATTCGTGGGCGTAAGATGTACACAGTGTCTCCACTATCCTCTTGCCCTCAGAATAACTGCTTCTTACACTCATGGGGTCAATGCTGCCGAAAGTCTTTTCGTCAACACTCTCCATGCTGAGGTCAACTACGCCGTAAACCTCCAGTGATGACAGATATACCATGCCCTCGACCTGCTTAGCCTTTGCCAGCTCCAGCAGATTTTTTGTGCCGTCAAGCGCCGTGAATATAGTCTCCACAGGGGTATCAACAAATGCCTTCGAGCTTGTTATGCTCGCACCGTGAATGATGAAGTCGATGCCGCCATCATAATTATAAGGTGAAGTTACGTCCTGCACCAGAAATTCCAGTGCCGACTTGTCAGCATATTTAAACAGCTTTTCAGCCTTCTCCTTGTTGCGCACAGCCGCGATTACTTTCAGCCCGAGACCTCTCTCAGCATTGGCATTCAGCAGAGTCATTACTACCTGTCCGCCGATAAGACCTGTTGCACCTGTTACAAGTATAGTCTTGCCTTTCAGCTTGTCCCATTCAATAAAATCTGCACCCGAAGCACGCTCAACGTCCTCCTGCATTATCCTGTTATCCGAAAGCTTCATTATTAGTCCTCCCTTGTTATTATAAGTCGCTCTCTGCACGTATTATCCGCGCCGCCATTTCCTCAGCCTGTTCATAGGCGGAAAGCTCACCGCATTCCGCCCTCAGCTTAGCCGAATTCGGCAGACCCTTGACATACCATGCTACGTTTTTACGTGCTTCTTTCATGCCGCGGACTTCGCCCTTGTACTTGCAAAGATAGCTGCAATGCCTGAGCATTATCTCCATGCGCTCTTTTATATCGGGCTCGGGCAGTTTTTCTCCTGTTTCCAGAAAATGCCGTATCTCACGGAATACCCAGGGCTTGCCGTAGCTTCCCCTCGCCAGCATCACAAGGTCGCAGCCTGTCTCTTCGTACATCCTTTTACAGCTCTCACCGTCCCTGACATCGCCGTTGCCGAATACAGGTATACTCACCGCCTGCTTCACCTGACGTATTATCTCCCAGTCAGCTTCTCCCGAATAGAACTGCTGTCTTGTACGACCGTGTACCGCCATAGCCGCAATACCTGTCTGTTCCAGTGCTTTTGCGAATTCCACCGCATTTTTTGAGGTGTCGTCCCACCCCGCACGGAATTTCACCGTCACGGGACAGCCTGCATTTTTTACCGTTTCTTTAGCTATCTCCACCGCACGGGGGATATCTTTCATCAGCGCCGAACCCGAACCATTACCCACTATCTTGGGCACAGGACACCCCATGTTGATATCTATGATATCGGGCTTGTGCTCTCCCAGAAGATACGCCGCCTTGCCCATAAAGTAGGGGTCTTCACCGAACAGCTGTAAAGCGTAGGGACGTTCCTCGTCTTCTATCTCGCAAAGCTCGCCTGTCTTTCTGTCGTTGTAGCAAAGCCCCTTTGAGGATATCATTTCGCTTACCAGATAAGCCGCCCCGAATTCTCTGCAAAGCAGCCTGTAAGATTTGTCTGCCACCGACGCCATAGGCGCCAGTGCCGCAGTTTTTTCGACGTTCACTCCGCCGATGCTAACATATTCCATGCTATTCTCCCGAAAAGCGGAGACCGCTAAAAGTGATCTCCGCCCTTTTTAATAAATTCAGTTTACGCTTTAACTTTCAGCCATGCACAAGCGATATCAAGTGCATCGTAAAGGCTGTCGGTGTCTGCCTGCTTGTCGATATTAGGCTTGGTAAGATCGGTAGACATCTTTCTTATCTTGACCTTATCGGCAACTTCAAGATCGCCCACCTTCTGGGTGTGCTTTATCTCTATCCATACAACGAAGTCGTCATACATATTGCCGTAATACAGCTGATTGCCTTTTCTTACCAGGGGAAGTCCCTTGTATGTGAAAAATTTCTTTACTGCGTCACTCATTATCTCTCTCCGCCTTTCTGTCTGTCGGATACCGTACTATGTGCGGTATCAATAGTTGTTGTCTATGTTTTTGCCGTTTTTCAGATTTCCGATATTGGTATCCAGGCTGTCTACCCAGGTGCTCTGTATCCTGAAAGAGGTCTTGCCGTTGAGCTTGACGATGTAACGTCTTGAAGTATCCTTGTAAAGCTCGACAACATCTTCGCCGCCATCCTTGCGGACCTGCTTGATGATCACAGCGGGGCTACCCTCAGGGTCATCAAAACATATCTCGTTGGTGGGGCATGACATTATGAACTGATAAAGATCCTTGAACAGACCTATATCCAGCTCCTTGCCGTCAGTCTTTACCGAAGTCACATCAGCCGCCTTGCCGTTTTCGTCCTTGTCATTGCTTCCGCCGTTGGTAGTTATCTCAAACAGAGTTTCCTTGCCGTCTATCGTCACCGACATATTCGCCAGGTCAACAAGATAGTTTGATGTTATCAGGTTTGATGTAACGTCCTCAATCTTGAAAGTCACCCATGGCAGATTCTCTGCGGCTATAACGTATACGGCATTGCTGCCCGATACACCGTCAAGAGTACAGTAGTAGCCCTGAAGTACAGGGGTTTCGCCCTCTGCGGCTTCGCTGTAGCTTTCACCGCCGACTTTCAGTGTGTAGTCGTAGCCTTTGCCTTTAAGGCTTACCACACATCTGGGTTCGGAAATACCATACTCAGCCAGCTGTTCATCGGTTGGAGCAACAGCCTCACAGCTTGCCGCCGTAAGTCCCCACATACCGTGAGTAACAGCGCCTGAACCCGTGATATTAAGATATGAGAATATCGGTTCGCTTATTACCTGGCTTGAAAGCATATTGCTGTCTTCGTTGGGGTCGTTCTCGAATACCACCTGATAGTCCCAGTCACTGCGGGTAATGACTTCCTTGCCGTATTCAGGCCAGTCCTCATTGTTCACAGGCTTTTCTATCAGTGAAAGGTTTGCAAATTCCTTTGCGCCTTTCAGCATATCCGATATACGCGAGCTCAGTATCATATATACCGTGCTGCCGTCCTCAGTTTTGATGTAGGTGTACTTTGCTTCGGGAGCAACATCGCCTATAAGCACTTTCTTTGAAGTACCATCGGTGTAGCCGACCTCAAATGAAGCCCTTGGTTCTTCCAGACCATACTTTGAAAGCTCCTGTGCGTCTTCTTCGGCTATCTTTGAAGCCTCAAGATAACCGCATTCGGATATCATGTTTTCCTTTATCGCCCTGTTCTGGTTCACCGAGATTATCTCCTCCACCGTCCATGAGCTTTTGCCGGAAGATGGCTTGTCCAGCGTAAAACCGCCATTCTCGTTTTCGGCTTTTATGGAGGCTATCTCCTCTTCACCTTTTTCCAGTACGAAGTAGTGTTCCATCTCAGCGGCAGATGATACTGTTTCCGCCGCCGAGCTTTCTTCCTTTTTGTTTTTATCCTTGTCCGTGGCGTTCAGGAAGACCAGCATACCTGCCAGACTTGCCGCTATCACGCCGCAGATAATGATACCTTGTACCTTGCCGTTCATTACTTATTCTTTCTCCTTAACCATACGAACAGACCTGCACCCAGTACCGCTACAGGTATTATCACGCAGAATGTCCACATCAGTGCGGTCTTCTTGCTCTGGTCGATATCAAAGGCTGTGCCCTTGATGGTCTTGGGCTTGATGAATACTCCGTCCGACTTGTGGGTTATGCCCGCGATAATGCTGAAGAAGTATTCGCTGTTGCCATACTGCTGTGCCGAAAGGATATTCGACTGAAGCAGATACTCCGAACCGAAGCACAGCACATTGCTGTATGCTGTGTCACCGCTTCCGTCCTCAGCGAATTTTGCCTTTGAGCCTATTGCAAATAAGCACTGCTGACCTGTGGTAAGTGTATCCGAGGGTACCAGCTGGTACTGTTCGTTGTACTTCAGTTTTGCAGTGTAGGCATTATCAGTAGTCTTTACATACTGCTGAGTAGTTATCATGCCCTGCTGATCGTAAAGCGTATTTACAGGTCTTGTGTACATAGAACTTATCACCAGATCCTTGTTCAGCACGTCCTGATTGAAGTCCGAAGAAAGATCGGTGGAAAGTGTGCAGTAGGGATAGTTGATGTAGTTGTCACCATAGGTCTCGCATACAACGCCTTCGCCCACAGATAATCCGTATTCCTCTAAGAATTCGTCAAGGTTAGGTGTCTTTTTCTGGCTGTAGGAAGCCACATAGATAAGCTGTTTGCCCAGCTCATTTCCGTTGTTCAGATAATCGCTGACCTTCTGTATCTCCTCGGGCAGATAATCCACCGTCGGTGCAGGTATAACTGCTATATCGGTTTCGGATGGTATCTCGTCCTTGGTTATGTCTATCTCGTTGACATTGTATCCGTTAGCCACAAGAAGTGTCTTGAAATAGGAGAAGGGCGAAGTCTTTGACATTATGTCGCTGACTTCGTTTCTTCCATTCAGGAAAGTAACGTATACAGGATCGGGATCGGTAACAGTCATAAGTGCCGATGTGAATGCCTGTTCGGCATTTGAAGACTCGACATAAGTGCCGTAGTAAGCCAGCAGCTGCAGGTCGCTTCCTGCCTGTTCCCTCAGCATATCAATGCTGTAGCCCGACTGTGAAAGCTGTGAAACGAAATCATCGTTAAAGCTCAGCAGGTCGATCATACCCAGCTTTCTTGTCCTTTTGATGGTCTCACCATCGACTTCGCTGCTTGTCTCGAATATGATATCGAAATTGGATATCGTATCGCTGTAGCTTTTTATAACATCAGGGTTTGAATCTATATCCATAAATCTGTAGGATATGTGATGATTCATCTTGCAGTAGTTTTTAAGAAGCTCTATAGCCTGCTTGTTGTAGGATGAATAGTTGATGAAGGTGTCCTCGTCAGCAAATATCGTTACAAGTACATCCCTGTCAACTTTCTTTACGTACTCCTCCGATTCCTCGGTCATGGAGTATATCTTTTCCTTTGTAAGGTCGATATTTATGGGATAGCGCTCAAAAAGCACAGTGGCAACAACGTTCAAAAGTACCAGCACTGCCAGGAATACGCAGGTCAGTGCAGTAGCCATTGTGCCGTGCTTGATTTTTTTAGCCACACTGCCCTCAAGCTCATTATCCTTGTTTTTCTTTTTGGTATTCTTTTCTTCGTCCACGAGCTTTTTCAGCTTCTCCGAATTGGTTGAGGTGACTTTTTCTTCCTTGTTTTCCATCACAGACACCTCCTAGCTCCAGCGGCGCTTTTCAAGCACTCTCACTGTCAGGAACAGGAAAGCCGCCACAGCGCTTATAAAGAATATCACATTGGAGAAATTGAATATTCCGTAAGTGAACTCCATGTACCTCTCGCCGAAAGAAGTTTTCTCCAGCGCAGTCCTCAGACCATTTATCACCTTGGTGTACCAGTGACCTTCGTCCAGTGCGGGCAGAAGTCCTGCAATGGTGGAAAGGAAAGATACTGCGATAAGTGCTATAAAGCTGATGACCGCAGCAACTACCTGATTCTCGGTGAATGAAGAACAGAATATTCCGATGGAGATGAACGCACCGCCAAGCAGCAGCAGAGCAACTATATTGCCCACGATAACGTTCCAGTCAGGTTCGCCGTATATTGATACTACCACAGCCATAACAGCAGTTATGGAAACAGCAGCTGCATATACCAGAAAAGCTGCAAGGAACTTGCCGAAAACTATACCACCCAGACTTACAGGGGCAGTCAGCAGACACTGGTCTGTTCTTGTCCTCTTTTCGTCCGATATGGTACGCATGGTAAGTATCGGTATCAGTACGTTCAGTATGGTCAGCAGTGAAGAAAACATACTGTCCAGTCTGGCATATCCGCTGTTAAGACTTAAAGTTGAAAACATAAGTCCCGCATAAGCGAAAAATGCCGCAATAAATATATATCCGATAGGGGAGGTGAAATAGCTGCGCACCTCACGCCTGAAAATAGCGCCCATCAGTTCTCAGCCTCCTCATCATTGTTCTCTTCGAGAGCGGGGATAGTCTCGCCCATAGTAAGTTTCAGGAAGATATCTTCCAGATTCATCTCTGCGCTCTTGAGTTCAAGTATGGTGAAGCCGTTGTCCGCCATTTTTCTGAAAAGCTCGTAGCGTATTTCCTTGCCCTCAGCCGCTTCAATGCGGTAATCGCAGATGTCGTTCTTGTGTTCTGCATCGCAGTATACTTTGTCAACGCCGTCGATACTCTGTATCAGGCGCATAACTGTGTCCTTTTTGCCGTCTATCCTGCATATGAACTTGTTGTCGCCTGTCAGCTTGTGTGAAAGGTTCTCTTCAGTATCATTTGCAACAACTCTGCCCTCGTTGATAACTACTATCCTGTCACAGACAGCCTGTACCTCCGAGAGTATATGCGATGAAAGTATCACGGTGTGATTTTTTCCCAGCTTGCGTATAAGCGTCCTTATCTCGATTATCTGCTTGGGGTCAAGACCAACAGTAGGCTCGTCCAGTATCAGCACCTTGGGATTTCCCACCAGTGCCTGTGCCAGCCCGACTCTCTGCTTGTAACCCTTTGACAGGTTCTTTATCAGCCTGTTGTATACATGGTCTATCTTTACAAGACTGCATATATCCTGCAAATGGGATATCTTGGGCAGCTTGCACTTTTTAAGATCGTATATGAAGTACAGATACTCCTTGACCGTCATATCAAGGTAAAGTGGCGGTATTTCGGGCAGATATCCGATGTTCTTCTTAGCCTTTACAGGGTCTTCGAGTATGTCAACACCGTCTATCAGCGCCTTGCCTGCGGTGCATGAGATGTATCCCGTGAGAATGTTCATCGTTGTGGATTTTCCCGCACCGTTAGGTCCCAGAAAGCCCAGTACCTCACCGTCCTCAGCCTTGAAGCTGATATTGTTCACGGCTTTTTTGTCGCCGTAATGCTTTGATAAATTAACTACCTCTATCAATTTACTTTCCTCCCACTAAGGAAAATTTGTGCATTATTAAAGTATAACCCCATACTGTGTAAGTCCTGTGAAAGCTTACGGAAAACCCTCGGACTTTTACCCCCTATAGTATCTGTCCTTTGTCAGAATTTGTATATCCGTCAATCCGGATCTATATACGTATCTGTATCTATACCTAACTCTTCGGCAACATTACTGAGCCTGAAATTTTCTGCGTCAAAGTCCTTGCCCTGCACCTTGCATTCAGATGCCAGTGTCACCCAGCTATCATCACTGTCTTTTCCTTCCAGTTTGAAGCAGTAGGTCTGGGGATCTTTGGTAATTGCTTTATAATCGCTTATTACCTCGTTGAACTTCTCGGTAAGTTCCTCGGTCTTTGACTCATCCAAAATAGCGAAGAATACTTCAATATAGTTGTACTTATCATTAGCCCAGTCAGCCAGGTTCGTGCCAACATACTTTTCACCGCTGCCCGGCTTGATGAATTCGGCAAGCATATCAAGATCTGCACCCATCAGCCTGCAGCTGGTCGTATGTGCTGATATCGTGAATCCGTCGCCTTTAAGCGAAAGATGCTCATCGGTTTCCGCAGTCTCGGTAAAATACTTTGAAAGTATCTGATCCGCTATCTCTTCACAGACCTCTGTTCCCTGTACTCTGGCAACCAGATCAGCCACCGTCCAGTCATTATCATAATCGATATATTTCTTGTTATAATCGTCACCGCGGTTGATCAATATTCTTGTGGATCTGTCTTCTCCGTCATTGCCCGTGTACATCACTTGCCATGTGAATTCCGTGCGGTCCTCCAAATCGAATCTCTGCTCCATCGGTTTGCTTATGCTGTAATTCCCGTCAAAAGCATAGTCCAGATATTCTTTGTAATCTTTTTCCAGATCGGGTACTTTGGCTTTTCCGCAGCCTGTAAGCAGTAATGCTGCAAATACTGCGGCAGCTGCAAGTCTTTTCATTTTGTATGCTCCTTTTATCCTGTATTTATTACAATCCGTAAAACTCCCTGACTTTCAGTGTATCCTTGCCTATCTGCGTTTTCAGATCTTCGATACTGTCGAATCCTTTTTCGGGACGTATGAACTTGTCAAGAAGTATCTCTATTTCTTTTCCGTAAAGGTCGCCTGAAAAATCAAGGATGTAAGTTTCTGCCAGAGGTGCATCGTGAGCTTTCAGTGTAGGCTTAACACCGATGTTCGTCACACCGAACTTCTCTTCGTCTCCGATGATGACCCTTGTGGCGTATACCCCGAATTTCGGCATTATCTGCCCCTGTGGTATCACCTGATTTATCGTCGGGAAATTCCATTGTCTGCCTAACTGTCTGCCGTGTTCAACTACAAGTCTCAGCCCGAATATGTAACCCAGCAGTTCATTTGCCTGCTCTATCCTGCCCGAGCGTATGCACTCGCGTATCACCGTCGAGCTCACTTCTTCGCCCTTGTAGCTCAGCTTGTCGCATACCCTGACATCTATGCCGTATATCCTGCCGTAAAGCTCCAGCGTGTTGCAGTCGCCCTCCGCCCCTTTACCGAAGCGGAAATCACTGCCGCATACCACAGCTTTGCAGCCCAGAAGTCCTACCAGTATATCCTTTACAAAATCCTCGGCGGACATACCTTTCAGCTCGTCAAAAGCAGGGGAGTATATAAGGTCTACTCCCATATTCTCGAAATGCCTGCGCTTTTCCTCGTCGCTGAGTATCATTTCTATCCTGCCGTCGTGACCCTTTGAAGTCACTGTGTCAGTCCTGAAAGTAAATACCGCTGACCTTACGCCCAGCTCTTCCGCCAGTGACAGCGCATTGTTTATGACCAGCCTGTGCCCCCTGTGTACGCCGTCAAACAGCCCCAGCGCACAGACAGTTCCTTTTTCGGGCGAAAAGCCCCTGTCGATATCTTTCAAATCAAATCATTCCTCGATCATACGAAAAAATTCTTGACGCTCCGAAATCCTCCGTCGGTCATTCTGCCAAGCCCTATAAATCCGCCGTCCGCACCGTATACACGGTAAACAGACCCGTCCTCCGCGCCTGCCTGCTCTGCCCTCAGCTTGACACCGTTTTTGTAAAGTCCCGTGACTCTCTCATCAAGCTTCAGTGCAGGATAGACCTCAAAGCACTTATCGAGCCGTGTCAGCACGCTTTCAGCACCGCTCTCACCGACTATCCTTTGTATATCCTCTATACTCAGACATTCTTCCAGTGCCAGCCCCGCCGAGTATGTCCTCACCAGTGAGGTCATAGCCCCGCCGCAGCCCAGCATTTCGCCGATGTCGTTTATCAGCGTGCGGATATACGTGCCTTTTTCGCAAAGCACCGTCATGTGCCCCTCGCGGGACACCTCATCATAATCATCTATCACCATTGAAAGTACGGTTATCTCTCTGGCTTCGCGCTCGATGACCTTTCCCTCACGCGCCAGCTCGTAAAGCTTTTTACCGTCAACTTTCACCGCCGAATACATGGGCGGCACCTGCATTATCTTTCCGATGAACTTTTCAGCTGCCGCTTTAAGTTCCTCAGCCGTCACAGGCCTGCCGTCCTCACTAAGTATCTTACCCGTGATATCCTGTGTGTCCGTAGTTATGCCTAACCTGAACCCCGCATGATACCCTTTTCTGACATCGGGCAGTATGTCGCAAGCCTTTGTGGCTTTTCCCACAAATACAGGCAGTACACCCTCCGCCATAGGGTCGAGAGTACCGCCGTGACCTATCTTGCGGGTATGCAGTATGCCCCGCATTTTAGCCACCACATCGAATGATGTCCAGCCTGCGGGCTTGTATACCGCGATAACGCCGCTTATTTCCTGTCCTGTCATATCCCGAGTACCTGCTCTGCTTTTTCGATCAGCAAAGCCTTTACATATTCAAGGGAACCTCTTATCTCACAGCCCGCGGCACGTATGTGTCCGCCGCCGCCGAATAATCCGCAGAACGCCGAAGCGTCCATTTCTTCGGTAGTTCTCACCGATATCTTGTAGACATTCTTATGTCTCTGCTTTACTGTTATGCCGATGACTACGCCCTCAGCAGAAAGGGGTATCGAAGCCAGTCCGTCGAACTCCGCAGGGTCTGCACCGCATTTCTCCATAAGTTCCGTGGTTATGGTTATCATTGCGCACTTATCGTTCAGGTAGTATTCCATACTGCCTGTAACAGCCTGCTCGACTTTCAGCCTGCCCTTGCTCTTCACATCGAACATCTTCCTGTTCACGTTGGCAAAGTCAATATCGTAAGCCATAAGCTCAGCCGCCGCCATGTGGGTCTCGGGAGTTGTGTTCTCGTACTTGAAACAGCCTGTATCCGTAGCAATTCCCGTGTACAGGCACTTAGCTGTGATGTCCCTCAGCTTCCTGCCCGATTCCTTGAATATCTTGTAGAAGATATGCGCCGCCGCGGCTGTCTGCCCCTCAACATGGGTCAGTTTAGCATAATGCTTGTTCGATATGTGATGGTCTATGCAAAGATCCACCATGCCCTCCTGCTGATATTTTGCAAGTCCGCTGCCCATCAGGGTAACGTCAGCAATGTCCACAGCTATTATGAACTCGGGCTCGAAATCCTGATCTTTGTACTCCGCGTACATAAAATCATACCTGTCAGGAAAACCATCGGAGTTCACCACATTAGCCAGCTTGCCCATATCTCTCAGAAAATAGCACAGCCCGAAGCCGCTGCCCAGCGTATCACCGTCAGGGCTCTTGTGTGTCAATATGAGAAATTTGTCATTTTCTTCAAATATCCTGTTTATCTCGCCGTATTCCATACAATAGCCCCTTCTATACGATCAGTCCTCAGCGGACTCGTCCTCTTCATTTTCGGAACTTTCTTCCTTTACCAGCTCTCTGAGCTTTTTGGTTATAGCCGCCGAATGCTCTATCGAATCATCAGCCACAAATTTCAGCTCGGGACACTTTTTCAGACCAAGCACATTTGATATCTCCCTTTTGAGATACCCCGTAGCCGATTCAAAGCCCTTTACAGCCTTTTTGGCTTCCTCAAGCCCTCTGAAACTGGAAATATATACCTTGCAGAAAGAGCCGTCCCTTGCCACATCGCAGCGTACAACTGTCAGGAACTCTCCTCCGTTTATCCTCGGGTCTTTCAGGTCTGCCATCTTTCCCGAGATTATACGTCTTATATCCTCGGACATACGTCCTGCCTTGTGTGATGCCATTTATATAGCTCCTTCCTTATTTTATCTTTTACAGCCACATATCCATAGCCGCGCCGTCATGTTCGTTCGGTCTGCTTTTAAAGCCGAAAGGCTCGTAAAAGCTTTCTCTGCCGAGATTTGCCATCAGATGTATCTTTATCTGCCAGCCCTCTTTTTTCTCACTGCGGAGCTTTTCAACAAGCCGCCCCACCATCTGCGAAGCCAGCCCGTTGTGACGGCATTTCTCCGTCACCATCACCTCAGCGAGATACGCCACATAGCCGCCGTCCCAGAGAAGCCTTACAAACCCGACAGCTTCGTCATCAAGCATCGCCGCTATGACCGCATAGCTGTTGTCAAGTCCCGCCTGCGCCTGTTCGGGAGCAATGCTTTTCCAGCCTACTTCCTCACGCAGACGCAGATAGTCCTCAACATTCAGTTTATTCGTAAATTCAAACTTAGTATCGTTCATTTCGTTTATCAAGATCTTTCGACCCGCCGTCACGCCATACTATCCTTTATAGCTTTCCGATAATAGGCGGAAACGAGCCGCCCGCCCGAGGGCTTAGTCGCGGTACTCTTCCATGATGTATCCCTCGAAGATGTCGCCTTCCTTGATATCGGAGAACTTCTCCAGAGTGATACCGCACTCGAAGCCTTCGCTGACTTCCTTAGCATCGTCCTTGAAACGCTTCAGGGAGCTCATCTTGTCATCAGCCACGATTATACCGTCACGAACAACTCTGATAAGGTCGTTTCTGCCGATTTTGCCGTCCAGTACGTAACAGCCCGCAACAGTACCAACAGAGCTGATCTTGTATACCTGTCTTACCTCAACACGAGCAGTCTCAACTTCTCTGTACTTAGGTGCAAGCATACCCTTCATAGCGTCGGTGATCTCTTCGATAGCATCGTAGATTATACGGTACAGTCTTATCTCGACACCGTCCTGCTCGGCGTTTGCCTTTGCAACAGGGTCGGGACGAACGTTGAATCCGACGATGATAGCGTTGGATGCATTAGCAAGCATAACGTCGCTCTCGTTTACCGCACCAACAGCGCCGTGGATAACTCTTACTCTTACCTCTTCGTTGGATATCTTTTCCAGAGACTGTCTTACAGCTTCCACAGAACCCTGTACGTCTGCCTTTACGATGATAGGCAGTTCTTTCATCTCGCCCTCGGATATCTGCGAGAACAGATTGTCCAGTGTTACCTTCTGGAACTTCTTGAACTCGTCTTCCTTAGCCTCGTGCTTACGCTGCTCTACCAGTTCTCTTGCCAGCTTCTCGTCCTCAACTGCGTTGAAGGTCTCACCTGCGGTAGGAACTTCGCCCAGACCTGTTATCTCAACAGGTGTGGAAGGACCTGCCTCGGTGATAGGTCTGCCGCGGTAATCTGTCATGGTTCTTACTCTGCCGACAGATGTGCCTGCGATGATAACATCACCTGCATGGAGAGTACCGTTCTGTACCAGCAGTGTTGCAACAGGACCCTTGCCCTTGTCAAGGCGTGCTTCGATAACAGCACCCTTAGCAAGTCTGTTGGGGTTAGCTTTAAGCTCCTTGACTTCTGCTACCAGCAGTACGTTCTCAAGCAGTTCATCGATGCCCATGCCTGTCTTTGCAGATACGGGAACTGCGATAACGTCACCGCCCCATTCTTCAACGACCAGTTCATGTTCTGTCAGCTGCTGCTTTACTCTGTCAGGGTCAGCACCCTCTTTATCCATCTTGTTTATAGCAACTATAACGGATACTCCCGCTGCCTTTGCGTGGTTTATAGACTCTACTGTCTGGGGCATGATACCGTCATCAGCCGCAACAACGAGTATAGCTATATCGGTGATGTTCGCACCTCTCGCTCTCATGGAAGTGAAAGCTTCGTGGCCGGGGGTGTCCAGGAATGTTATCTTCTGTCCGTTGCACTTTACCTGGTAAGCACCGATATGCTGTGTGATACCGCCTGCTTCGCCCTCTGCAACGTTAGCGTTTCTTATTCTGTCGAGTATGGAAGTCTTACCGTGATCGACGTGACCCATAACTACAACTACGGGGCAGCGGTCTTCAAGGCTCTCGGGAGCGTCAGCTTCGTCTTCGATAAGTCTTTCCTCGATGGTGATGTGTACTTCCTTCTCGACCTTTGCACCCAGCTCCTCTGCTACCAGTGAAGCAGTATCAAAGTCGACCACCTCGTTGATGGATGCGAATACGCCCAGTGCCATCAGCTTCTTGATAACTTCGGTAGCAGTTACTTTCAGTCTGCTTGCCAGTTCGGATACTACGATCTCGTCGGGTATCATAACCTTCAGCTGCTGCTTTCTTGCCTTTTCAAGAGCCAGTCTGTTCAGCTTATCCTGCTCTGTCTCCTTCTTGTGAGAATGCTGCTGCTTCTTGTACTGCTGAGACTTCTGTGTGATCTTCTGCTTCTTGCGGAAGTTGTCGTTCTTGTTGCCCTGCTTGCTGGTAGCCATATTGTCGTACTTCTCGTTGTACTTGTCCAGCTCGATGTAGCTTCCGCGTGTATCGACAGTTCTTCTCTTGCCGTCGGAATGATCGTCGGTGCTCTCCGATACAGTATAGCCCTTGCTGTCATCGCTGCCGAAGGAGCTTCCGCCTCCCAGCTGCATTTTCACGCCGTGATCCTGCTTCTTGGCTTCCTTCTTTTCCTTCTTCTTTTCGGGCTTCTTCTCGGGCTTGGGCTCAGGCTTCTTTTCCTCTGCCTTGGGCTCTTCTTTCTTTACCTCGGGCTTCTTTTCTTCAGCCTTGACCTCAGGCTTCTTCTCTTCGGCCTTGGGTTCAGCTTTCTTTTCCTCAGCCTTGGGTTCGGGCTTCTTCTCGGTCTTGGGTTCTGCCTTCTTTTCAGCCTTCTTGGGCTTGGGTTCCTCGGCAGGCTTTACAGTGTTTGCAAAGTATGCGTCAAAATTCTCCACCTGATTGTTCTGGGTGAAGTATTCAAATACATAGCTCACCTCTTCGGGTGAAAGTGCAGCCTGTGTCTTTCTGGAAACTCCGTCCAGCTTTTCAAGACACTCTATAATATCATTGTTGCCGAGAGCCAGGCTCTTGGCGAGGTCATTAAGTTTTATCTTCTTAGTTGCTTTCGTACTCATAGGCAATAAATATCCTCCTTCTGTTTACGATGAACATATTTTTTCTTCATCGGCTCATCCCCATCGGGAAAGCCTGTTATTATTCCGTTTGTTTTATATCAGTGTCAGAACACCTTAAATACCGAACTCGTCCTTGTCGATGATGACTTCTTCAAGTCCCTTGGCACAGCTCTTTGCGAAACCTGCATCGATCATCGCTACAACGCCCACGCGCTTGCCGAGCCCCAGGGCTACCTCGTCCATGTTCATGCCCAGGGCGTAAAGCTTCACATCGTACTTTGCACAGGTGTATCTTACCTCTTTCAGCGATTTCTCCGATATGTCCGCCGCTGTGAATACCGCTTTCGCATTTCCCACAGAACAGGCATCCTTTACCATGTCCATGCCCATAACGAGCTTGCCTGCTTTGCGGCTCATGGAAAGTATTCCCGATTTATTACTGCTCATCGCCGCTCAGCTCCTTTTCCATTGAATCATATAACTCATCATCTATCCTGCACGCAAAACTCTTTTCCAGTCGTCTTGCCTTGCGTGCCTTTTTCAGACATTCAGCGTCTGCACATATATATGCGCCTCTGCCCGCCTTTTTTCCTGTCAGGTCAAGGCTTATCTCGCCCTCTTTTGAACGCACCACCCTGACAAGCTCTTTCTTCGGCTTCATCTCGCCGCAGCCGAGACACATTCTCATCGGTATCTTCTTCGGCTTTACAGGCATCTTATTCTTCCTCAGTCTCCGCACTCTCGGGAGCGTTCTCGGGAACGATGTCTATCTTGTAGCCTGTAAGACCCGCAGCCAGCTTAGCGTTCTGACCCTTGTTGCCTATGGCAAGTGAGAACTGATTGTTAGGTACGATAACGCGGCACTTCTTGATAACTCTCTCGAATTCCTTTTCTTCGCCCTTATGCTCGATCTTTACCTCGGGCTCCAGCAGTTCAACACTGAGAACCTCGGCAGGTGCCAGCGCCTTAGCGATGAATTCTGCTTCGTCCTCTACCCAGTTGATAACATCTATCTTCTCGCCCTTGAGTTCCTGTACAACAGCGGAGATTCTGGACTTCTTGGGACCTATGCAGGCGCCCACAGCGTCAACGTTCTTATCCTTGGACCATACAGCGATTTTGCTTCTTACGCCCTCTGTTCTGGATATGGACTTTATCTCAACGGTGCCGTCAGCTATCTCGGGAACTTCCAGCTCAAACAGTCTCTTTACCAGATCCTTGTGAGTTCTCGAAAGCTTTACAACAGGCTGTCTCTTCTCGCCGCCGCCGAGGCTTACGATGTATACCTTGATCTTGTCGCCCTCTTTGAGTATCTCGCCGGGTATCTGCTCACTGCGGTAGAAGTAATGCTCGTTCTTGTCAATGGTGATGACAGCATTGCCAGTAGCGGGCTCAACCTTCTGTACCGTAGCGGTAACTATCTCGTGTTCCTTGTCCTTGTACTGCTCTATCAGCTTGTTTCTCTCGAAATCCTTGATATCGTGCTTGATGGACTGCTTTGCGAACTGTGCCGCAACTCTGCCTATCTTAGCGGGGTTGACAGGTATCTCTACCCAGTCGCCCACCTTGATGGAAGGATCGTAGGTCTGTGCTTCACCGATGTATATCTCGTTAGCGGGGTCGTCTACGAACATTACCTTCATAACTTCCTTGAGTATGCACATCTCCAGCTTGCCTGTCTCGGGCTCGATATCAACTCTTATATGCTCGCTCTCGGGATTTTCCTTCTTTATTGCCTTGATTATGCCTTCTCTGATCTTTTCGATAAGTACGTCCTTGTCGATCTCGTTCTCGTTGACCAGATCTGTCAGTGCATTAAAAAACTGCTCGTTCATCTTTTATGACCATTCCTCTCTGAAAATACTTCTCAAACTATCAATAATGCTTTTTTGCGTGCTTAAAACCTGTATGTCGCGGTTATCAATCAAACTTAGCTCCTGCCAGCTCCTCTTCAAGGTCGCCGTCATCATAGAGCTTTACAAATGCGCAGTCGTTAAGGCTGAACTGTACGTTCGCTACGCCGTCGCCGTTCTCGTCCAGTGTCTGACAGGCTATAAGCTTTTCTTCCTCGTCATAGCCCACCAGTCCCACGATGAACTCGCGCTCACCGTTCTCATCGGGACGTATCAGCCTTACTCTTACAACATCGCCTATACATACCTCAAAGTGTATCGGCTTTCTCAGCTCTCTTCCCAGTCCGGGGCTGCCGCATTCAAATACATAGCTCTGCGGGATAGGGTCTGCTTCATCGAGTATCTTGTTGAAAGGTCTCGTGAAATTCTCGCAGTCCTCCATTGTCACGCCGCCGTCTTTGTCGATAAGTACCCTCAGATACCAGGTAGCGCCCTCCTTCTCGAACCTGACGTCCCAGAGGAAAAGCCCCAGCTCGTCCGCCAGCGGCTGAGCCAGCTCGGCTACGAGGTCCGCCGTACTCTTTTTTGAGCTTCCGCCCTTGCCTTTACTCAAATCATCAGCCCTCCCTGTGATATTCGCATCTGTTCCGATACCGCCAAAGCTGTACCCGAAGTCACGATACTTATGCAGAAACGCCGTCTGAATGCGCTGCTCTGCTCCGATATCACCGACTCTGCACAGCCCTCGGCCATACCCGTACCGATGCGATTATAGTCCATACAAACACAAAAGACCGTGAATTTTAAATTCCGGTCTTTCGTCAAGCCTATTGCATATATTATATCATAAATAGTACAGCTTTGCAAGAGATGTCCGGAATATTAACAGGAAATTTACAATCATCTATCCTTTTTGCCTTTTTTAGCTTCTCCGGTGCTTTTTTTATCCTTGTTTTCTTCCTTGTCCGCTCTTTCGGGTACAGGAGTCCTGCGCTTGCGCCTGCCCTCAACAAAATCCAGCGGTATCGTGAACATTATACCCGTGTTCGGCTGTGAAAGGTCGCCCACAGTGTTGTATACCACTCTCCGCGCCAGATCCAGCTGATCGTTCTCGATAACGGAGATTATGGTCTTGTTGTCGTCTTCCTCACCGCTGAACATACTGCGTATCGACGAACTCAGAAAACTGGAATTCATCTTTGAAAGCGTCATCGCCATGCCCGATGATGGTATTATCGTAGCGCCGCCGATGCCCGCCGCGGAAAGTCCCTCAAGCAGGTATTCCAGAGCGTCTGTTTTGTTCAGTATCAGGACCATGAGCTTCATTTGTGATCACTTTCCTTAGTCGTCTTACTGTTCCGCCGTTTTTGTTTCGGCTTCGGTGTTCTTTGCTTCAGCCTGTGTCTGTGTGACGCCCTCAGCTGCAGAGGATGCCTCGCTTTCATCAGCAATCTCGGCTGCTTTTTCCTTCAGTTCGGTGATGAAATCATCGCTGAAAACAAAGGTCGAATCCTTTTCGCCCCATGTTCCTCTGGGTATAAGCTTTTCCGCAGGGGTCTTTTTGCTTGAAAGCATATCTTTGATGTAGGACTTCTGCAACTTGAAGTCCTCCATGTTCATGTCGGTATCACTGTTTGTCGTGATTATGCTGTAAATATTGTCCAGATTGTCCTTTGTGATGTAATCCTGCTGGAACATACTGTTTATCAGCGATTCCATAGCTTCGCCAAGGAATTCGTTATTGCCCTGTTTGCCGTTTGAGAATACAGGGTACTGCGTCAGCAGTCGTATCTGTCTTCCGCCCAGTGATGCAAGCTCACCCTTCTGTATCGAGATATCGTTCTCGTTATTGTCCTTTGAAAGATAGTATAACTCTTCGGGCGCCTTGTAGGTTATACCGCCGTAGATATCGCAAACTCGCTCAAATGAGTCGTTTGAAAGCGTAGCATAGTTGTCGATATTCAGCTCCAGCGTACCCTCGACTGCGTTTTTTACGCCTTCCATACGCTGATTTGAGAAGATGTCACGCATGGTCATGTTGTTCGTTTTGCTCACTGTCATAGCCGATATCGGCACGACAAGTATGCTGTCGTCAGTAGGGTCTATCCTTATCAGCGTCATATCCGAAAGCACGCCTTTGCTGTTTACTCGTGCAAACAGATCATTGAAGGTCTGCACTGTAACAACAGCGTCTTTGTCCTCATCCTCTTTCAGCAGACCGAAGCTTTTCAGCAGGTATACTGCAAGCATCGATATCAGCGCCATGAATATCAGCACCGTTACAACATATACCAGCGCAACGGGTGCCTGTGATTTTCTTTTCCTTTTTCTTTTTTTTGCGGCAGATGACATTATATTATTCTCCTTACTGTATATTATTTCCTATTTCTGTATATTTATTCACAGTAGAACTGCGGGTTCCTGTCAAGCTCGATAATGTGTATATCCAGCTCTCTGTGCCTTGCCATATTTATGGTCTGCAAAGTTCCCGAACCACGCTGTTTTTCTTTGTATATCGCGATCAGCTCCGAAGAATTGTTCACCATGAACTGATTTCTCCTGCGGTAACGTCCGCTGTCACCGATATCACCGGTCACCACCACAGCCGAAGCCATTTTCAGCAGCAGACTGTATATATACCGGTCTTTCGGAAGCTTGATCTCCCGTATCTGATCCTTGTATGGCAGAGCGCATATAAGCTCTATACCGGGGTGATCCTCACTGTGCATCATATCCATTATCACCGATCCGCAGATCAGATCCGACCCTTCTGCCATACCCGTTATGAAAGTGCGTATCCCGCGCCCGTAAGCCTCGTGACACAGCAGATGTATCGTGCTTATCAGGTTCTTGACGCCCTGCTTTGAGATGTCGCCCCCGAAAGGCAGGTCGCGCCGACGGTGTCCCGTAAAGCAGCAGGTCGAAGCTTTTTCGGTGTAAAACTCCTCCGTTGAGATGATCTCAACACTGTCCAGCACCTCAGCCACCGCCTTTCGATAACACTTAAAATTATTATAGCACACATTTCCCCATTTTTCAATACCTTTTTTTGATATATCTTAAAACCCGCCGTCAGTATTGCCGCAAAAAAACAGAGCCTTAAAAGACTCTGTTTTCATATATCCGTCAAAGCAGTTTCTTGCCCTTGACGTGTGCCGCTATCTTTGTGATATCTGTAACGTTGATATTTCCATCATTGTTGACATCGGCACGAAGCTGCTCTTCTTCGGTGAGCATCTTTTTGCCCTTGACGTGCGCCGCAGTCTTGGTGATGTCGGTAACATTTATCTTGCCGTCATTGTTTACATCGCCCTTGATGCCAGCGTCTGACATTTCGACGAATCTGAACTCATTGTCCTTTGCATACTTTTCAGCAGCAGTATCTTTAGTGCCTCTTATGGTGAAATTTTTTATCGTAGTACCAATAATATCTTTTTCCTTATCGTTATAGTATCCGAATGCTTTTTCTCCTATTATCCGAACGCTGCTGGGTATAGTTACGCTTTTCAGTTTTGGACAGCCATAAAATGCGTCTTCGCTTATGCTTGTTACGCCATCTGATATCACGGCGGTTGTAAGTTCTTCGCAATTTGCAAAAGTACCGTAACCCATTTTTATGACGTTGTTCGGAATAGTTATTTTAGTCAGATTATCACAATCGACAAATGCACATTCCCCTATGTTTGTTACGCTGTTGGGGATTTTTATGTCGGTCAGGTTTGTACATCCCATAAAAGCGCATTCCCCTATATATGTCACATTTTCAGGTATGGTTACGCTTTTCAGATTGCTGCAGTGTGTAAAAGTATAGTCACTTATTCGGGTTACGCCATTAGGTATATTGATCTTGTTCAGGCTTTCACAGCTCATAAAGGCATATTTGCCTATTTTTGTTACACTATTGGGAATAGTTACGCTCGTTAAGTTCATACAGAATGTAAAGGCGCTGTTGCCTATGCTTGTTACGCCATTTTCAATGACTACCTTTTTTACCTCATCTGTCTTACGCCCAAGTGAAATAGGCTTATCGACGAGGTACATATCCCCCTCACCGCTGATAGTCAGCGTGCCATCTTTATCAAGCATCCATGTAACATTCTCGCCGCATTTGCCGCTCATAGGCAATTCTTCAGCTGCACTCGCTGTCAGTGTGAAAACATCACTATCCACATTGACGAAGATTCCGCCTGCGCCGAATACCAGTGAAACAGCCAGCAGTCCTGCCATTATCTTTTTCATAAATAAACACCTCAAATAAATTTTGAATACACTCTGCCGCTTTTTCGGCAGATGAAAATGTGCTTGGGTTTTTACATTTTTGCAATTGATTTTTGCAAATCCAATTATACATCTTTTTTTGAGTTTGTCAAGTTCAATGCCGTTTTTTCTCCTTTCATTCTTCGGCGATTTGCCTAACTATATCCCTGTGATTTTATGCAAACAACTGTTTTTTTATTTAATTCAGACATATTTCTGCAAGAGTTGTACAAAAACGTACAACTTTTCGCCTGAAATCACTGATAGTGAGAACACCTTTTCGGTTGACCCGATCAGCATTCTCAGATTTTTTCCCGCCTATACGCACGATGGCAGGCAGTCGCCGAATATGACTACGGGATATGAGGCGGCGTGTTATACTGTATAAGGGGAAGAAAGCATCTCAGTATCTTGACAATTGAATATCTGCTAATATCATTCCGAAAGTACGAAACTTTAACGACATTTATCATAAATACAAGCGAGATATAGTTTCAAACTATACAAAGCGTTTACTTTTTTGTATACCGCGTCCTGCTGTTTGCGCGGACTATACTATTGAAAAAGAGACAGCAATGTGATATACTTATATGCATTACAGGCGTTTTCGGAAAAAACGCAAAAAAAATCTATACAGAATGGAGATCAGAAAATGAAAAGAAAATCTGCAAAAATACTCAGCACTTTCTGTGCTGCCCTGCTGACAGTTAACGCAGCAGCAATAAGCTCATTCGCTGAGGAAAAAACGATCGCACCCGATTTCAAAAAAGCCGATGATGCTGTCCTCTACTGGGCAGATCAGGTAGTTGAAGATAAAATGAACTGGGCTGCTTCTCCCACAGGCTTCACTGTGGCAGATAACGGATATATCTATATCAGCACAGCCGATAATATCCTGAAGATCGATAAGTTCACAGGTGAACAGGTATCGGCAGGAAAAATGGCAGGTCAGGCAATGTTTGCCACCAAGGGTCCCGTTTATGCTGACGGTAAAGTGTTCATGGCTCTCGATGGCGGTATCATACAGGCATTTGATGCAGATACCCTTACATCACTGTGGATATACAAAAACAAGAACGGCGGAAGTCCCACCTGCGATATCGTAGTTGAAAACGGCAATATCTATACAGGCTTCTGGAATTCCGATGAGAATGATGCCGATTTTGTCAAAGTAAGTGCTGCTGATGAAGACGAGACCAGCACCAATGAAGATAAATCCGCTGAATGGGAATACACCAACAAGGGCGGTTTCTACTGGACAAACGCTGTTGTAAATGACGGCACTGTGATCTTCGGAGCTGAGAACGGAAGCAAGACTTCAAGTGAAAATAACGCGCCTGTAGCTCTTGACGATGCTACAGGTGAAAAGAAATCTTTTGCAGGAAATGCACATGAAGATATCCGCAGCAAGATGGTGCTCAAGGACGGTGTGCTGTACTATACTTCCCGCAGTAATGAAATATTTACCGCTTCTCCCGAAGACGGTAAAGGCAACGTGCTCGATCTGAATGCTGAACTTAATCTTGAAGGCTTTTTTTGCACCTGCACTCCTATCGTTGAAAACGGCAGGATCTATATTACCATAAACGGTTCCGGCTGGGATCCATACAACGGTTCACGTATTGTCGTGCTTGATGCAGTTGATGATGGAAACGGCGGAATAATGCCCAAGGTAGCTTACACCGTTGAGACCGCCGCACCTTGTCAGGCTAAGGGCGTTTTCGCAGGCGTTGACGAGGAAGGCTATAATGTTATATACTACGTTGAAAACGGCGCCACAGGCGTTGTTCGCAAGCTGAGAGATAAAGCAGGCATGACCGCTCCTATCGATACTGTTGAGGAAACAGATTTGGCAGGCAACAAGCATACCTGTCCTCCTGTTGCATTCGCACCTCAGGGCGAACACGCACAGTACTGCGCAGTTGATCCTATCTATGACGAAGAAACAGGACTGCTCTATATCCGCTATGATTCATTCTGTCTGCTCGCTGTCGGTGAAGCAGTAAAGTTCGATATCGAGTGCCCCGAGATAACCATTCACCCCAGGGGCGTCAAGACATTTGTATTCATGGCAGATGAAAATCCGACCGATCAGGAGTATACTGTTGATGTCACAAACGGTCCCAAGAAGACCGTAGGTGATATCACATCAAAGGATCTTACATTCAGCGTTGATAAGCTCACCACCGATGATGAAGTTATCACTGCAAGCTTTGCTTACGGACTGTATAATGGAAACGGCGCAAGCGCTTACGCTTCAAGCGATATCGATGTTCTCGTTGCCGAGACCGAAGATCAGTACAAGCGCGCACTTGCCAAAAAAGGCGATGTAAACGGCGACGGCATGATAAACGTTACCGATATCACAAAGCTGGCTGCTTATGTAAAGGGCAAAAAGATGATCGATAAGTACAGCCTCAACGCTGCCGATGTTAATGCAGATGAATCGGTAAACGTTACCGATATCGTTGTTACGGCGGCACACGCAAAGGGCAAAAAGATGATAAAGACCGAAAGATGATATCCACGGACGCCGCTGCGTTTGCGGAAATATCAGGCTTAATTTAACAGACACTGATAACAGATCTGCGACACATGGAATGTTCGATAGTAAACGCCGCTATACAGTTTACTTTATTTATCAGTCCATGTGTCGGGGTCTGTATTGCTTTACGTGGTTATCCTGATGACACAATACAAAACAGCGGTTTTACGGAAATAAGATATACAACGCTCAATTAGCATTTTGTTTACCCCATTTTTGGCAGGTGTGCTAAAGGGATTATCGTATTGCTTTTTCGGAGGTCGGGTATGAACGGTAAAAACAGGAAAAGTATCATAGCTTCCGCGGCAGCCGCCCTGATGCTTACAGCAGGGGCTGTCAGCTTTGCTGTGGGCTTTTTCCGAAATGCCCCCCGCGAAGATACCCCCATCGGGATAGAACACCGCGAAGCTGTGCTCCCCGAGATATCGGCAGAGGGGCTTTCAGCCGAGGACAGCAGTATCTCCGAAAAGGAAGATACAAGTTCCCGCAAAGATGAAAGTTCATCCCCCGAAAGCACCTCCGATGCCGAAAATAACAGCCGTCCCGCCTATGATGATAACAGCGGTGCGTCAGATACTTCCGCGGCGGTAATGCAAACGGAATATTCTCAGGACGATACTTTACCTGAGGACAGCCAGGCACCCACATCGACGATCCGTGAGGCTGAAGATGTTACCGCCCTCGCAAAAACCACCCCCGACGGCAGAGAAGCCGACCGCGAATACTTCACCGCCTCGATAGCTGACGGCGAAACAGTGAATGACAGCACCTACTTCTTCACCGTGACCCACCTGATAGAAGACCTTGAAGCCGTCCGCTGTGATGTTGAAGTCAACGGTTCTCTTTTTTACGGATTTGCAGGCAGGGTCCATCTCAGGGAGGGCGAAAACACCATAAGGGTCAGCTGTACCTATAAGGATGCTGAAAACAAGGTGTACAGAGCTTTTCGTGACTACACCGTGTACCTTTCGTCTCCCGCCGCCGAGATAGTTACCGACCTTTCCGACTGTGAAGTTTACGAACCGGGATTTTCATTTACAGCCCGCTGTGACGACGGACTTGAAGTCAGGCTGAACGGCAGGCTCATATCAGGCAAGGACAGCTTCACCGTAACTCTCTCCGAGGGCGAGAACATGATAAAACTCACCTCTGGGGATACTTTCCTTGAATTCTCGGTAACTTACATACCTGTACGCACCCTTGCCATAATCACCGACCTCTGCGACTGCACAGTGTATACCGACAGCATTACTTTCAGTGCAAAGGCAGTGGGCGGAAATTCCCCTAAACTTTCCGTGCTTGTGAACAGAAAAGCCCTCCGCGGCAGTGATACATTTACAGCACCGCTTAATGAGGGCGACAATACCATTCGTCTGCTTGCATGGGACGACAATGATAAGACCGAACAGACCGAACAGACCTTTACCGTCACCTCTCTTTACAATGTCGATGAAAGCAAGCTGCCGCATCTTGAAAGTATAAATCTGTCCGATGATATCACCGTCAAAGGAAGCGCCTATACCCTGAACCTTGAAGCCGCCGACTGTGACGGTGTAAGGCTGTGGTCGCATAATATCGAAGTCATATGCGGAAATACCGTCCCCTGCAAATGGGAAGATTCTTCCTGCACGGGTTATATACTTAAACTTCACGGCGGTGAGAATCCTGTCACCATAAGGCTGAGAGACAATTCGGGCAGACAGAGCGAATACAGCTACAATATAAATTGCGAAGCAGCCGAAGTCGGCGAAGAGATCGGCAGGATACAGATATCCGTCAATGCTGACCTCATAGGGCTTGGCACACTTTGCGAGAGCGGCAGCTTCCCTGTGCTTGAAGGCGAAACAGGCTTCGATACGGTGGTTAGGTTCCTTGAAGATAACGGATATGAAGTATCGTACCGCGGCAGTGTTGGCAGCAGATATCTTGCGAGGATATCCATGGCGGGAAGATTCGCGGGGGGAGAACTCACCGATAAGGCTAAGGAGAACCTTGCAGGTGCGGGCGTTGTACCTAACAACAGTAAAGATGATGATTCCCTCGGCGAATTTGATTACGCACCCGGTTCTGGCTGGATGTACAGCCGCAACGGCAAAAAGCCCGCCTATGCCATGACTTCTGCGGTATTTGCGGACGGCGAGAGAATTGAGCTTGTATTCTCACTTGATATGGGAAATGATCTTGGTGGTGAATGATGTTGAAAAGACCTGCGGTACTGCTTACTGCGGCAGTAATGATGAGTTCCCCGATATGTGCTTCGGCGCTGGATACAAAACAGGCAGAGGGCTATGCAAGGGGTATCGTCACCTTTGAAAAGAATAAGAACGGTATCCCCGAGGGCGACAGTCTGCTTTCGGGCAGGATAGCGGAAGATGCGGGCTATGACAGTTCGGACTGGCTGGCGATAGGTGCAGTAAGGTCGGGGCTGGAAACGGATACGGGAGAGTATTTTACGGCGTGGAAAAAGCGTATTGAGGACGAATATTCCGACGATGCCGCCATCGACCGCCTTAATGCCACTGACTGGCACCGCGCTGTGCTGACGGGGATATGCCTTGGTATCGACCCTACCGATGTCTCGGAGATCGATCTTCTTGGCAGAGGCACCTATCTGCGGGGCGAGGGCAGACCTCTTGATGAACAGGGCGTAAACGGCGAGATATGGGCGCTGATAGCCATGGACAGCTGTGACTGGAAGCTTCCTGAGGACGCTTTCCCCAACAGGGAAGAGATAATATATTCGATCATAGATACCCGGAATTCCGACGGCGGTTTTTCGCTGACCGCAGGTGACGGCAGAAGCGACCTTGATATCACGGCGATGGCTTTGCAGGCGCTTGCACCCTACCGATGCTGTGAGGAGACTGAAAACTCCGTAAACAAGGCGGTGGAACTTCTTGCGGAAAGATACGGAGATGCGGATAACTGCGAAACTGCGGCGCAGATCATATGTGCGCTGTGCTGTCTTGATATCGATCCCGACAGTGACGAAAGATTCAAGGGCCTGACGGATGAACTGATAAGCTACGCCAACGATGACGGCGGATTTGCCCATCAAAAAGGCGGCGAAAGCAGTGAACTGGCTTCATCCCAGGCACTTATCGCACTTTGCAGTATACAAAGGCTGAGGTCGGGGGAAAGGCCGGTATACGATATGAACGAGGGAAGCCCCGAAAAGCTTGTGAAGACCACGCTTAAAGAAATGACTTCGGCTAAGAACAGGAACACATCTCCCCCCGCCTTGAAAAACAGCCCCGACGGTTCTGCAAATGGGAAAAATACGCAGTTAGCTGTATCTGCAGCGATAATAGCCTTATTTGCTGCGGGTGTTATCGGCGGTGTTATTATGCGCAAGAGAAAGGAAAAGGAAAAATGAACAGTATCCCTGTAAAGATAAAAGAACAGCTTACAAAGGTCATCGTCGGCAAGGACGATAATATCGAAATGCTGATAGCCGCAGTGCTGGCAGGCGGCCATGTACTGCTGGAGGATACTCCCGGTACGGGTAAAACCACCCTTGCGCTTGCGCTTTCAAAATGCATGGGGCTGAAATTCCGCAGGTTACAGATGACCCCCGATACCACTGCTTCGGATATCACGGGATATTCGGCTTACGATGAGGGCAAGGGCGAATTCGTATACCACGATGGCGCGGCAATGACCGACCTTCTTCTGGCGGACGAACTCAACAGAACATCTGGCAGGACACAGGCGGCACTTCTTGAAGCCATGGAAGAACGAAAGCTGACTGTGGACGGTGTTACCCACGAACTTTCAAAGAACTTCGCAGTCATAGCAACCCAGAACCCCTCGGGCACAGCAGGGACTTCTGCCATACCCCTTTCTCAGCTTGACAGATTCATGGTAAGGCTTCGTCTTGGCGCTCCCGACAGAGAAGCGCTGAAAAAACTGCTGACAGACCGTATCCTCACCGACCCGCTTGACGATACCGAACAGGTATGTTCGGCGGAAGACCTTGATGGTCTCAGGGCTGATATCAACAAGGTGACTGTCAAGGAAGAGATAATGGACTACATCTGCGACATGATGCAGTCGGCGGCGGAGTGCAGTGATACCGAGGGCGGTATATCACCCCGAGGTGCGCTGGCACTTTGCAGGATAGCCAAGGCAGGGGCTTTTCTGGACGGCAGAGACCATGTCGTTCCAAAGGATATCCGCACCTGTCTTATACCCGTCTGCGCCCACAGACTTGTGCTTACAAGAGAAGCAAAGGCTGCGGGAAAAACTCCCGAGGGGATACTTGATGATATCATAAAAAAACTGCCCTATCCCGAAAACAGGGAGGATATATGAGGGCGGTGATATTCTGGCTGTGCTTTGCGGCGGCACTTATTTCGGGCTTTTTTACCGTGATAGGGCTGTACATAGCGGCGGGACTGCTGGCTGTGCTTATCGCGGCAGTGACAGAAAATCTGGCGGAAGACTACAAAGTTAAAGTCAGCTACGAAAAGCTTTTTCTCCACAAGGGCGAAGCCCCTGCGGTGATATTTTCCGGCAAGAAGCGTCTGCGCGGCACGGTACTCTGCGAAAATCTCGTTACAGGTGAGAGGTCAGCAAATGTGGTGGATATCAAAGGCGGGGGCAGGTATGAACTTCCCGCGCAGGATAACTGCGGCGGATTGCTGATAAGGTTCATGTCATTCCGCAGAAGCGACCTGCTTGGGATAACCAAGCGTACAGCGGTATGCTACGCTGAGGAAAGTATTACGGTACTCCCCGACCCCATCGGGGCTGAGATATACGATATAGCGGAAGCGGCGGTGGGAGAAAACGAGCCCGATGGCGCAAGAGAAGCGCGTCCCGATGAACCTTTGCGTCGGGTGAACCTGAAACTGACCCACCGATTCGGCAAGCCCTACCTGAATACCTATACCCCCGAAAGAACAGGTGACCTCTGGCTTTATGCGGATTACGGTGCAGGTGACAGAGCGGGCATACTTGCAGAGCAGATATGCGGTCTGGCACAGGTGCTGACAGAACAGGGCATCGACTACGGTCTTGCTGTGCCTTACGGCGAGGACGGATTCAAATTCATCGAGAATGCTGACAGCGAAGCCGTGATGAGCGAAGTCCTGAGATTTCCCATGTACAAACAGGTGGGTGATGGCTTTCTGGAAAAGCTCTGCGGCAGGATAGACGACGGACGCATAATAGCATTTTCAAGGAAAACAGGGTTCAGCGATGAACGGCTGACGGTAATAGACGGCGGCTGAAAGCGGAGTTAGAATGGGCGAAAAAACATGGAATTTTTCCGCACCGATAGTTTTCGGGGCGGGTGCGACACTGACATTTTACATATTGGGCGGGCTGTACGCGGGAGCGGCGGCTCTGCTTTTGTGTGCCCTGACGGCTTTGCTTGTGGGGCGTTTCGGTCGGAAATTTGGCTTTCTGCCTGTGGCGGTCGGTGCTTTTGCAGCGGTGATACTGCATGAGCGTTTTCTCTCTGAATGTGCCCTCTGTGTGGATAATGCAGAGTTTTTGTATGCGATAAAGCGGGGCTTGCCCTACACCCCCGTGTCGGGCGTTTCGGAAAGCGCATACATCATACCGGTGATAGCCTGCGGGCTTATCTGCGGGGTATATTCGGCGGCGGGTGTCAGGGTCACGGCTGTGATACTCGGGGCTTTGTCGGCGCTGGGATACGTGCTTTTCGGCGGAAATCCCTTTGTGCTTTGCGGTTCACTTGCGCTGGCGGTATCGGTGTGCTGTTTCGGCGCTGAGGATATGCACAGGGCTGGGCTTGCCCTCGGGGCGGCTGTGCTGGCTCTGCCTGCGGTGTTTATAAAAATGCCCGAACTTCCGCCTGCGGGTGAAGTTTCAGCATCGGGCGGCGAAAGCCTTTATCTGGCTGAAGAATACGAACAGCCCCATTGTACTAAATCGCAGTATGCCCGCGGCTCGGCGATAATGAGAGCACTTGGTGACGAGGGATTTTCTCCCGAAACTCAGACTTCCTTACTGATGGAATCGGCGGGGACATTTCTCCCGACAGAAGAAGTCGAAGTCAGCGGGGAGTATGTTCCTGCGACTGTATGCGGTGAAAAATCTGACGGAAAATACAGCTGCTGCCCTCGGCTCAACGAGAATATTTTCAGGCTGATGGCACGTTTGCAGGAGGGTGATTACCTCGACTGCGAGGGGCTTTACAGGGAGTATGTCTATTCGGCTTACGGAAGTCTTACAGCAAAAGAGAACGCCCATCTGCGGGATATCGCCGAAATAGAGGGCACTCTGCCACTGGATAAAAAGCTTGCAGAGGTCAGAAAAGCGGTGAGAGCTGAGCTTTCACCCGAAAACGCTGACAGTTCAGATTTTGCCGAACTTACCGTTGGCTTGGCGCGAAGCTGTGGTATTGCGGCGAGAGAAGTCAAAGGCATATACTTTGATAAGATGCCCGAGAGCGGTCATGCAAAGCTTGCAGATGGCGAGGTCAGAACTTGGTCAGAGGTATACATTGACGGCGCAGGCTGGGTGGTCTTTGAGACTTCACCCATGTATGAGGAAGTATCTCCACTTTTGCCAGAGGGTGCTTCAGCTGATGGCGAAAAAAGTGATGAAGACAGCCTGACTTCTGGGGCTGAGGACATCATCTACACTTCTGCACCCCCACGCACAGCCGCAGAGATACGTGAAGAAAAGAAGACGGAAAAGCAGTCGCTTAGGGTGATATGTGCTGTACCCGTGGGGACGCTCATCATTCTGCTTGCGGCTGGTAGGATAAGGGCGGCTGTCAGAAGAATGAAGCGCAGAAAGCGGGATACAGCATCGGCTTTGAAAGCCCGGCATTTTCAGGGAAAAGAGCTTCTGGAAATTGCGCTGGGTGTCAGCGGACTAAGCCCCGAAGAATTGGCAGAGAAAGCGAAAGGTCTGCTTAGCGAAAGGTTCAAAGAATCGGAGAGGGCTTATGAAAAGCTAAGATTTTCGGACAATCCCCCCGATGAAAGCTCACTCACCGCGGCAACGAGGTTTTATGAAGAATCACGGCGGGCTTGCAGAAAGCAGGGGCTTTTGAAAAGTCTGGGGCTCTGGCTGAGAGGATTTATTTAATTCATAATTGTTGGAGGGGGCGACGGTGACTGCATAGCCCATTCCCAAAATTTTAGAATAATAGTCACACGGCAAAGTTGTTAAACATGGCAAACAGCTTCAAAGCCCGAACGCGAACTTGACCGAGTACGCGTAGCGAGGAACGAGCGAAGCGCACGGAGTGTCAAGGTTGCATGCGCGCACCGCCGACGCAGTCGCGGTTAGGGTTTGAAGCGTCGGGGGTATGGGGGCTGACGGTGACTGCGTCGACCGTTCCCAAATTTTAGAATAATAGTCACGCGGCAAAGTCGTTAAACATGGCAAAAAGCTTCAAAGCCCGAACGCGAACTTGACCGAGTACGCGTAGCGAGGAACGAGCGGAGCGCACGGAGTGTCAAGGTTGCACGCGCGTGAGGGTTTGAAGCGTGGGGGTATGGGGGCGACGGTGACTGCGTCGACCGTTCCCCCATTTTAGATAGGAGTTGAGAGCATGAAAATACGGGATATAGCTATATATGCAGGGGCGGCGGCTGTTCTGACGGCGGCTGTGCTGTTCGTGGATATCAAAACTCCCGAGGAATATTATGCTCTTCACCCTGTGGCTGTAACTGAGGACGGCGAGTACGTTACGATACGTGTGGATTGCTCGGCGGCGGTGGGCAGGGCTGAGGGTCTGCCCGGGGACGGTACTATGCTTGACGGGAAGTACGCCCTTTCTTCGGGGGACAGCGTTTACGATGTTGCCGCAAGAGTACTCAGATATGAGGGCATAGATTTCGCAACAAAGGGCGGCAGAGCGGTGTATATCAGCGGTATAGGCGGACTTGAAGAGTTCGACATGGGCGCGGAAAGCGGCTGGATATACACTGTGAACGGCGATACCCCGGGGGTCAACTGCGGGGAGTATCAGCCCGAAAGCGGTGACGAGATAGTGTTTAAGTATGTTGATGAGTTTTTCGGGGAGGCGGGCAGATGAAAGGTCTTGCACC
Source organism: Ruminococcus albus AD2013 (assembly GCF_000526775.1). NCBI lineage: Bacteria > Bacillati > Bacillota > Clostridia > Eubacteriales > Oscillospiraceae > Hominimerdicola > Hominimerdicola alba. The sequence goes on from NZ_JAGS01000001.1 coordinate 3,156,148, forward strand.
ACTTTCGCGGCTTGCGGCGGTCATGGGCATACTGCTGGTTATAATGTTCTCGCGTTCGCTGAGTGCGGCGGGGGCGGGATTTATCGCGGGGCTTATCTGCCTGTTTCTTGTTGAGGGTCGGCGGAAAGGGCTTAAATGGGCGTGCGGTGCTCTGGCACTATGCGCGGCTACTGCGGTCATCGATCCTGTATTCTCCCACAGGGGAATGACGGTACTGCTTTTCGTGAACGACCGCCCATACACGCTGGAATCAATGCTTTACGGGCTTGAACTGGGGCTTTCCCTCAGCGGCGCGGGAGTGTGGCTGGCAGTGCTGAGAGGTCTGGTGAACGAGCGTGAAATGCTTGGCATCTTCGGGAGATTTTCCCCTAAACTGGCAATGACTGTCAGTATGACCCTCGGCTTCATACCCCGACTTATTCGGAAAAATTCACGCATTCGCGAAGCACAGCGGGGCGCAGGGCTTTTCGGCGGAGACAGTCCCTCGGGACGGCTTGAAGAAGTTTCGGCGGTGTTTACTGCCTGCATGGCGTGGTCGGCGGAAGCGGCGGCAGGTGCGGCACAGAGTATGAACGCCCGCGGTTTCGGTACTCACAAGATCACGTTTTCGGACAGGCGTGCTTTGCGCCTGAAAGACGTTCTGTTCATATCGGCGGCGGTACTGCTGACCGTTGGCGGGCTTGTATTATCGGCACTCGGCGGGGCAACGGATTTCTTTCCGAAGGTGGATTTCGGCAGGTATGAGATGGCGATGACGGCGGTATATATGGCAGAATGTATTCTGCCGATAATCATTCTTGCAAAGGAGAGGCTTCAATGGACGCTGTATGGTGCGAAGGACTGACGTTCCGATATAATGACGCAAAAGCGCCTGCTATCGAGGGTATCGACCTGAAAATCGGCAGGGGCGAACTTGTGCTGCTCATGGGGCGTTCCGGCTGCGGAAAAACTACGCTTCTGAAGCTATTAAAGCCCGAAATAGCACCTTTCGGTGAACTGTCGGGAAACATTTCGCTGTTGGGAAAGAAAGCAGAAAGCCCTCAGCCCATGGTAGGGTATGCGGCGCAGTCCCCTGAGGACAGTTTTGTCAGCGATACGGTATACGGCGAGATAATGTTTGCCCCCGAAAATGCAGGGCTGAGTGCCGAGAAAGTACGTCGTGCGGCGGCGGAGACTATCACCCGCTTCGGTCTGGGCAAGCTTCTTGACAGAAAACTTGATGAGCTTTCGGGGGGCGAAAAACAGCTGGTGAGCCTTTGCGCGGCTCTGGTCATGCAGCCCGAGATACTTCTGCTGGACGAGCCTTTCAGCAGACTTGACCCTGTAACGGCGGAGGATATCAGCAGTCTGATACTCCGTCTTAACCGCGAAGCCGGTACAACGGTCATCATCGCCGAGCACAGCACGGAGCTTTTGTTTGCGGAGTGCGACAGGGTGATACTCATGGAAAATGGCCGTATCACGGCGGATACTTCACCGCAGGAGATGTGTGTGGTATCGGCGGCGGAAAGTTTTCTGCCTGCGGCGGCGAGGGTGTTTGCGGGGCATGAAAAATGTCCGCTGACGGTGAGAGAGGGCAGGAAACTGCTTGGTGAGATACCTCACGAAAGGGAAGTCCCTTTGCCCGAAGTCGGAAATTTCGGGGAAGAAGCACTGCGGGCAGATGGTCTGAGATTTGCCCTTGAAAGGCGGGGCGATGATATACTTGAGGGCGTGGATATGGTTCTGCACAGGGGGGAGCATCTGGCGCTGATAGGTGCTAACGGCAGCGGAAAAACTACGCTTTTACGGTGTCTGGCAGGGCTTTGCAGAGCCTATTCGGGTACTGTCAGGGTGTTCGGAAAACGCTTGAAAAAGCCGTCGCCGCTTATTGCCATGCTTCCGCAGGAAGCGCGGGACATATTCATTCAGCCTACGGTGCGTGAGGACTATATCTTCGCGCTGAAAGCCATGGAAAAGCCCGAAGAAAGGGCTGATGAAATGCTTGGCATGATGGGCTGTGAACATCTGGCGGATGTTCACCCTTACGACCTCAGCGGCGGCGAAACACAGCTTTGCGCCCTCGGCAGGGTGCTTCTTTGCGAGCCCGATATGCTTCTGCTGGACGAGCCTACAAAGGGACTTGACGCAGTATCGCGCAGGGCTTTCGGGGATATGATACGCAGGCTGTGCGGTGAGGGCAAGGCTGTGCTGACAGTCACTCACGACCTTGAAAGCGCGGCGGAGTTTGCTGACAGCTGTGCCATACTCTGCGGCGGTCGGGTGGAAAGCCTTATGCCTGCGGGAGAATTTTTCGCAGGGGCAGGATACCTCAGCACGGCGGCGGGCAGGATAGCGCGTGGTGAAGTCGAAAACGCATACACGGTCGAGAGACTGCGTCGGGCTTTATGGGGGGCAGGCTTATGAACAGGGCGTTGAAAGCGGCGCTGTTTGCGGTTTGTATGGCGGTCATCGCAGGGGGCTGTCTGCTGTTCGGTGACAGGTCTGTCAGCTGGCTGATAGGTTCGGCGGGTATTGCGGTTTGCGGTTTGTTTTTCGCAAGGTTCGAGAAGAAAGATACCTCGGCGGGAGAGATAGCCCTTGCGGCTGTGATGACGGCGCTGTCGGTCACGGGGCGGATAATATTCGCGCCTTTGCCCGCATTCAAGCCCTGCGCGGCGGTGATAATACTGGCGGGGATATACCTCGGGGCTGAACAGGGCTTTCTGATAGGGGTACTTACGGCACTGATATCGAATTTCTTTTTCACCCAGGGGATATGGACACCTTTTCAGATGATGATATGGGGCTTGATCGGTCTGCTGGCGGGACTTATCGGCAAACGTCTCAAAAAGAACAGGCTGATGCTGTGTGTTTTCGGGGCTTTGGCAGGGCTGTGCTACTCGTTGTTCATGGACATTTGCAGCGTTCTTTGGCTTGGTGGCGGTTTCACCCCCGAAAGATTTCTGGGGCTTACCTTGACGTCGGCATGGTTCACGGTAAGTTATATGGTATCCAACTGCGTGTTCCTGCTGATCTTCATAAAGCCCGCGGAGAGGATCTTTGAGCGGCTTCATGCTAAGTTCGGCATTGGCGCGGGTACGCGGAGAGCGTAGGGTATCCATTGTATTGGCGGTGTTATATACAAATCTCACCATGCAATATTTACAGGCATGAAAAGAGCGTATGCATACGGTTGCATACGCTCGGATTTTTTTCTGTTATTCAAATGAACGGAAACAGCCTCGGGAACGCATGGAAACTGCGTTGTCTGTGCTTACTGCCACATGATCCAGGAGATATACTTCATCATCAAGCAGATTGCGTATCTTTCGGGTCAGAAGAATATCTTCTTCGGTGGGGTCGGCGGTGCCGTCGGTGCGGTTATGGGCGAGGAGGAGCATTTCTGCGTTGTTTTGTTTCAGGAATGTTTTCAGATCTTCGATATCAAAAGCGATACGGTCTGTTATACCGACGGAGAGGACGGTAGAGGCGGTCAATCTGCCCGATTTATTGATACTGAATGCGCATAGTCTTCCGATGGTGTCGCCTTTGAAGAAATTTATTAGGTATCGGCTGAGATCATCAAAATCGTCCGCCTGAACAGATATAAGGCTCTCTTTTTCGGCGCGGCGGAAAACCTGTCCGAGAAATACAATGTGTTCGGCACACTTTATGCCTACGCCCTTTACGCGGCAAAGGGAATCTATATCGGCGGAGAGCACTGTGTGCAGATTGCCGAAAGTGTTAAGGAGACTTTGTGCGGTCTCACGGGTATCGGCACGGGGAATGACGCTGAACAGCAGCATTTCGAGAACTTCAAGGTCAGTGAAAGTGCTGAGGTCGGTGTCATTCCTGAATTTCTGCCGCATACGTTCACGGTGGCCGTTATGCCCTGAGTTTTCAACCATAGTATCCATCCTTTGTTGATAATTTGGGGTCGTTACTGTGAGTTACTGTTATCTGTCAAAAGTTCGTCCCGACCGATATCGTGCAGTATCATATTAATGATATCATCAGCTGTCATATCCTCTGTTATTGCCTTTTCGGGAATATAGCGCAGATAGTCCTTATCGTTCCACCATTCGCGCATTTCTTTTTCCCCGAAGTCGCCGCACTTATCACGGGTGGCGTGGCGGCGGAGAGTTTCCTCAAAGGGGATATCGAAGTAGTAGGCGTACAGCTCGTTTGGGTAGAGTTCCTGCGCTTTTTGGAAGAGAGGTCTGTACCAGTCCGATTTTGTTATGCCCTCGATGATGGCGGTATCAAAATGTTCGCGGGCGTATTCCAGCAGGGATATCATCAGCGGCATGGCGGGAGTATCTTCGCCGTCGCGGGCATATAGCATTTCGCGGCGGACGAAGTCCTGAGGTATCAGCATGGTATTTCTGCCGATGATATGCTGAAGACGCGCCGCAACGGTTGATTTTCCGCTGGCTGAATTTCCTCGCAGGATAATAAGTTTGGGCATATTGGTTCTCCTAAAAATAACGGCATTTCTTTTTAAGGAAATGCCGCGAAGTTTATCATGTTGTTTTTTGTATCAGTCTACGGTTTCAAGACCCTCTGCCTTGAATGCCTGTCTGAGGTCGTTGATGAGGTCGTTCTTGTCCTCGATACCGATAGCCACACGGTAGAATCCGCCGTGGAATTCCTGTGGGTAGAGGTACATTCTCTCGTCGTCCTCACCGAGGAATACTATCAGGCTGCCTGTGTTGCCCAGTGATACAGCTGATGTGAATACATTCAGGTGAGTAACTACTCTGTTGTAGAGGTCGTGCTCGCCCTTGAGACCGAAGCTGAGTACGCCGCCGAAGCCGTGCTTCATCTGCTTTACTGCCAGCTCGTGACCCTTGAAGCTCTTCAGACCGGGGTATGCTACGAAGCTTACGCAGGGCTGTTTTTCAAGCCATTCAGCTACTGCCAGAGCGTTGTCGTTATGCACCTGCATACGCAGAGGGAATGTAGCAGCACCTCTCTGTATCAGCCATGCATTGAAGGGGCTGATGCAGCCGCCGATATTTACCTGTGCCTGATAGCGGATAGCTTCGCAGGTCTCGTGGTCGGTGATGATAGCGCCGCCCATGGAATCGCCGTGGCCGTTGATGTACTTTGTAAGGCTCTCAACAACGAAATCAACACCGTATTCCAGAGGTCTGGTATTGTAAGGCGAAGAGAATGTATTATCAACGGATACCTGTATATTGTTCTCGTGTGCCAGCTTTACGATAGCTTCGATATCGCAGATACAGCAGGTAGGATTGCCGGGAGTCTCGAAGTGGATAAGCTTGGTGTTGGGCTTGATTGCAGCCTTTATCTTTTCGATGTCAGTGCAGTCAACTATGCTTGTCTCGATGCCCCACTTTTCGCACCAGAGTTCGTTGAAGATACGGTAGGTAGCGATATATGTAACAGTGGAGAATATAACGTGGTCGCCATTTTTGAGCTTTGTGAAGAACAGAGCGGAAAGTGCTGCAACACCGCTTGCGAGAACTACGCAGTCCTCACCGCCGTGGAGATTAGCGACTTTCTTTTCCAGCATACCCTGATTGACGCCGCCGTTTCTGGTATATATATTAGCTTCTGATGCAGACCAGTTCATAGTAGAAGGGTCATAGGGCAGCAGGAAGCTGTTTGCCATATAGATAGAAGGCTCGATAGCACCGCTTGCGGGGTCTGGCTCAGCGCCGACGTGGATAGCGCGGGTGGTAAAACTCATTTCTTCAAGATTCTTGTCACTCATTATTTTACTTCCTTTCAGAATAATGCTTTATCGTAATAAAATACCAAAGCTTATTATATCATATCAGACGACGAAATTTGTAAATTTAATGTGAATTTTTACTGCGAAATATCAGAGCTTTCGTCGAGAAGGATGAAGCCATAGCTGTCGATGACCTTTTTCAGGGTATCCACATAGCGTTTTGCGGCGTTGGAAAGTCCTGTGCGGCTGTTCTCTATCCAGCCCAACAGCATATCTTCATCGGTGACGAGAGGAACGGCGGTTATGGTGCCGCTGTTGATATCACTGCCCAGCACGCCGCTGGATATGGTATAGCCGTTGAGTCCGCCTAAGAGATTGAACAGCGTTGCGCGGTCGCTTACGTGTATCTGCTTTTTGAATGTTCGGGTACTGCATATCTCTTCGGAGAAATAGAAGGAATTCAGCTGACCCTGCTCGAAGCATACAAAGGGGTAGTCTTCAAGCTGTTCATAGGTGACCTGCTTTTCCTTTGCGAGGGGGTGTTCCTTACTGATGAAAACGTGGGGGTCGGCGCGGAAAAGGGGGTGGAAGACCAGATTGTTCTCTTTCAGCAGTTTGAGTATCACCTTGCGGTTGAAGTCGTTGATGAACAGTATACCCACCTCGCTGTTGAGGTCTTTGACATCTTCGATTATCTCGCCTGTGCGGGTCTCGCGGAGGGTGTACTCATAGGATTCGTGGTCAAGCTCGGAGAGCATTATCACGAAAGCTTCAACTGCAAA